>JAIVIZ010000088.1 GCA_020200315.1 Sphingomonadales bacterium | reverse complement strand
GTCACGTTCCGTGGCAATTCCATGCACACGGCGCCGCGTCGAGCCTGTGGGTGATGTTGGTCGGCACGCAAAGCTGGACCGCGCATCACAAGCAGCTTCCGCTTCACCGCGCCGCAGGCAAGGCGAGCCTGCTGCTGTTCCCATTCCTGATCGCCGGCCTGTGCGCGATCATCGATGTCACCGCCAAGGGCTATGTCGCCGGAAACGACCCCGTGCGGGCGATGTTCGGCGCGCAATTCCTGATCGGGCTATCGGTGGCGGCGGCAGCCTATGTGACGCTGTATTACCGGGCGCTGAAATATCGGCGCAAGGTTTGGCTTCACGCCGGCTATCTGCTCGGCACGCCGATCATCCTGTTCGAATCGCCGTTCAGCCGGATCCTGTCCGCTTTCGTGCCGGCGTTCGCGCTCCACGGGCCGCAGGATTTCGGCCGGCTGATCCGTCGATCCTGTGCGCCGACGCAGTGTCGCTGGCATTCTGCGTAGGCGTGTGGTGGCGACATCGCGAGCGCGCGAGCCCGTTCCTGGTCACCGCTGGCTTCGTCGCGCTGCAGATGGTGACGATGGGGACGATGGGCGGAAGCGCCTGGCTGGGAAGCCTGCTCCGCCTGCTCGGCACACTGCCGAGCGCAACCCTGGTCGCGGCGGGCTTCGCTGTCGGCGCGCTGACCAGCTGGACGGGATGGAACGCAGGCAAGCGGAAGAGCGTGGTGGGTGGGGCGGTGCCAGTGGCGGCTTAGGGATGCCTTGCCTCTCCGTGCTCCGCGCCTCGACATATCGGCGAAGACATCGGGGGTCATGCACCCTCTTGAAAAACAGTCTAGATTAGCGCAGCAGGACTTGGTCCGACGTGTTTCGTCCCGGCAATCGTGCTGGCGGCGGTTAAGGCACTCGAGACAGGAGAAGCAAATGACCCATCTCGATGGTGCGCCCCTGCGCGCGATTTTCGAATACAACTCCCTCCGCAACATTAGCTCCCCTGACGACGTCGAGAATGGCCGGCGCGTTTACGCGGGCCATGCTGGCGGGACCGCCTTTTTGCAATTGCCCGAGAATGAGAATGTCCGCGGATATCTCGTTACGGCCGAGGGAAAGCAGCGCCAGCGCCTTTCCGACGTACACCGTCAGATCCGCGACACCTTGGAAAACAAGCCTCAGGACTTTTGCATCCTCAATGGGGGGATCGTTATTGTTGCTGCTGCGGCTGATGTGGAGGAGAAGCAAAAGACGGTCACCTTAGTGTCGCCAAGCATCATCAATGGTTCTCAGACGCGCGGTGAACTCGCCCGGTATTACAAGCATTGCACGGCTAGGGACATTATGCCGCACCCGGTGTTTGTGAAATTCGAGATCGTCGTGGCCGAGGATGACGATCTGAAGGCTGAGATCTCTATCGCGCGCAATTTTCAGAATGACGTCGCGCGGCTTTCAATTGCTGGTCGTCGCGGTCAGCTCGACGAGTTGGAGACACGGCTGCAGGAGGTGCGGCCCGATCTTAAGCTTCGTAAATCGGAAACGGAAAGATCGAACGATTTTGCTGACACGGAGAAGGTCTTACAGGTGTGCACGGCTTTGATGCCGGTCGAGATCTGGCCAAAGCCGAAGGAGAAGGATGATCCGATCAAGGTCTATACATATAGCATGAAATCCAAGTGCCTTCGTGAATTCCAAGACATTCACCGGAAGGCCAAGAGTCCTTCGTCCGAGGAACTTCAAAATGGAGAAGCAGCAAAGGCCACCGACTTGTATCAATATTATTTGGACGTGGCACCGCAAGCGCTGGAGTTGTACGAGCGTTGGAAGAAGCACCAAGGCTTCAAAGGGACTGGTCTGAGATCAATTGGCCGCGACGAAAGTAAGAACGTTACCGATGTGCCTGATGGGATTGTCTTTCCGATTATCGCGTCGCTCTCAGCATTCGTGAGGAAAATTGATGGGCGTTGGGCCTACGCTCCGCCCGCCAAGTTCCACGATGTGGACATTATAAAGGCTGCCAAAGGACAGTATATAAACACCGTCGGCTCGAACCCTTGGAATATGGGTAAAAGCAGGGCAGTTTATTCGTCGTTGTTCCAGATCACGAACATTTACAAAGACTTGAGCGAGTAAAAAGGGATCCCGGCGGCGCTCATGTGCCGCCGGTCGTCCTACTCCGCAGCCAACCCAGCCCGCGCAAATATATCCTCCCCGCGACCTCGTCCGCGACGCCGTCGTTCGCCACGCTCCCCTTCGCCTTCGCGCCGATCGAAATTATCCCACACCTCGTTCCCGTGCCGGCGCATTGCCGTGGTGGCGTGCCAAACGCGTAGGGTTCACTGGGCCGGTCGATAATTGTGCGCTCGGACGACGAACTCTGTCCGCCGGGCATCAGCCAACCTTCCGATAGCGGTAGCGATCGCGGATGTGCTGCTGGAAGAAGCGGCCGTGGGACTGTGCCGCGACGAAGGCGCGATGCACGTCGGCCGGCACGTCGAAATAGCTGTATCCGTCGCCGGAGGTGAAGCGCACATGGAGCGTCGCGGCGGCCGCGTCATAGTCGATGTCGAGGATGGCTTCGGAGTCGACGTGGACCATGGGCGTCCTGGCGAACAGCTATAGCTCGGCCCGTTCCTGCCACGGGGAGGGGGCGTCCTGCGGGAGCGGCAGCGCGCCGTCGCTCAGGCCCGGAGTGGGCGAATCCCCGGCCGCTCCGGCGAGGCGCCCGTAGATCCCCTGCTCTTCTTTGGCGGAAAAGAAATGCGGGTAGAGCGAGCGCGCCGTCTCCCGGTCGTCACCGGCGTGCTTGTCGATATGGCGGCGGATGTCGGCGACGTTGAGCCACATCAGCTGCGCCGGCGCGCCCACGCTGTCGTTGGTCTTGGGCGTGCCGACGCGGCGGAAGCCGAGCATGACCTCATAGAAGCGGCGATGGCGCGGGTTCACCTCGATGAACAGGTCGGTGCAATCATAATGCATCGAGCCGTAGATGAAGATGATGTGGAACAGCGCCGCGAGACGCGGCCGCGACGGGCTCGACGTGTCGAAGGCGAATTTGGTCAGCTCGCACAGCTTCGCGCCGGGCGCCGTGCGAAACTCCGCAATCTCTTCCGCGAACGTGCGGTCGGCGGCGAGGCCTGTGGGGGAATCGACCGTCAGGGTCAGCGTGCCGACGACCTCGTCCCGCGATGTCGCGGTGAAGGTGACGCAATTGGGTGCCGACGGCAGCCGGTGATTCGAGCCATAGCCGCGCCACGAGTACATCCGGTTGAGCAGCATGTTGGCGCGATTGCGATGGCCGTCGCAGTCGGCGAGGCGGATGGTCAGCGCCTCCGGCCCCTGCTCGCTGTGGCGCGGCAGGAAGATCGTGTGGAGCCGGGCGCCTTCGCGCGCGGCGGCTTCACCATGTCCGGTCCTGCTCTCGCGACGGGGCAATGCCCCCCAGTTCACCGACATCAACACCCACCCCAGTCTCGTCGGACCGACCCATCCCGCCCTTTTTTCAAAAAAGTGGGCCCGTCCCGCAGCTCTCAATGTGCAAGCCTGAAGGCGTACGTCTTAAAGGTTAATAGCGTTTCAGCCGTGTCGCGGTGGACGGTGCATTTCGCAGGTTGGCCCGCACAAGGGCGTGGAACAACCGCCTCTTCCCGAAACTTAGATGCAAATGGGACACACAGCCGCGACTATCGCGGTGTCTCAAATTGGGATGCGGAACAATTTCCTTATTTGCATGGTTTCGCGTATAAGGTTAACGAATCGATAATGATTCAAACTGGGAGGTCTCGAGATGAAGTTGTTTGTAGCGTTAGCGGCGGTCTCCGCCTTGGCCCTTGCCGCTCCGGCGACCGCGGCCACGACCATCATCACGCCGACCTCGCAGCCGGCCGGAACATTCTTTGTCGTTGGCGGCAATATCTTCTCCGGGCCCATCACGGCGGCGTTCGGCCACGCCGGCATCCCGGCGGGGTCGTTCACCGATCTTTTCCAATTCACCATTCCGCAGAGCGGCACGGGAAGCGGTTCGATCACGACCGGCACGACCACCTTCATGGGCGTAACTGACCTCGACATCCTCTCGGTCCTGGTCAATGGCTTCGGGGCGACGGCGACCTTCAGGGATATCAACGGCGTCACCTGCACGACGCGTGGCGTTGGCACGTGCGGGGCTGACGAGACCTTCGCCATCAACAGCGTGCCGATCACGTTCGGAGCGCTGAACACGATCACCGTGACCGGCACATCGCGCGGCAATGGTTCTTTCGGCGGTAACGCCACCTTCACTCCGGGCGTTCCCGAGCCGGGCACCTGGGGGATGATGCTGTTGGGCTTCGGCGCCGTCGGCTTCGGCATGCGGCGGACCCGCAAGACGACCGCTCGCGCCATGCAAGCGGCCTGATCGCACCAACCCCACCTGCGCACCGGCGTCCTCCCCAGGCCGGCCGCGCGGACCACACGTTGTTAAGCTAAAGCCCGGTCACTGACCGGGCTTTTCTTTTTAGGCGCCCGCACGGAATATGCGCGGAAGCACCTCTTCATCGCTGCGTTACTGATCGAAGCGGCCACGGAGAGCTCCGACCCGAGCCGCGTCGATAGGCAACGAAAGCCGCGCTGCCCAAGGTGACGGTGCCTGAGCCGACAAGATCGCTAAGCTGGGCCAAGTCTGCAAAGCCTACGCGCGCAGCAGACGGCGGTATGGACCGTGATCAACGGCGCGCCAACCCGCCTGAATGGGTCTGGGGCGGCGCGGGCGGGCCGCAGGTGCCCGACGGCGATATGCCGGTGTGACGGGATTGACTTCGCGGGGGATTTGCGGTTGGGGAGCGCGGCACGAGAGCGGGGCGAATAGCCTCGCTTTTTCATTTGAGGATGGGCGGTCCCCCTTAAGCACCGCCTGGCTGGGTCTGCCTGATACGGGACCCTGACAAACGAGGAAAAACAAGATGCGTCACCGCAATGCCCATCGCAAACTGCAGCGGACCTCGGCCCACCGCGCGGCGCTGTTCCGCAACATGGCGGCGGCGCTGATCAAGCATGAGCAGATCACCACCACGACGGCCAAGGCGAAGGAGCTTCGCCCCTATGTCGAGAAATTGGTAACGCTGGCCAAGAAGAGCGGACTGTCGAACCGCCGCCTGGCGCAGGCGCGGTTGATGGACGACGTCCAGCTGGTGAAGCTATTCGACGTGTTGGCCGAGCGTTATGCGGCCCGGGCCGGCGGCTATATCCGGATCGTCAAGGCGGGCGTCCGCCTGTCGGACTCGGCGCAAATCTCGATTATTGAATTCGTGGACCGCGATGTCAGCGCCAAGGGGCAGGACAGCGGGCCGGTGATGGTCGATGATGAGGATGCGGTCGCGGCCTAGGGGAGTGCTCTCAAAAGAATAAAAGGCTCGCTTCGGCGGGCCCCTTTTGTGGTGCACTATCCCTGTTCGTCCCAAGCGTAGCCGAGGGAGCCGGCCGAGCGGAGCCGAGGCTTGAAAGTACCGCAGAGGCTCGGCTTCGTTCGCCATAGTCCCTCGACTATGCTCAGGAGGAACGGAAAGGGCTAGCTCTGAAGGTCAGCGTAGCGCGCCGGTGCGTGCGTTTTGAGCAGGCTGCGGAGCGTGGCCGTAATGCTCGCGATGAGCGCCGGCGAGGTCACGTCGCCGGGGTGGACGGCGAGGCGCATGGTCGTGGGCAGCGGCAGGGTGCGGGCGGCCGCGGCCACCCCGAGGCTCGACCAGCGGCGCAGCGGCGTTCGACTGGCCCAGGTGATCACCGGGCTTTTCGCGAGCACTGCGCCGGTCACGGGGTTCCATACGCGCCAATGATTTTCGGCAAGCGGCATCGCAGTCGTCCGCAGCGCCTGGTGCGCGCCCTCGCCATAGAGCCAGGCGGGGGCGACGAAGCCGGTCAGTGGGCGGCCGATGATGTCCTCGAGCAGCAAGCGGCCGGCAATGATGCGGCGCGCCGCTTCGGCGGCGTCGAGCGCGAGGAATTCGCCTTCGCCGGCGGTCATGTGGCGCGCCTTGAACCCGCCCTGCCCGCTGTCGTCGCGGTGCAACCAGCCGTGGAGGAATATCTCGTGCCCCTCGTCCGACAGGCCGCGAAGACGGGTGGCGAAGGGGGTGCCGGGACGGATCGGCGCTTCGCCCCAATAGTCGGGGACGACGAGCAAGGCCGGGCGGGCGAGGCCTTCCGCGGCGAACAGCGCGTGGAGGCGGTCGAACGCGCCTTCGCTCCGCGGGCCAACGTCGTGAATCGAGGCGAGCAGACGGCGCGGCATCGGGTATCTCTATAGGCGCGAGCGCGACGGGGGAATGCTACGTGCGAGGCCACCGCGCGACCAGGTGCTCACTTGCCGTTCAGGGCCATTCGTGCCTAGGTTCGCGCATGCGGATCGTCGACGTTTGCGCCTTCTACACGCCCCACGGCGGCGGCGTGCGGACCTATGTCGACCGCAAGCTGCGCACCCTTCCCGCGCTCGGCCACGAGGTGGTGGTGATCGCGCCGGGCCGGCATGACAGTGTCGTGCGGCGCGGGCCGGGCGCGCTGTTCGTGACGATCGCCTCGCCGGCGCTGCCGTTCGACCGCCGCTATCATTATTTTGCGGACCGCACCGGCATTCACGACGCGCTCGACGCGTGGCGGCCGGACTTCATCGAAGCGAGCTCGCCGTGGTCGAGCGCAACCAAGGTGGCCGAATGGCAGGGGCATGCGCCGCGGTCGCTGGTGATGCACGCCGATCCGCTGTCGTCCTACGCCTATCGCTGGCTCGGGCCGCTCGCCAGCCAAGCGAGGATCGATCGCCTGTTCGACCGTTTCTGGAAGCATCTGCGCGAACTGGACAAGGCGTTCGACATCGTCGTCAGCCCGGGTGCGAGCCTCACGCGGCGGCTGCAGGCCGGCGGGCTCAAGAAGGTGCGGAGCGTCCCGCTGGGGGTCGAGCCGGGCATCTTCCACCCGCGCCGCGCGCGATCCGAGTTAAGGCAGGAGTTGCTCGACCGGCTGATGCTCCCCGACGATGGGCTGATCCTGATCGGCATCGGGCGCTTTTCGGCCGAAAAGCGCTGGCCGATGGTCGTGCGCGCAGCCGCCTCGGCGGCGCGGCGGCGGCCGGTCGGGCTTCTGCTGATCGGCGCCGGCAAGCAGGAGGAGAAGATCGCCAAGGAGGCGGGCTTCTCGTCGCACATCGAGATCTCGCCGCCGGTGCGCAGCAGGGCCGAGTTGGCGAGCCTGCTAGCGAGCAGCGACGCTTTCGTCCACGGCTGCGAAAGCGAGACCTTCTGCCTGGTTGCTAGCGAGGCGCGAGCGAGCGGCCTGCCAATCATCGTTCCGGATCGGGGTGGCGCGTTCGACCAGCTCGGCGCGGGCGCGGGCCTCGCCTATCGCGCGGGCAATGCCACCGCCTTGCGCGATGCGATCGTCAGGCTGTACGACACGCCGGATGCGTTCACCGGGCGCGTTCGGGCCGCGGCGGGCGTGCGCACGATGGATGAGCATTTCGTCGACCTGATGGAGCGCTACGAGAGCATCACATGGGGCAACACCCCTGCCCTGCCGCTACACCCCGCCGAGCTGCACGAGTTGCATTTTCTCGACGAAGCCACGGACCGACGGCGCGACGCATTGCTCGCAAGGTAAAGCTTCGGATCAAGGCGAGATTCGTCGAGCAAAGTGCCCTGGAGGATCAATCCTCCGCCATCAACGCGCCATCAAGAAAACGTGCGCCGAGCTTGCCGGGAGAGGCCCAGCGGACCTCCGCGAGAATTTCGGTTCCGAGCTCCATCACCACCAGCGTGATGCGCTCGCCGCTGGCGAAACCCTTATCGGTCGCAAGCCGGCAACCTTCATAGGAGAGGTCGGACATCAGCACGCCGATTCGGCTGCCGTCCTCACGATAGGCGATGGCGGGCACGTCGAGATGCCGACGCTCCTCCGCCCGGGTCCATTCGATGAATTGCCGATGGCGCATGCTCGTTACTCCCAAGCCCCCGCTCGGAAACCGAACCATCAGCCGGAAGCGCTAAACAGCTGATTAGCAGGAAGCCCTAGCGGGTCCGTAACCATTGCCAGCGGCTGTCAAACCAGCCGCGGCAAGCCCTTGAGGCTTCGACGAGTGCGTCCCGTGCACCGACCTAATACCATATGCATATTCGGCGCGAGACGCGGCTAGGAATTCCGCTTCAGATCTTCATCGAAGGCGGCAAGCCTGTTCGCTGTCGCGATGGTCTGAACAACGAACAAGGCGATGAGCAGCAGCCCGACACCTCCAACGATGAGGTCGAAGACAGAGACGCGCCCGAACAAGATCGGCCATTCGCCGCCAATCATCATGGCGAGCGTGAGGAGAATAAGCGCAAGGCGCAACTCGGTTGGACCGGCATTGAGGTAGGACAGCTTGAGTTCGCCAAGCACCCTGGCGGCAAGATAGGCGTGAATGGACAGCAGGAGGTAGCCGGCAAGCGCTAGCAGGGCGACATCAAGGCGGACGAACGGGCTGAGGCCGATGCCGCAGAGAATCAGCAGCGAGGTCAGCCCGTCGCAGCTGTGGTCGAGGAAATAGCCGAAGGAAGGACGTTCGATACGCCGGTACCTGGCGAGGCTGCCGTCCATCGAATCGCCGAACCACTGAACTCCATAGCCGGCGATGGCGAGCCACAGGAAAGCGGCGTCGCCCGTGCTGGCCGCGTAGCCGGCAAAGATCACAATCGCTCCGAAGACGCCGATCCCGGTGAGAATGTCAGGCGTTACCCACATCGGCATTCGCCGGCACAAGCCAGTCAGTATTTTCCGCTCGGCACGCGCCAGCAAATTCTGCTGGATGCGAGTCAGGGTTTCGACGCCAGGATCGCCCGGTTTCAGCATGAATGCTTATCACGGCTCCGCAGCATTTGGGCAAGCCGTGGAGGAGTGCGGTCGACAGCGATGTTTCGAGCGCCGCCTCGCCGATCGCTTGCTCTACTTTTTGGGCTGAGCGCCGTTGAGGCTTTGGCCGAGCGTCAGCAGGAGTCTCTGCCGGACCTGGAGCTGTTGCGCGCAGGCGGTCATGAGCGGCCCTGCATTCTGATTGGTGAGCAGCTTGCCTTGAGCGAGGATTTGGTTGCGCAGCGCGTCTCCTGACAGCCGCGCGTCGACCCGACCGAAATAATATAGGCCCGACCCGACAGCGATGTTCCTTTTCGCCGGATCCTTCTCGGCCTTCGCAAAGGCGTTGCTCAGCAGCAGGCATCGCACGTCCTGGTCAACGCCCTGTGCGGCGGCGGGCGCGGACAGAACGGTTAGGCCAAGCGCGACGGCGGCGGAGATCGACAAGCGGGACATGCGGTGCTCTCTTTCCGTTGAGACAGGCTTCTTGCCACATGACGCATCCGGTTTCGAGGGTCGCGAGCAGCGATCTGTCCCGCGCTGGCTCACTCATCGTTCAGCAGTGGCAAGCCACGGGTAACCAGCATAGCGCGGAGCGATTGAATGGAGCTGCCTGCCGGTGCGTAGTGTTGCATGCCTGACGCTGCTTTTGATAGCGCCTGCGGAGGCGGCCCCGCCGGCAACGGATTTCGGCGTCCGAACCGCTGGCGGGCGTGTGGCGCTAGCGGTGCGCCTAAACGACCCGGCGGGAGAGCTCGCGCTGGCGGCGCGACTGGGTGCGAGATTCGGGGCGGTGACCAGCACCTTTCGCACCGTTGCGCACAATCGCGCGGTCGGCGGTGTCCCGAACAGCTATCATCTTCGCGGCCAGGCGATCGACATTGCCCGCCGTCCCGGCGTGTCGCACCTTGCGATCGACGCTGCGTACCGGCACGCCGGGTTCCGCCTGATCGAATCGCTGGATGAGGGCGACCATAGCCATCTGGCGTTCCTCACCGCGTCGGAGGCGCTGCTCGCGGCGCATGGGATAGCGATCGGGTCGACCAACTGGCGTATCGTCGAGGCGCCCGCCGGTGTGCCGACGCAGGCTGCCGCGGCGGTGCCCAAACACACACTCCGCGCCGACGATCATGGCACGCTAGAGCCGGTGCCGGTGTTGCGTTCCGATGTGGGTGTGGTGCGCCGCTAGCGAGCCGCCGGGCGCAGCTTGCTGCCCGGCTTCCACGCCGGCGCGGACGGCGAATCCGCGATCCGTGCGACCAGCGCGTAGAAGAACCGGTTGAAATCGGCCGCCGCTTGCCAGTCGATCGGCTGCTTCAGATCGTCCTGCGGCCGGTGATAGCCGCTGCGATACCATTGCCGGTAGATCCGCTCACTGGCGCTGCCCGGCGTGTAGCCGAAGACGAAGTTTAGCGAGGGAATGCCCGCCTTGATGAAGGTCCAATGATCCGACCGTTGCAGCAGGTTTCGCTCCGGCTCGGGATCGTTCTGGACGGCGATGCCCATGCTGGCTGCGACCGCCGAAGCATCGTCGCCAAGCGTGCTTTCGTCCTTGGCGTGAACCGTTAGGAGCCTGAGCGGGAAAATGGGGCGAAGCTGGTCGAGATTGATGTCGGCCGCGATGCGCGACAGCGGGCGCGGCGGATGCGCGACGAGCCATCTGGAACCGAGCAGCCCCTTCTCTTCCCCTGCGACAATTGCGAAGATCAGCGGCCTGGCGAACCCAGCGCCGTGACGGCGCTCGGCCAGCCTGATGAGGAGCGCGACATAGGCCGCGTCGTCCAGCGTTCCATTGTAGATCGAGTCGCCGCGCACCGGCTTGCCGTAACCATAGCCGTCGAGGTGGGCGGTGAGGACGATCGCATGATCGGCTTTCGCCGGATCGGTGCCGGGAAGAATGCCCATGACATTGGGCGCGGAATAGTGGCGGGTGGCAATGGTAAGGCGGCCGGCAAGCTTCGCCGGGCTGTCGAATGAAGGCAATGATCGGCCGGCACTGCCGGCGCGGATCAGCGCACGGGCATCGCGGCCGGGGACGAGCAGGCCGAGCGCCTCGGCACGCAGCCGCATGGAAATGAACGTGTCGGGCGCCGGCCCTTGCCCGCGGATGCTGACATTGCGCTCATAAGCGAGCGGCCAGCGCGGCGGTTCGACCGTGAAACCGGGGTCCCAGATGGTGGCGATTCCGGCTGCGCCCGCTGCACGAACCGCAGCGACCCGATCGGCGGCGGTCGGCAAGCCGGCGCGATGGGTGCCGTGACAAATCACCAGCCTGCCGCGGACGTCGCCGAGCGCGCCAGCCGCACAATAGCCGCGATAGGCGATCGGCAGAGAAAGGATGCGCGGCAGCCCCGCGTTCGCATCGATGGTGAAATCGTCGAGGAAGGCGATCGGCTTGCCCCCGGCGCGCAGGTCGGCCCGCGTCAGTGCGATCTCATCGAGGGGAATATGCTGGAACCAGCTGCCGCCGTCGCCGACCGGTTTGAGGCCAGCGGCGGCGAGCCTTGCCGCGACGAGGCGGGCGGCGCGCTCAAGCGCGGGAGAGCCGGTGTCGCGTCCCTCCATCGCATCGCTCGAAAGGGCCGCCGTGGTCCGCCACCAGGCAACGGTATCGCTATCCTTCGGTCCTGGGGACGCCGCGCCGACCAGGATCGCGGCGAGTGCGAGGAGAAGCGGTGGCGTGGTCGGCATGGCATTCTCCGAACTCTGGCTGGCAGGCGCCTGCGGAATATTACGGAACCACCACTTGGCGCACCGCTTCGCCCGCCGCGAGCGTATCGAACAGGGCATTGATGTCGCCGAGCGGCGAGACGCTGGTCAGCAGGCGCTCGACGGGAAGCTTTCCGGCGCGCCACAGGGCGATGTAACGTGGGATGTCGCGCGCGGGCACGGCGTTGCCAAGATAGCTGCCGATCAGCGTCTTGCCGTCGGCGACCAGGCTGACCGCGGGGATGGAGAAGGTTTCGGCGGGGTTGGGCAGGCCAACGGTGACAATGCGGCCGCCGCGCCGCGCCAGCGCGTAAGCGCGCTCGAGCACCCTGGCCTTGCCGACAGTTTCGATGACGATCTTGGGCGGGACGTCGAACCGTTCCTCGCCGGGGGCGAAGGCCTGATCGGCGCCAAGATCGAGCGCGAGGGCGCGCTTGTCGGCGACGGGATCGACGACGGCGATCGGATGAGCGCCGCCAGCAAGTGCGCCGAGCAGCGCCGCGAGGCCGACGCCGCCAAGGCCGTAGATGGCGACACTCTCGCCGGCGCGGAGCCTCGCCGCGTTGAGCACCGCGCCGACTCCGGTCAGCACCGCGCAGCCGAACAGGGCGGCGATCTCGGGCGGGATGTCGCGGTCGATCTTCACCGCCGAGCGGCGGTCGACGACGGCATGGCTGGCGAAGGCCGAGACGCCGAGGTGGTGGTGAACCTCGCGCCCGCTCTCATGAAGGCGGCGGCCTCCGTTCAGCAGCTCGCCCTTGCCGTTGGCGATGGCGCCGTTGGGGCAAAGATAGGGCGCGCCCGACAGGCAATGGGCGCAGGCGCCGCACATCGGCAGGAAGGCGAGCACCACGCGGTCGCCGACTGCGAAGTGCGGGTCGTCGGGATCGCCGAGCGCTTCGACCGTGGCGCAGGCCTCATGACCGAGTGCCATCGGCAGCGGACGGGGTCGGTCGCCGTTGATGACCGACAGATCCGAGTGGCACAGGCCCGCCGCCTCGATCCGGACGAGCAGTTCGCCGGGGCGCGGCGGATCGAGCGTCAGGTCGGCGAGGCGCAGCGGCTTGCTGTCGGCGTAGGGCGCCGCAGCGCCGATAGCGTCGAGCGTCGCGGCGGTGATTCTCACCGGGTCTCGCCGGGGCGGTAGGTGCGGGCGGCGTGAGCGGCGACGTCGGCGGGCCAGAAGTGGATCGGGCGGAGGTCGCCCGAAGCATAGCGCGGGATCTGGTCGGCGAAGTGCGGCGCGGCGGGCTCGCCGCTCTGGCCGCCGGCCATCACCGCCCAGGCACGCACCTTGGGCCCGAACTCGACGATGGCGACGAAGCTGTTGCCGCTGGTGCCGTAGTAGCGCCGTGTATTGGCGTAGGGACGCGCGCCAAAGGAGGCAAGCGAGCCCCACTGGGCGGACGTGAACGGCACGGGATAGCTGGGGCGGCGGTCGTCGAAGTGGGGATCGATCGCATCGTCGAGCCGCTGGAAGCGGTTGATGTCGCCCCACGGCACCTGCCAGCCGCCGAACTCGTGAGTCAGCTTGTCGGCCGCGGCGCCAAGCGCGGCAAGTTTGGCGGCGGGGGTGACGCGGGCGGCGATATAGTCCGGAATGTTGCGCCGCTCGGCCTTGGCGAACGGGCCGACGTCGCGGGCGAGGCCGTCGCCCCAGAATACTGCGAGCGACGTTGCGGTCGAGGCGGCGGACCAGCGGAAATCCCAGCCGCGCAGCAGGGCGATCGGGCTGGCGAGTCGCGCGCGCTGCGGGTCGGCCTGCGGCAGGGCGTCATAGGCCGCGAGCAGTTGCGGAATGAGCGTCGCAAAGGCGGGGAGGTAGGGATCGAAGGCGAGCGCGCGGAGGCTCTCGGGCGTGACTGCTCGGACATTTTTGAGCAGCATCGCCGCGTGGATGCCGCGCGCATTCTCGCCGGCAGAGTCCATGTAGCGCGGGAAGTCCGCCGCGCGCGGGCTGTCCGGCCCGGCGGCGGTCCACGGCCAGTTGTTGGTGTTCATGACATAGCCGGAGTGCGGGCTGAGAGCTTGCGGCAGGGCCGACAGCGAATGGAGGCCTTGCCAGTCGGTCGCCGGGTCGCTGCCATCCACGGTGCCGCGATAATCGAAGCGGTTGTCGCGGATCGGCACGAACTGCGGATGAAGGTAGGCGATCTCACCCTTGGCGTCGGCGAAGATGGTGTCGTTCGACGAGTTGGCCTTGCGCTCGGCGACCGCGAGATATGAGGCGAGGTCATGGGTCTTGGTGCGCAGCCAGCTCTGCTCGAGCGCGGGCACCGGCTTCCACATCAGCGCCTCCGCGATCCACTTGCCGTCGCGCAGGGCGACGATCGGGCCATGGTGGCTGTGCCAGGTGGTGAAGGTGCGCCGGGCAAGGCTGCCGTCGGGGCGGCGATAGGCTAGTGTTACCGGCCGGGCGGTCAGCGGGACGCGCTTCGCGCCGAACCGGGTAAAGCGGCGAGCGCCGCGGCGGACGACGGTCTCGGCATATTCGTCGACACTATCGACCCCCGACGATGTATGCATCCAACCGGCGTTGGGATTGAAACCCTGGTAGATGAAGAACTGGCCCCAGGTGGATGCGCCATAGGCGTTGAGCCCCTCCCCGCTGGTCATCTGCGATTCGGAGCGGAAGTAGAAGCTGGTGTGGGGATTGATGAGCAGCAGCGCGTGGCCGTCGCGGGTCAGGGCGGGCGCGAGGGCGATGCCGTTCGAGCCGCGCGGTTCCTTCGGCAGCGCTCCGGTCTCCTCGGCGGTGCGGGGGAGGCGCGCGCCGTAGAAGGCCGCAAGGTCAGTCAGCGAGATGCGCTCGATATCGCCGCCGATGCTGCCTTCGGTGAACGACAGCGCCATCCATGGCTCGAAACGGGTGAGGACCTTGGGGTGCGTGGTGGGATGGGTGGCGAGGTAGAAATTGAGCCCGTCGGCCCAGCTGTCCATCAGCGCGCGGAGCCACGCCGGGCTCGCGCGGTAGCGCGTCCGAAGGTCGGCGGGATCGACATAGAGCCGCTGGCGGAGGTCCTGCCAGATGGCGTCTTGAGCAGCGCCGCGCGCCTCGGCGGTGCGGCCGAGCGCGGTGAGATAATTGGCCTCGATGCGTGAAAAGTCATCCTCCGCCTGGGCGTAGGTTTCGCCGAACACCGCGTCGGCGTCGGTGCGGCCGGCGATGTGGGCAATGCCCCATTCGTCCCGGGCGATGGTCACGCGCGACGCTTCGGTGCGCCAGCGGGCGGTCTCGGCGGGGGTCGAACCGAGAGCGGGAGACGCTAGTGCGACGAGCGCCGAGGCGAGGAGGAGCTTGCGAAGCGGCGTGGCGGGTCTATCCATCCGTCAAGGGCTATCCGGCGGCGCCGGGCGGAGCAAGGAGCGGATGCGAATGAAATTTGGTCTGGCCCTGCTGATGCTGGCGATCGGCGCGCCTGTGGCGGCCGCGCCGCTGCTGCTGCTGAAGCCCGCGCGGGTGTTCGACGGCGTGGCGCCCGTGGCGCACGAGGGATGGCAGGTGCTGGTCGAGGGCGACCGGATTGCGGCGGTCGGGCCGTCGCTGACGGCCCCGACCGGCGCGCAGGTGATCGACCTACCCGGCGACACGCTGATGCCCGGGATGATCGAGGGACATGGGCATCTGTTCCTCCATCCGTACAACGAAACCAAGTGGGACGATCAGGTGCTGCACGAGCCGCTGGCGCTGCGCACGGCGCGGGCAGTGAGCGCGGCGAGGAAGACGCTGGAAGCCGGCTTTACCACCGAGCGCGACCTCGGGACCGAGGGCGCAGGCTATGCCGACGTCGGCCTTCGCCAGGCGATCGAGCAGGGCATCGTTCCGGGCCCGCGGCTGATCGTCGCGACGCGGGCGATCGTCGCCAGGGGCGCTTACGGTCCCAAGGGCTTCGAGCCGGGGGTCGCCGTGCCGCAAGGAGCGGAGGAGGCAAGCGGAGTCGACGAGGTGGTGCGCGCGGTGCGCGGGCAGATCGCCGCGGGCGCGGACGTGGTCAAGCTCTACGGCGATTATCGCTGGCGCGCGGGCGAGGAGAGCCGCCCCACCTTCTCGCTCGAGGAAATGCGCGCGGGGGTGGCGGCGGCGCATGATGCCGGCCGGATCGTCGCGGTGCATACGGCGACTGCGGAAGGCATGCGCCGGGCCATCGCGGCGGGCGCCGACACGATCGAGCATGGCTATGGCGGCACGGCCGAGATTTTCGCGAACATGAAGGCGAAAGGCATAACGCTGTGCCCGACGCTCGCTGCAGCCGACGCCGTTGCGCGCTATGCCGGGTGGAACGGCGCGGAGCCGGCACCGGCGGGCGTGGCGGCCAGCAGGCGCAGCTTCGCGCTGGCGCTCCGGTCGGGCGTGGCGCTATGCGTCGGCGGCGACGTCGGCGTCTTTCCGCACGGCGACAATGCGCGCGAGCTGGAGCTGATGGTGGCCGACGGAATGCCGCCGGCGCAGGCGATGGTCGCGGTCACCTCGGGCAATGCCCGCGCCTTTCACCTCAGCGATCGCGGCGCGGTGAAGCCGGGGTTGCTGGCCGACCTGGTGGCGGTCAGCGGCGATCCGACGCGCGACATCGCCGCGGCGCACGCGGTGCGGCTGGTCGTCAAGGGCGGCGCCATCGTGCGCGGTCCGTGAACCAAATTCAGCTTGCAGACATGGCCCTTACGCTCAACAAGCGCGCGCGGCACCGGGTCGCGGGTCAGGCAGGAAACGAAGCGTGAAGTTGGCCGATCAGCCAGTCGCCGACGCGATGCGGGCCGCGCTTGCCGGCTGCAAACGGCATTTCGTTGCCGTCGGCGCGTTCAGCGCGCTGTTGAACCTGCTGTTCATGGTGCCGATGCTGTACATGCTGCAGGTCTATGACCGGGTGGTGCCGACCGGCGGCCGGCTGACGCTGTTGTTCCTGACCGTCGTGCTGCTGTTCGGGCTGATCAGCCTCGCGCTGCTCGACCTCGTCCGCTCGCGCATCCTGGTGCGGGCCAGCGCACGGCTGGACCGAGAGCTGTCGGCGGTGCTGATGGACGCGAGCCTGGCGGAGCGCGGCGGTGCGCTCGACCGGCTCGCGCGGCAGACGATGCGCGAGTTCGATTCGCTGCGCCAAGTGCTGACCGGTCCGGCGATGCTGGCGCTGATCGATGCACCCTGGTCACCGCTTTACGTGCTGGTCTGCTTCCTGCTGCATCCCTGGCTCGGCGTGCTGGTGCTGGTCGGAACGCTGATGCTGGCCGCGATCGCGTGGCGCAACGAGCAGGGCACGAGCGATGCCACGCGGCGCGCCGGCGACGCGGCATCGCTGACCTATGTGGCGCAGGAGCAGATGCTGGCGCGGTCCGACGTGGTGCGGGCGCTCGGCATGCGCGACAATATGGTGCGACGGCATCTGCAGGACCGGCTGGAGATGATCCGGCTGCAACTCGCCGCCAATTTCTCCGCCAGTGGACATGTGGCGATCAGCAAGTTCCTGCGGCTGTCGCTGCAATCGCTGGCGCTCGGCCTCGGCGCATGGCTGGCGGTCACCGGACGCGCGTCGGCCGGCGCGATCTTCGCCGCTTCGTTCCTGGCCGGGCGAGCGTTGCAGCCGGTCGAACAGATATTGAGCCAGTGGCGTACGGTGGCGCAGGCGCGATTGTCGTTCAACAAGCTCAATCATCTGCTCGCGCGGCGCGAGGCGACGACCGCGCTGACCGCGCTGCCTGCGCCCAAGGGACGGCTCGCGGCCGAAAATCTGCTGCTCGGCGATCCGGCGCGCGGCGCAGTGCTGCTGGCGGGCGTCAGCTTCGCCGTGGGACCGGGCGAGGCGGTAGCCGTGATGGGGCCGAGCGGTGCGGGCAAATCCACGCTGCTGCGCGTGCTCGCGGGGGCGGCCCGCGCCGACCGCGGCACCATTCGGGTCGACGGCGCGAGCACCAGCGACTGGGACTCGGAGCGGCTGGCGCGGCACATCGGCTATCTGCCGCAGGACTTGTCCCTGTTCGCCGGTACGGTGAAGGAAAATATCTCGCGCTTCGATTGCGCGCCGGCCGACGAGGTCGACGAAGCGGCGATCGCGGCGGCGCGGGCGTGCCGGGTGCATGAGCTGATCCTGACCTTGCCCGGAGGCTATGACCTGCCGCTCGGCTGGGGCGGGGCCGGCCTGTCCGCCGGGCAGGCGCAGCGCGTCGCCCTGGCCCGTGCGCTTTACCGCGACCCGGCCATCGTGCTGCTCGACGAGCCCAATTCGGCGCTCGACGCGATGGGCGAAGCGCAGCTCGTCCAGACGATCGAAGAGCTGAAGGCGCGCGGGGCGGCGGTGCTGATCGTGGCGCACCGCACGGGCATTCTGCAGGCGGTCGATCGCGTCATCGTCATGGCCAACGGGCGGATCGAGTTCGATGGACCGCGCGACCAGGTGCTCGCCCGGCTGCAAGGCGGACCACAGGCGAGTGCACCGCAAGCACCGCCGCCGGGAACGATCACCGCCCGGCGCAAGGGGAGCGCGGCATGAGCGCGGGCGAGATCGTCGCCACCGGTCCGGCGCGCATCACCGAATATGACGCCACGCCCCTCGACAATCCGGGCAAGGACATCCGCCTGGGGTTGATCGTCGCCGCTTTGTTCTTCGTCGTCTTTCTCGGCTGGGCGGCGCTCGCGCCGCTCGACGCCGCCGCGTTCGCGCCGGGGCAGGTGACGGTGCAGGGCCAGCGCCAGACGGTCCAGCACCGCGACGGCGGCGTCGTCGCCGCACTGCGGGTCAAGGAAGGCCAGAAGGTCGCCGCCGGGCAGGTGCTGATCGACCTGTCGGGGGCCGAAGTGCGCGAGAGCGAGCGGGCGCTCGGCGACCAGATGATGAGCCTGATGGCGCAAAAGGCGCGGCTGGAGGCGGAAGAGAGCGGCGCGGCAGGCATCGCCTGGCCGGCAGCGCTGTTCCCGGACGATCCGACGCTGCGGGCGGCGGGCGAGGCGGCGATGCGGCAACAGACGCGCGAGTTCGCGGAAGGGCGTGCGCTGCTCCAGACCCAGTCGCGCGTGCTCGGCGAACAGTCGGTCCAGTCGAACGAAAGCGCGACCGGGTTCGGATCGCAGATGCGCGCGTCGGCCGAACAGGAGCGACTGATCGACCAGGAGCTCGATGCGTTGCGCGAGGTCGCCGCGAAGGGCTTCGTGTCGCAGTCGCGGGTGCGCGCGCTGGAGCGCGACAAGGCGGCCATCCAGGGGCAGCGGGCGGCCTATGAAGCGAGCGTGGCGCAGGCGCATTCAAGCTCGGGCGAAGGACGGTTGAAACAATTGGAGGCGGAAAAAGCTTATCGCGAAAAGGCCTCGGCCGACCTTCGTCAGGTGGTTTTCTCGCTGGCCGAGATCGAGCCCAAGTGGCGCGCGTCGCGCGACCAGCGCTCGCGACTGGAGATTCGCGCACCGGTCGGGGGAACGGTGACCGGCCTGGCGATCCACACGGTCGGCGGGGTCATCGCGCCGGGCGAGAAGCTGATGGACGTGGTCCCGGATCGCGCCGCGCTGGTGATCACCGCGAAGTTCAGCGTTCAGGATGCCGATGATGTGACCGTCGGCAAGGAGGCGCAGGTCCGCTTTACCGGCGTCCACGATCGCGGCCTGCCGCTGCTTCACGGCGTGGTGACGCGGATTTCGGCGGACAGCTTCACCGACGAGAAGACCGGCGTCAGCTACTATACCGGTGAAGTGCGCGTGCCGGAGAGCGAGATCGACCAGATCCGCCAGTTCCGCGGCGCCGATTTCCAGCTGCACCCGGGGATGCCGGCCGAAGTGCTGGTGCCGCTGAAGAAGCGCACCGCCCTACAATATGCGTTCGAGCCGTTGACCGAAAGCGTGTGGCGCTCGTTCCGCGAGCATTAGGGCGAGCGGTCAGTCCGATCCTGCGAGAAGTGCCAGGAGCGCGAAGCTCGCCAGCCAATGTTCACCCGCATAGTCGCCCGCGATGTGGGGCATGGCGGCCGCGAGGTGCGCCTCGGCGCTGTCGAGCGTGGCAGCGCGGGCATCCCCGGTGAGGAACCGCGCAAGTTCGCGCCAGCACCAGGCCCGGCTGAGGTTCAGACCGTCGAGATGGGCGATCTTGCCGTCGGAGCGGTCGCTGACGATCACGGGCGAATAGAGGGCGACGGGCTGGCGCGCGGCGATGCGTGGCAAGAAGGCGGCGAACCAGGCGCCGAAAGCGTCCGCCGGCTGGGTGCGCGCCATGCACAGTGCCTCGATCAAGGCCGGCGAGAGGAAGTCGTCGCCGCTCGGCTCCCATGCCGGGCAGTCGCGGTCGGTGCCGAACCAGCGTTGGGCAGCGTCAGTGATCGCGGCGGCGAGTTCCGGGTCGAAGACGTCGGCCCATTCGCTCGCGAGGCGCATCGCGAAGGCGCTGTTGGCGTGGGTGCCGGCGCGGATCGGATAGGTCAGAATGCCAAGGTAGCGCTTCAGCCGCTCGGCGAAGGTGCGGGCGAGCGGGTGGAGCGCCGCGGCCCACGGGCGGTCGGTGTGGCGCGAAGCCTCGAGATGGAGATAAAGCAGCCACGCCCAGCCATAAGGCCGCTCGAACCCGCCGGACGAGGGACGTTCGAGATAGGCAAGCTCTGTCGCGACCTTGCCGGGCGTGAAGCTGGTGTCGGCCAGCGCCTCAATGGCAGCGGAGTCGTCCGGGAAGAGACGGCGCAGCGTCAGCAATGTCCACCAGCCGTGAACGCAGCTGTGCCAGTCGAAGCTGCCGAAGAAGATCGGGTGGAGTAGGCGCGGCGGCTGCGCATCGCCGTCACCGTCGAGGACATGGTCGAGCTTGTGCGGATATTCGCGCGTGACGTGGCCGAGGGCGATGGCGGCGAAATGGCGCGCGGTGGCGGGATCGACGCTCATCGGAACCCCGCGAAATAAAGCATCGCGATGTTGAACGCGAGCAGCGGGAGCGCGGTGCCGACCTGCGCCCGTATGACGGCATACTGATTGCGCAAATTGAGCAGCGCGACGGGCACGATGTTGTAATTGGCGGCCATCGGCGTGAGCAACGTGCCGCAGAAGCCGGCCAGCATGCCGACCGCGCCGATCACCGCCGGATTGCCGCCGTCCGCCTGAACCAGCACCGGAATGCCGATCGCGGCCGCCATGACCGGGAAGGCGGCGAAGGCATTGCCCATGATGATCGTGAACAGCGCCATGCCAAGCGCATAGACCAGCACGGCGAGAAAGATGCTGCCGGGGGAGAGCAGATGGGCGGCGATGGCGCCGACCGCGCTGCCGACGCCGGCCGCAGCGAACACCGTGCCGAGCGCGGCCAGCATCTGCGGCAGGACGACGGCCCAGCCGATGGCGTCGAGCAGGCGGCGGCCCTCCTCCACCGGCGCGGTGAGCGGCGCGCGGAACCAGGCCAGGCAGACGGCGAGCGCGATGAGGGTGCCGGCGCCCAGAAGGACGAGGGTCACCGCCTTGGGGTCGATCAAGCCGCTATTGCTGAGCGGGGTGTAGCTGAACAGGATGGTTCCGGCGAAGGCGGCCGCGGGGATGATCAGCGCGGGCAGGAACAGGCGATTGCCGAAGCGGCGTGACGAGGCGGCGCGCTCGCCCGGAGTCGTGATTTCCGCCGAGCCACGGCCGATCAGCCGTGTGCCCGCCAGGCCGACCAGCGCGAGGACCAATGCGCCGTTGGCGAGATCGCCGATGCGGTCGCCGAACCAGAAGCTGACCGCGATCAGGCCCCAGAAGCCGGCATTGCCGAAGCGGCGCGGGTTGGTGCGGTCGCGCGCGCTGGCGACCGCGACGGCGGCGAACATCGCACCGAGCAGCAGGTAGAGCCAGTGGGCATCGATCATTGCCGCCGGCCTTTGCGAGCGACGAGCCCTCGATCGAACAGCAGCAGGCGCGTGGCGTGGATGAGGAAGGCGGCGAGCGCGGTCGGGATCGCCCATACCGATAGCTGAAAGGGCGCGAGCTCGATCCCGAAGCCGCGCATCGCCCCCTGGATAAGCAGGATCGACGACACCGCGAGGAAAATGTCCTCGCCGAAGAACAGGCCGACATTGTCGGTCGCCGCGGCCATTGCGCGGACCTTGTCGCCGGTCTCCTCGTCGAGCTGCCCATCGCGCGCAGCCGCCGCTTCGGCCATTGGCGCGATCAGCGGCCGAACGGTCTGCGCCTGACCGGCAACCGAGGTCAGGCCGAGCGCGGCGAAGAGCTGACGAAGACCAAGATAGGCGATCAGCATTCGTCCGGCGGTGGCGCCGCGCAGGGCGACGATCAGCGCCCGCGCGCGTTCCTGCAAGCCATTGCGCTCAAGCAGGCCGATGACCGGCAGCACGATGTAGATTGCCGTGACATTGCGGTTGTCGTTGTAGGCCTTGCCGAGCGTCGCCACGACCTTGAGCGGATCGAGGCCGCCGAGCAGCCCGGTAACGATCGCCGACACGGCAACGACGAGCAGCGGATTGAAGCGCAGCAGGAAGCCGAGCACGACGAGCGCGATCCCGAGCAGCGGCCAGTAATTCATCCTGACTTCCTCCCGAACCCTGCCCCGCCGGGCGTTTCGATGACGAACGCGTCGCCCGCACCCATGTCGGCCGATCCGGTTGCCTGGAGCGGCTCGATGCTGCTGTCAGCGCGCTCCACCCAGTTGCGGCCCGGGGCCGCGTTGCCACCGCCGCTAAGCCCGCGCGGCGGGATACGGCGGCGGTTCGCAAGGATGTTGGCGCGCATTGACTGGAGGAACCGCAGCTTGCGGACAATGCCGTTGCCGCCGCTGTGCGCGCCGTCCCCGCCCGACCCCGCGCGAATGGCGAACTCTTCGACCCGCACCGGCAGCCTGGTTTCGAGGATCTCGGGGTCGGTCAGCCGGCTGTTGGTCATGTGCGTCTGGACGGCATCGGTGCCGTCATGGTCGGGTCCGGCTCCCGAGCCGCCGGCGATCGTTTCATAATATTGATAGGCGTCGTTGCCGAAGGTGAAATTGTTCATCGTGCCCTGTGACGGGGCGAGGCGGCCGGTCGCCGCGAACAGGGTGTCGGTGATCACCTGGCTGGTCTCGACATTGCCGGCAACCACCGCCGCAGGCCAGTTGGGGCTGAGCATCGAGCCGTCGGGGACAATCAGGCGGATGGGGCGTAGGCAGCCGTCGTTCATCGGAATCGCATCGTCGATGAGCGTTCGAACGACGTAGAGGGAAGCGGCGCGAACGATCGATCGGGGAGCGTTGAAATTGTCGGGCAGCTGCGCGCTGGTGCCGCTGAAATCGAACGTCGCCGAGCGGCCCGCGCGGTCGACTCGGATCGAAACCTGGACCCGTGCGCCATTGTCCATTTCGCTGACGGAATCGCCATCGCCGAGCTGATCGACCAGCCGGCGAACCGCTTCCTCGGCATCAGCGAGGACATGACCCATGTAGGCGGTGATGACCGGCGCGCCGTAATCGCGGGCGACCGCCACCAGCGACGACGCGCCGCGGGCGCACGCAGCGAGCTGGGCACGCAGGTCGGACAGGTTGCGATCGATGTTGCGCGCGGGGTGCGGACCCGAAGCGAGCAGCGCACGGACCTCGGCTTCGCGAAACCGCCCTTCGTCCACCAGCAGGAAATTGTCGATCAGGACGCCCTCGTCGAGGATCGAACGGCTGTCGGGCGGCATCGAGCCCGCAGCGATTCCGCCGACGTCGGCGTGATGTCCGCGCGCCGCGACGAAAGCGTCGGGGCGAAGGCTGTCGTCGGCATAGAAGACCGGAACGATGATCGTAATGTCGGGCAGGTGCGTACCACCGCGATAAGGATCGTTCAGCGCGTAGGCGTCCCCGCGCCGGATGCCGCGCCCATCGGCGCCCTCGCCACGCGCGGCGATGATGGTCTGAACGCTCTCTCCCATCGATCCGAGGTGGACCGGTATGTGCGGCGCGTTGGCGATGAGCGCGCCCGATGCATCGAACAGCGCGCAGGAGAAATCGAGCCGCTCCTTGATGTTGACCGAACTCGCGGTGGCCTGAAGTGCGACGCCCATTTCTTCGGCGATGGCCATGAACATGTTGTTGAAGATTTCGAGCATCACCGGATCGGCATCGGTGCCGACCGCGCGGGCGCGGGCAACCTGAGCGACCCGGTCGAGGATCAGCGTGCCATCCTCCGCCCGGTGAGCGGTCCAGCCGGGTTCGATCACCACTGTGGTCGACGAATCGAGGATCAGCGCCGGACCGGCGATGCGCTGATCGGCGGCGATCTTCGCACGGTCGAACGCGCGCCAGCCGCCGGTCTCGGTTGTCTCAGCGTCCGGACCGGGCGGAACGGCAAAGCGAGTGCGCTCGTCGCTGGCGCCGATCGCCTCGACGATCACGGAATCAACGATTGGGTCGGACCCGTCCTCGGCATAGCCGAATTGAAGACGGTGAAGCTCGGCGAAACGCGCCCGCATCTCGACAACCGGCGCCACTTCAAGCTCCAGCGTCGAATCGCTGCCCGGCGCACGCAGGCGGGCGCGGCGTTCGATGCGGATGCGATCGGCGGCGAAGCCCTGCGCTTCCAAGGCCTGGCGCGCAGCGTCGACGAGCGCATCGAGCGCGGGCGCGAAATCCTCCGCTAGTGGCCGCAGCCAGCTCGAATTGCGCAACACCTTCACCTCGGCAAGGCCGATGCCATAGGCCGACAGCAGGCTCGCCAACGGGTGAACGAGAATGCGAGTCATGCCGAGCGCATCGGCCACCCCGCAGGCGTGCTGCCCGCCCGCGCCGCCGAAGCAGGCGAGCGCATAGCGCGTCACGTCGTGGCCGCGCGCGACCGAAATCTTGCGGATCGCGTTGGCCATATTG
>JAIVIZ010000123.1 GCA_020200315.1 Sphingomonadales bacterium | reverse complement strand
GTTCGGCGAGGCGCAACTCGCCGGTTGACGTCAAGGCGTCGAGCAACGCATCCACCACCGCGCGCCCGCCATGACATTGATATACAACGATGTTTTCGCCTGTTGGGCTCGCCGATGCGTCAAAGCGCAACATGATGGCGGTGTCGATTTCCATGCCGGTCAGCGGATTCCGAAGCGTACGCAGGCTTGCGCATCGGCTCGGCGGAAGGTCGCCGGCGAGACGCCGGGCGATCGCGTGCGCCGATGGTCCGCTGGTGCGGACGATTGCCAGAGCGGCAGGAGGTCGACCGGTGGAGAGGGCGGCGATCGTGTCCGTCACGGGGATCAGGCCCTCGGATTTCAAACGATGTGCGGGGCGACTTCGTGCCAGCCGTCCCAGATCATCTTGCCGGCGACCCAGAGGATGACGGCGAGCCCGATCCAGGCAATCCAGCGGAAGCGCTCGATGTAGCGGGCGATGATGTTCGCGGCGACACCCATCAGAATGACCGAGAGGACCAGACCGAAGGCGAGGATCCACGGATGCTCGCGCGCTGCCCCGGCGACGGCGAGGACATTGTCGAGGCTCATGCTGACGTCGGCGAGCGCTACGCCCCAGGCGGCGCTGGCGAAGGTGCGGGCCGGCTTGAGGCCGCCGTGCTCGTCGCCCGCGACTTCCGGCGAGCCGGCGCTCTCACCGTCGTGGCGAAGCTCGCGCGCCATTCTCCACGCCACCCACAAGAGCAGAAAGCCGCCCGCGAGGACGAGGCCGACGATTTGCAGGAGCTGCGAGACGACCAGCGCGAAGGCAATGCGCAGGACGAGCGCGGCGGCGACGCCGAGCACAATGACCTTCTTGCGCTGGTCGGCGGGGAGGCCAGCAGCGAGCGCGCCGACGACGATCGCATTATCCCCGGCGAGGACGATGTCGATCATCAGGATCTCGAGCAGCGCGGTCAGGGCGGAGGGGGTGAGAAGGGCGGCGAAGTCCATGCGGCCGCTTTGCCCGGTATCGTTGAGATTGAGAAGGGTCAAGGAAGAAGGATTAGGAAGAAGAAGGCCCTCACCTAGCCTCTCCCGCGAGCGGGAGAGGGATTCTATGGCTCACGCGAAGTAAGTGGTGATGCCCTTCACATGGTCGTCGCCGATCCAGCCGTCGTGGATCATCGTGACGGCGACGTAGAGGATGACGGCAAGGCCGATCCAGCTGATCCAGTGATAGCGTTGGACGAGGCGCGCGACCATGTTGGCGGCGAGGCCCATCAGCAGGACGGAGAAGGTCAGGCCGATGAACAGCAGCGCGGGATTGTCGCGCGCGATCGAGGCGACGAGCAGGACGTTGTCGAGGCTCATCGAGAGATCGGCCAGCGTGATCTGGATCGCGGCCTTGAGGAAGCTCTTGGATGCCGGCGGGCCCTCGACCTGCGGGGTTGCTGGATCGTCGGCGATCTCCACCCGGGCGGGCCTGAGCTCGCGAAACATATTGTAGGCGACCCACAGCAGCAGCAGGCCGCCGGCGAACAGCAGACCGGTGATCTTGAGCAACTGGGTCGCGATCAGCGCGAAGCCGATCAGGAAGACGAGCGCGATGCCGACGCCGAGCAGCAGCACCTTGCGCCGGTCCTTCGCCGGCAGGCCGGAGGCGATCGTACCCATGATGACGACATTGTCGCCGGCCATGGTAAGATCGCCGAGGATGATCTGGCCGAGTTGGGCGAGCCCGGTGGGGGTGAGGACGGCGGCGAAGTTGAGTGGAATCATGCTCGACCGCGGCGGGCCCCCTCCACCATCCGGCTGCGCCGGACGGTCCCTCTCCCCGTTCCGGGGAGGATTACTGATTCATGCTCGCAAAGAAATCCTCGTTGCTCTTCGCGTCCTTCATCTTGTCGAGCAGGAACTGCATCGCGTCGATGGTGCCCATCTGCATCAGAATGCGGCGCAGCACCCACATTTTCGACAGTGTGGACTGGTCGACCAGCAGCTCTTCCTTGCGGGTGCCGGACTTGCCGACGTCGAGCGACGGGAAGATGCGCTTGTCGCTGACCTTGCGGTCGAGGACGATTTCCGAGTTGCCGGTGCCCTTGAACTCTTCGAAGATGACCTCGTCCATCTTCGAGCCGGTGTCGATCAGCGCGGTGGCGATGATCGACAGCGAGCCGCCTTCCTCGATGTTGCGGGCGGCGCCGAAGAAGCGCTTGGGGCGCTGCAGCGCGTTCGCGTCGACGCCGCCGGTCAGGACCTTGCCCGACGAGGGAACGACGGTGTTGTAGGCGCGGCCGAGGCGGGTGATCGAGTCGAGCAGGATGACGACGTCCTTCTTGTGCTCGACCAGGCGCTTGGCCTTCTCAATGACCATTTCGGCGACCTGGACGTGGCGCGAGGCGGGCTCGTCGAAGGTCGAGGAAATGACCTCGCCGTTGACCGAGCGCTGCATGTCGGTGACTTCCTCGGGCCGCTCGTCGATCAGCAGGACGATGAGGAAGACCTCGGGATGATTGTCGGTGATCGCCTTGGCGATGTTCTGCAGCAAGACGGTCTTGCCGGTGCGCGGCGGCGCGACGATCAGCGCGCGCTGGCCCTTGCCCTGAGGCGAGACGATGTCGATGACGCGCGCCGACTTGTCCTTGACGGTCGGGTCGAGCGTATCGAGGCGCAGCTTGGAATCGGGATAGAGCGGCGTCAGATTGTCGAAGTTGACGCGGTGACGGACAGCATCGGGCTCGTCGAAATTGATCTGGGTGATGCGGTTGAGCGCGAAATAGCGCTCGCCGTCCTTGGGTCCGCGAATCTCGCCCTCGACGGTGTCGCCGGTGCGCAAGCCGAAGCGACGGACGAGGTTGGGGGTGACATAGATGTCGTCGGGGCCGGCGAGATAATTGGCCTCCGGGCTGCGCAGGAAGCCGAAGCCGTCGTTGAGGACTTCGACCGTGCCCATGCCCATGATTTCGGCGCCGGATTCGGCGCGAACCTTGAGGATCGAGAACATGAGATCCTGCTTGCGCAGGGTGGAGGCGCCTTCGACCCCCATTTCCTCGGCCATGGCGACGAGTTCGACGGGGGTTTTCTGCTTGAGGTCTTTGAGATGCATTGGGGGCTCTGTGATTGGGAGCTGGGGGAAGCCGCCGTGCGACAGGACGCCGCAAGGGGCGCGCACCGGCGGAAAGGAGAAACAGGCCGGCGCGGCCGTCTGAGGGACGGCGTTAGGTCTCGGTCTGAGCCAAGTCAATATAAGGTGAGAGGAGCGATCATCAAGTTGCCGTCATCGCGATCGGCGCGAAGCAGTCGAGCGGAGACTGGATTGCTTCGTCGCTCCGCTCCTCCCAACGACGGATCAGAACGGCTTGACGATCACCAGCACGACGATGAGCGCGGTGGCGATGCCCGGCACCTCGTTCATGATGCGCAGGGTGCGATTGGCGAGCGGACGCTTGCCGTCGGCGAGCTTGCGGCCGTAGGCACCGAGCCAGCCCTGGTAGCCGGTCAGGAGCAGGACGAGCAGCAGCTTGGCGTCGAACCAGTGCTGGCCGAAGGCGCCGATATCGAAGGCGAGGGTCAAGCCGAGCAACCAGACGATCAGCATTGCGGGCGTGAGGATAATCGAGCGCACCCGCGCCTCACGCTCGATCCAGGCCCGGTCCTCGAGCGAGCCGGACTGGGCGGCGTGATGATAGACGTAGAAGCGCGGCAGGAGGAACAGGCCGGCCATCCAGAAGATGACGAAGGTGACGTGAGCGGCCTTCACCCACGGGTAGGCAGCGCCGAGGAAACCGATCCAGTCGTTCATGCGCCACCCCTCATGATCGGGTCCTTAGCATCGCCAGCAAGGCTTCGACATGGGCGATCGGCGTGTCCTGCTGGATGCCGTGGCCGAGATTGAAGATGTGCGGGCGGGTGGGGAAAGCGGCGCGGATGCGCTCGACAGCCGTCTTCAGCGCGTCGCCGCCGGCAATGAGCGCAAGCGGGTCGAGATTGCCCTGAACGGGGAGTCCCTCCGGCAATTCGGCATCCGCCCAGACTGGGTCGACCGTTTCGTCGAGGCCGACCGCGTCGACAGCGGTACCGCGGGCGTAGGCGGCGAGCTTGCCGCCTGCTCCCTTGGGGAAGCCGATGATGGGTATGTTGCGGTGGCGCTGCTTGAGCGCGGTGACGAGCCGGGCCGTGGGGGCGATCACCCAATGCTCGAATCCCGCCGGGGCAAGGCTGCCCGACCAGCTGTCGAACAGCTGGATGGCGTCGATGCCCGCCTCGATCTGGCCGGAGAGGTAGGTCAGGGTGACTTCCTCGATTCGGTCGATGATCGCCTGGAAGCGGGCGGGATCGGCGTAGGCGAGGCGGCGGGCTTCGGCCTGCTCGCGGCTGCCCTCGCCGGCGACCATGTAGGTGGCGACGGTCCAGGGCGAGCCGGCGAAGCCGAGAAATGTCGTCTCAGGCGACAAAGCGGCCTTCACCGCTCTCACGGTCGCGTAGATCGGCTCGAGGCGCTCCAGCACCGGTTTAAGGGTCTCCAGCGGGGCATCGGCAAGCCGGGGCGAAAGGCGCGGCCCCTCGCCGGCGACGAATTCCAGATGCTGCCCGATCGCGTGGGGGACGATGAGGATGTCGGAAAAAAGGATCGCGCCGTCGAAACCGAAGCGGCGGAGCGGCTGGAGAGTGATCTCGGCGGCGGTCGCCGGATCATAGACCAAGTCGAGGAAGCCGCCCTTCGACGCCCGCAGCGTGCGGTACTCGGGCAGGTAGCGGCCGGCCTGGCGCATCAGCCACACCGGCGGCAGATCGCGGCGCTCACCCCGGAGCACGGCGAGCAAGGGCTTGTCGGGCAGGGCCGGAACGGGGACGGACGCCACCCTTATTCTCCTATAGTGTATAGATTCTAAGATAGGATGATGCAGTAGTAGAGGGGTGGGTCGCGGGGTTTAGTCGGCCCTCCCGGTTTTGCCAACAGGCCCCAGGTGAGCGGAACCGCAGGGGAATTGGCGAGTGGGCGGGTGCGGACTCCCGTGATTCACAGCCGCGTCAGCCGAGCCGTACAGCTGTGGACAGCGGCGGGATGGCGGCGCGGGAGCGCGGATCGAATGGCCGACGTTGGCCCGTCCCCGGCAGCGCGCTAGGGAACATCATGAGTTTCTCCACAGCCTCATCCCGGTCGACACCCACCCCGTTGGTGCTCGGGTCCGGAAGCGCCATTCGGCGGACGATGCTGGAGGGAGTTGGCCTATCGTTTGAGATCGAGCCAGCGACGCTTGACGAAGAATCGGTGAAGGCGGGTTTCGATGGGGACACGTCAGCCCTGGCTGCAGCCCTGGCGAAAGGGAAGGCTGTCGATGTCAGCAGCCGCCATCCCCATGCATGGGTGATCGGCAGCGATTCGATCGTCGAGTGCGCGGGGCGGCGGTTCGACAAGCCGCGGAGCCGGGATGAAGCCGAGGAGCATCTTCGCCTTTTCTCTGGTTGCGCGCTGACGCTGTTCAGCGCTGCCGCGCTGGCGCGGGACGGACAAATTGACTGGAGTGGCGTCGACCGGGCCGTGCTGTCCGTGCGGCCGCTGTCCGACCAATTCATCGCGGAGTATCTCGACGACGAATGGCCGGCGGTGAGCGGCTGTGTCGGCGTATTCCGCATGGAAGGGCGCGGCGCGACCTTGTTTGAGGCGGTGGAGGGGAGTCATTTCACGGTGCTGGGAATGCCGTTGCTCTCACTCCTCGCCGCCTTGCGCGAACGCGGGCTGATGATGGCATGACGTCACGCCCTTACGCTGAGGTAATCGGCGACCCGATCGCCCACAGCAAGTCGCCCACGATCCATAATTTCTGGCTCAAGAAGCTCGGCATCGACGCTGAGTATCGAGCGACCCGGGTGACGCTCGGAACACTGGGCGACTATCTTGATGGTCGGCGCAACGATCCATCGTGGCTTGGTTGCAACGTGACGATGCCGCTGAAACTTCCGGCATTGCGCCACGCCGATCGGAGGGACGAAGGAGCGAGCGCGGTGGCGGCGGCAAACCTGCTCGTTGTACGTGCCGGAACACTGATCGCCAGCAACACCGATACGGCCGGCGTGCTCGACGCCTTGCCCGTGGCGCTGATGCCAGCCGGGTCGGAAGTCTGTCTCATAGGCACGGGCGGCGCCGCTCGCGCGGCTTTGTCTGCGATGCGTGCGCGAGATGTCTCGTTGGTCTTGATTTCTGCGCGAGACGAGACTGCCGGCTTTGCCCTGCTGAGGGAGTTCAGTTTCGGCGGATGCGTTCGGTCACTTCATGACGATCACAATCTCGTGAGGTCTGACGTAATCATCAATGCGACGCCGCTCGGGATGCGCGGCAAGGCTAAAATGCCTTCCACCGTTCTCGATGTGTTTAAAGAGCCTATCGTCGCATCAACGGTATTCGACATGGTGTATGACCCCATCGATACGGCCCTTCTCCGGGCGGCGCGGACCGCTGGAATTCGAACCGTGGATGGTTTGGAAATGCTGGTCGGGCAGGCAGCAGCAGCATTTCGGCGGCTTTTCGGCCAACCCGCGCCGCGCGAGCACGACGCCGAGCTTCGGGCGCTCCTCACCGCATGACCTTGATGCTCGCCCTCACCGGCTCCATCGGGATGGGCAAGTCGACCGTCGCGGCGATGTTCGTCGATGCGGGCGTGCCGCTGTTCGATGCCGACACCGAGGTGCGTCGCCTGCAGTCGGGCGGGCCGCTGGTCGACCGGATTCGCGAGCGCTGGCCCGACACGATCGTCAACGGCGCGGTGGATCGCGACCTGCTCGGCGCGCGCGTGCTGGCCGACCGCGACGAGCTGGCCGCGCTCGAGGTGATCATCCATCCGGCGGTTCAGGCGGCGCGTGCCGATTTTCTGAACGGCCACCGCGGCGCGCCGGCGCTGCTGTTCGACATTCCGCTGCTCTTCGAAACCCACGGCGAAGCGGCCTTCGACAAGGTGATCGTCGTGTCGGCCCCCGCCGCGGTGCAGCGCGAGCGGGTCATGGCGCGTCCCGGAATGACCATAGATAAATATGAGGCCTTCATGGCCCGTCAGCTGCCCGATGCGATCAAGCGCGAGCGCGCCGACTTCGTGATCGACACCGGCGGCAGCCTTGCCGTGACTCGAGAGCAGATCGAGCGGATCCTTGCTTGTCTTGGCCTTCCGACGGGTGGATAGTGACGCCATGCGCGAAATTGTTTTGGATACCGAGACGACCGGGCTGAGCCCGGCAGGGGGCGACCGCATGGTCGAAATCGGCTGTATCGAAATGATCAACCGGTGCGAGACCGGCCGCGAGTTCCATGCCTATTTCCATCCCGAACGGCCGATGCCGAGCGAAGCGGAAGCGGTCCATGGCCTCAGCGACGTGTTCCTCTCCGACAAGCCCAAATTCCCAGAGCGTGCCGACGAGCTGCTGGTATTCATCGGCGACGCGCCGCTGATCGCGCACAATGCCGGGTTCGATTTCGGTTTTCTAAATCATGAGCTCGAGCGCTGCGGCCGCGATCCGGTCTGTCTCAGCCGGATGATCTGCACGCTGGTGCTGGCGCGCAGCAAACATCCGGGGGCCAAGCACAGCCTGGACGCGCTCTGCACCCGGTTCGGCGTCGATCGCTCGCAGCGGATCAAGCACGGCGCGCTGCTCGATCCGCTGACTCCGGCCGAACGTCCGGTGCGTCCGGCGCGACCACATTTCGCAAGCGACGAGGAAATATCCCGCCATCGCGCGTTTGTTGCCCGGCTGACGCAGCCGCTGTGGGAGCGTTTCCTCCCGGCGGCATGACGTCACGGAGTCAGCGGTGTCATCGAGCCGCGGACATCACGGGAGAGCGAATTTGGACATCAGGGTTTCGGGTCATCAGGTCGCGACCGGCGAGGCGTTGCAGGCGCACGTCACCGATCGGATCGGCACCATGTCGGATAAATATTTCTCGCGCGCGGTGGCGGCGAACGTCACCTTCGGGCGCGGTCCCTACGAAGACTTCACCTGCGACATCGTCGCGCCGGTGGCACAGGGCGTGGTGCTGAAGGCCTCCAACCGGGCGGCCGATGCGCATGTCGCGTTCGAAGGCGCGGCCGACAAGATCGAGAAACAGCTGCGGCGCTACGTCGGCCGGCTGCGCGAGCGCCGCGGGTTGGCAGAGGGAGCCGACGCTGGGGAACTGCCGGCAACGGCCGGCTACACCGTCTTCGCCGCGCCGCTCGACGAGGAAGCGCCGCTGCCGCCGAGCCCGCCGATTATCGCCGAAACCCGGGTCGACATCCCCGAAGCGAGCGTCGGGGATGCCGCCATGATGCTCGATCTCAGGAACACGACTGCGTTGATGTTCAAGAATGCCGCGACCGGCGTGCTCAACATGATCTACCGGCGGGGCGACGGGACAATCGGCTGGGTCGAGCCGACAAGCACCTGACAAGCCTCCTCGTAGTCCCTAGGGAGCGGCGCCTGCCCCCAGCCGTGAAGTGTCGCCATCGATGCAGCTTGCCCAGTTTCTCGATCCCGAATCGATTCGCGTCGGCGTCGCGGCGAACGGCAAGCGCGCGCTGCTGCAACAGCTCTCCGGCGTTGCGGCGCAGCGGCTCGGCCTGCCGTCGAGCGAGGTCCACAATTGCATCGCCGCGCGCGAGAAGCTCGGCTCGACCGGCTTTGGCGGCGGAGTCGCGATTCCCCATGGCAAGCTCGAGGGCCTTGCAAGTCTCTATGCTCTCGTCGCGCGGCTGGCCGAACCGATCGATTACCGGGCGATCGACGGGCAGCCGGTCGATATCGTCGTCATGCTGCTGTCGCCACCCGACGCCGGCGCCGAGCATCTGAAGGCGCTGGCCGCCGTGAGCCGAGTCCTGCGCAATCCGGCCACGCTGGAGAAATTGCGCGGCGCGCGCAGCCGCGATGCGTTCGCCGCCGTGCTGATGGGAGCCGATGAGCGCGACGCCGCTTCCCGCCTCGACTTCGCCATAGCGGGCACGACCTTTCATGCCGCGGGCGCGGCGCATGGTACGCTCTATTTCAAGATGCTCGACGACGCTGCCTTCTATGCGGCCAACAGCCTGGTCAGCGACCGTTTCCTGCTGACGACCGCCTTCAACCTCCATTTCACCAAGCCGATGGTCGAGGGATCGGCACGGGCGGAAGGGCGGTGGATCAGCGGCCGGCGGCGGGTGTTCGTCGCCGAGGCGCGGATCGTCGATGCGTCGGGCGAGGAATGCGCGCGCGGCACCGGCACTTTCCTGCGCAGCCATATCGCCCTGTCGAGCCTGCCCGGCTATGTGCGGGATGGAGGCTGATGCCTGAGGCGCGGCTCGCGGCGGGCATCGAAGCGTCGGCGTTTCTGAGGCGCGCTGAAGCGCTCGGCGGCTGCGGTGCGGTGCTGCACAAGGGCGACGCAGAGCGTGGCGCGCTGCTCCTCGCGATCAGCGAACGGGGGATCCCGCTGAGCTGCCTTGCTCGCGCTTTGGGAGCGGAGGGGCGTTACGGTTGGGCGCGAGTCGGGCCGTCGCAAGCGGAGGCGCCGATGCTCACCGACTTTCTCGCGCGGCGGCGGCGGAGCGACCCCGACGAATGGCAAATCGAACTGGATATCCCGTTGGCAGAACGATTCATCGCTGAAACGATCGCGATGGGTTGATTGCTCGAGCGACGCCGTGAACAGGAGTCGCGGAGCAAGAGCGGGGGGCACCGCGCACGCTAAACCGAGCAGCGAAGGTGCCACGCAGACGGGGGTCAATCCCTGGGACGATGGAAGGGCACGATGCCTCGCCGTCCCTTGTGAGCGATCACCGCACGTTGAACGGTTTGCATGTTCGTGTCGTTTCGGTCCGCCCTGCTGGTGCTGGCCTCCTTAGTCCCAGCCTCAGTGGCACCGGCGCAGGTCGTCCCCGGGGCGCTCGCTCCGGTCGCTGCATCCGCTCCGATCTCGGAAGCGCTGATTGCTTCCAATGAACTGCCCAGGGCCGTTGTACCGGCCCTGATCGATCCGCCCGCCGCCCGCGCGGCCACGCTGGAAGAGCAGGACAATCAGCAAAACGCCAACGATATCAAATTGGTTCCCGGCGAATCGCTATCGGCGATGGTCGCTAGTCTGCGCAGTGCCGATGCATCGAGCCATGAGCTCGAGTGCCTGGCCACGGCGATCTATTTCGAATCGAAGAGCGAGCCGCTGGCTGGCCAGCTCGCCGTCGGCGAAGTGCTCGCCAATCGGGTCAAGTCCGGCCGCTTCGCAACTTCCTATTGCGGCGTTGTCATGCAGCGGGGCCAGTTCAGCTTCATTCGCGGTCACCGCCTGCCGAGCGTGCCCCGCTCCGGCCTGCAGTGGAAGAATGCCGTGGCGATCGCGACGATCGTCGATGCCAGACTGATGCACTCGGCAGCGCCGAGCGCACTGTTTTTCCACGCGCGGCGGGTTTCCCCCGCGTGGCATGCAACGCGTGTGGCGACGATCGGCAATCACGTCTTCTACCGCTAGGCGATCACGACCGACGGCCGACTGGGCTGGTCGCCGGTCCTCGTTTGTTCTAATCGAGCGCGGTGAGCAGCGCCCCGAGTCTTTCGCAGCCGATTCCGGACTGTTTCGCCGATTCGCCGCCGATCGCGGCTGAGATCGCGCGGGGCGTAACGCGGCTGCTGTGCCGTCGCGACCTGTTCGCGATGTGCGAAGTGCCGTTGCCCAACGGCCGGCGCGCCGATCTGATGGCGATCGACGGCAAGGGCCAGCTGACCATCGTCGAGATCAAGGTCAGCAAGGCCGACCTGCTCGGAGACGGCAAGTGGCGCGACTATCTCGACTATTGCGATCAGTTCTTCTGGGCTGTCCCGCAAGCCCTGGCGCACCATACGGAGGCGGAGGCGTTCCTGCCGGGGGAGGCGGGGCTGATCGTCGCCGACCGCTACGATGCGGCGGTGCTGCGCGAAGCGGCGCAGCGGCCGTTGGCGCCGACGCGGCGCAAGGCGGAGCTGTTGCGATTCGCGCGGCGGGCGGCGCGGCGGCTGTCGGCGCAGATCGATCCGACGCTCGGCGACTGGAACTGAAGCTTATTTGATGAGCGGGCCGGCGATGATCTTCTGGGACGGCTTGATCGTCTCGATGAGGCGGGTGAGCTCGGCCGAGCGATTGTCGCGCCTGGCGTAATCCCGCGCGCTGTATCCGGCGGCGCTGTCGCGCTTGTCGGGATTGGCGCCCTCCTCAAGCAAGGTGCGGACGACCTGCGGCTGGCGGGCCTGCACGGCGACGATCAGCGGCGTCTCACCGAGACGATTGGCGCCGTCGACCCGTAGAGAAGGCAGCCGAGCCAGGTCGAATCGCGGCGAGCGGCGATGATGTTGAGCGCGGTCTCGCCATTGGCGCCGCGATAGGAAAGCACCGTCGAGCCGTTGGCCTGGATCAGATCGGTGGCTTTGTTGCCGTCGATCTCCCGAACCGCCTTCAAGAAGCTCTCGCCCTGGCTGCCGCCGAGCTGCGCCGCGGCGGGGGCGGTCAGCGCCAAGGCCGCCAGTGCCAGGAAATATCTGTGACGCATCAGTTTCATCCCGCTAGTGCCGACCCGAAGCTTGAATGCGCTGCCGTGGCAGCCCATTGCTGGCGCTGTGATGAATAGCGACGCCGCAGCAAAGGAAAAGCCCCGCCTTCCGGGCAATCCGGCGCCGTGGTGGGACAAGCCGCTGGCGGTGCTCGATCGCGGCGAGTGGGAGGCGCTGTGCGACGGCTGCGGCCGCTGCTGCCTGCACAAGCTCGAGGATGACGAGACGGGCGAGCTCTATCCGACCAATGTCGCCTGCAAGCTGCTCGACCGCCGGAGCGGGCAGTGCACGGATTATAAGCGGCGCAAGACCTATGTGAGCGACTGCGTGCTTCTCCACCGCGACCGGCTCGACGAGCTGGAGTGGCTGCCGTCGACTTGCGCCTACCGGTTGCGCTCGGAAGGCAAGCCGCTGCCGGAGTGGCATTATCTCGTCTCGGGCGACCGCGAGAGCGTTCATGCGGCGGGCCAGTCGACGCGCGGGTGGACGGTTAGCGAGAGCGAGGCCGGCGAGCTGGAACACCACATTGTCGACCGCCCGCTTTGACGCTGCCCGCGAGGCGGCGGTCGCCGGCGTGCCCGTCACCCTGCGGGTGCATCCGCGCGCGCGGCGGCTGAAGTTGCGGTTCGACGAGCGGCGCGGTTCGCTGTTGCTGACGGTGCCGCCGCGCACCTCCCGTCGCGCGGCGCTGGCGTGGGCGGCGGAGCAACAGGGCTGGGTGGAGGCGCAGATTGCGTGCCAGTCGCCGGGGCTGCCGCTCATCCCGGGCGCGGTCATTCCGTTTGAGGGAGAGGAGGTGCTCCTCACCTGGGTAGAGGGAGCCAGCCGCACCGTCGTGCAGTCGGATAGGGTGCTCGCCTGCGGTGGGCCGCGCGAGAATTTCGGGCGGAGAATCGAGGCGTGGTTGAAGCTGCGCGCGCGCCGGACGCTGTCTGACGAGACCGCCGACGTTGCCGGTCGAGCCGGCGTTACGGTCCGGGCGGTTTCGGTCGGAGATGCCGAATCACGTTGGGGAAGCTGCTCGGCGGCGGGCGCGATCCGCTACAGCTGGCGGCTGATCCTGATGCCGCCCGCGGCGCGGCGCTTCGTCGTCGCGCATGAGGTCGCCCACCGTTTGCACATGGATCACGGACCCGCATTCAAGGCGGCGGAAGCGAGGCTGTTCGGTGGCGATGTCGCCGCGGCGCGGCTATTGCTGCGGCGGTTCGGACCCATCGCGCGCCGAGTCGGGCGGAACGGTTGACGGCTGCGGCTGGCGCTGCGGCGGGGGCGAAGCGGGCCGGCGATCGCGGCCGCGGTTGAGGACCTCGTCGAGCCACGCCTGGTCCGGTGCGCCCGTTCCATCGGGACGAATCTGCGGCTGCCCGGCGCTTGACGGAGCAACGGGCTGGGTGCCGGCTTGGGGCGGCAGCGGATTGCCGTCGGCGTCGACCATCGGCGTCTCGGCGGCAATCGCATTGCTATCGATCGGGACGCCCATCGCCTCCTCGTCCGGCTCGAGCTGCCAGTTGGGCAACGGCACTTGCGTTTCGAACTGCTCGACCGGCCGGGTGGCGGTCGCGACGACCATATAGTCGTGGAAGGCGCGAGCCGGCGCGGTGCCTCCCTGAAGGCCGGGGATTGGCCGTGCGTCGTCGCGGCCCATCCAGACG
>JAIVIZ010000122.1 GCA_020200315.1 Sphingomonadales bacterium | reverse complement strand
GGTCCATACCGCGATCCGGATCGACCCGGCGTACGACGGACCGGTCATCCATGTCGTCGACGCCAGCCGAGCGGTCGGGGTGGCGACCAACCTCGTCAGCGACACGGGGCTAAAGGAGTATGTCGACGGCATCCGCGCCGACTATCGGCACGTGCGGGAGACCCGCGAGGGCAAGGGACAGAACGCACTCCTGCCGATCGCCGACGCGCGCGCCAACGCCTTTCCCGCCGACATGCATCTGCGGCCGCCGGCGCCGCTCCAGCCGGGGCTTCACCGGTTCGACAGCTGGCCCCTCGAGGATCTGCGCAGCGTCATCGACTGGACTCCCTTCTTCCGCGCGTGGGAGCTCGTCGGGGTCTATCCCGCGATTCTGTCCGATGGAGTGGTCGGAGAAAGCGCGACGGGGCTGTTCGCGGACGCCAACGCGATGCTCGATCGAATCGTCGCCGAGGGCTGGCTGACGGCGTGGGGCAGCGTCGGGCTATGGCCCTGCCGGCGCGAGGGGGACGACGTCATTCTCCACCTCGACGACGAGAGCCACATCCGCCTGCCCTTCCTGCGCCAGCAGATCGCCAAGCGCGCCGGACGGCCCAACATGTGCTTGGCCGATTTCGTTAGCCCCGACGGCGACTGGATCGGCGGCTTCGCGGTCGGCATCCACGGGATCGACGAGCACAGTGATCATTTTCGCGCCGACAAGGACGATTATTCGGACATTCTGCTAAAGGCGCTCGCCGACCGGCTGGCGGAGGCGTTCGCCGAGCGGCTTCACCAGCACACCCGCACCACCCTTTGGGGCTATTCGCCGGGCGAGCAGCTGACCAACGAGGCGCTGATCAAGGAGGAATATTTCGGGATTCGCCCGGCCCCGGGCTATCCCGCCTGCCCGGACCACAGCCTCAAGCCCGTGCTGTTCGATCTGCTCGGCGGCAGCGAAGCGACTGGCGTCACGCTGACCGAAAGCTTCGCCATGCTGCCGACCTCGGCCGTGTCCGGCTTCTATTTCGGCCACCCGGAAGCGGCCTACTTCGGCGTCGCACGGATCGGCGAGGATCAACTCGCCGACTATGCCGAACGGTGTGGCGTGCCGCTCGATCAGGCGCGGCGCTGGCTCCGCCCGAACCTCGATTGACTTGATTGAAGAACACACATAACGACTTCTTTATATCCGTATCTCCCGTCCTCCACTTTCCTGGGTGCATATGCGCAACAGCTATCTGTTCACGTCCGAATCCGTCTCCGAGGGCCACCCCGACAAGGTCGCCGACCAGATCAGCGACGCCATCGTCGACCTGTTCCTGGCCAAGGATCCCGAGGCGCGCATCGCGTGCGAGACGCTGACCACGACGCAACTGGTCGTGCTGGCCGGCGAAATCCGCTGCAAGGGGGTCTACGAGAACGATCAGTGGGTCAACGGCGCCGAGGCCGAGATCGAGCAGGCGGTGCGCGAGACGGTCAAGCGCATCGGCTATGAGCAGGACGGTTTCCACTGGGAAACCCTGCAGTTCGAGAACAACCTTCACGCCCAGTCGGCGCATATCGCGCAGGGCGTGGACGCGAGCGGCAACAAGGACGAAGGCGCGGGTGATCAGGGCATCATGTTCGGCTACGCTACCGACGAGACCCCCGAGCTGCTCCCGGCGACGCTCTACTACAGCCACAAGATCCTCGAGCGGATGGCCGCCGACCGCCATTCGGGCGCGGCGCCATTTCTCGAGCCCGACGCCAAAAGCCAGGTCACCTTGCGCTACGAAGAGAGCAAGCCCGTCGCGGCGACCGCGATCGTCGTCTCGACCCAGCACGGCAAAGGTTATGACTCAGGCGAGCAGGAGGCGGAGCTTCACGATTATGTGAAGCGGGTCGTCGCCGACATTCTTCCCGCCGAGCTGCTGAGCGACGAAACCGTCTATCACATCAACCCGACCGGCAGTTTCGAAATCGGCGGGCCCGATGGCGACGCCGGCCTCACCGGGCGCAAGATCATCGTCGACACTTACGGTGGGGCTGCGCCGCATGGTGGCGGCGCTTTCTCGGGCAAGGACCCGACCAAGGTCGACCGCTCGGCCGCTTACATGGCGCGCTATCTCGCCAAGAACATCGTTGCTGCCGGCCTTGCCTCCCGCTGCACGATCCAGCTCGCCTATGCGATCGGGGTCAGCGAACCGCTGTCGCTCTATGTCGACACGCACGGCACCGGCACCGTCGGCGACGACCGGCTTGAAGCAGCGATCAATCGCATCGACGCGCTCGGCGGCCTGACGCCGCGCGGCATCCGCACCCACCTTGGCCTCAACAAGCCGATCTATTCGAAGACCGCCGCCTACGGCCACTTCGGGCGCAAGCCCGAAGGCGACCTGTTCCCGTGGGAAAAGACCGATCTTGTCGACGCGCTCCGCGCGGCGATTGCCTGAGCCGCGGAGCACATAGCGCCCGCGCTCGCCAACTAAGCATCAGAAGGAACATGACCGTGGCCACTGCCGCCAAGACCCAGCCGACCGGCGATTACATCGTCAAGGACATCGACCTCGCCGCCTTCGGCCGTAAGGAGATCGAGATCGCCGAGACCGAGATGCCGGGCCTGATGGCGCTGCGGCAGGAGTTCGGCGCGTTGAAGCCGCTCAAGGGCGCGCGGATCACCGGATCGTTGCACATGACGATCCAGACCGCGGTGCTGATCGAGACGCTGACCGCGCTCGGCGCCGACGTCCGCTGGGCGTCGTGCAACATCTTCTCGACCCAGGACCATGCCGCCGCCGCCATCGCCGCAACGGGCGTGCCGGTGTTCGCCATCAAGGGCGAAACGCTCGAAGAATATTGGGATTACGTCGTCCGCATCTTCGATTGGGGGCAGGACGAGACCTGCAACATGATCCTCGACGACGGCGGTGATGCCACCATGTTCGCGCTGTGGGGCGCGCGCGTGGAGGCCGGCGAAGCGTTGTTCCAGCCTTCGAACGAGGAAGAGGAAATCTTCGCCGCGACGCTGACCCGTTTTCTCAAGGAGCGTCCGGGCTACCTCACCAAGACGGTCCAGAGCATCAAGGGCGTATCGGAAGAGACCACGACCGGCGTCCACCGCCTCTATGAGCTCTCGAAGCAGGGCAAGCTCCCCTTCCCCGCCATCAACGTCAACGACAGCGTGACCAAGTCGAAGTTCGACAATCTCTACGGCTGCAAGGAAAGCCTGGTCGACGCCATCCGCCGCGGCACCGACGTGATGCTCGCCGGCAAGGTCGCGACGGTCGCCGGCTTCGGCGATGTCGGCAAGGGCTCGGCCGCGTCCCTGCGCAACGGCGGCGCGCGCGTGCTGGTGACCGAAGTCGATCCGATCTGCGCGTTGCAGGCGGCGATGGAGGGCTATGAGGTGGTGACGATGGAGGAAGCGGTCACCCGCGCCGACATCTTCGTCACCGCGACCGGCAACATGGACGTCATCACGCTCGACCATATGCGGGCGATGAAGAACATGGCGATCGTCTGCAACATCGGCCACTTCGACAGCGAAATCCAGATCGGCGCGCTGGCCAACATGAAGTGGACCGAGATCAAGCCGCAGGTCGACGAGGTCGAGTTCCCCGACGGCAAGAAGATCATCGTCTTATCGAAGGGCCGCCTGGTCAACCTCGGCAACGCGACCGGCCACCCGAGCTTCGTCATGTCATCGAGCTTCACCAATCAGGTGCTCGCGCAGATCGAAATCTGGACCGGCGGGGACAAGTACGGAAAGGACGTCTACGTCCTCCCCAAGCACCTCGACGAAAAGGTCGCGGCGCTTCACCTCGACAAGCTCGGCGTCAAGCTGACCACGCTCAGCGACAAGCAGGCCGCCTACATCGGCGTTCCGCAGCAAGGCCCGTTCAAGCCGGATCATTACCGTTATTGACCTATGTTCCGTTCGTGCTGAGCTTGTCGAAGCACTGCCCTCCTCGCGTTAGGCAGGTGAAGGGCAGCCCTTCGACAAGCTCAGGGCGAACGGCAAAGGCGCGGTGCCTGCGTTGGAAGGTTGCCCTTCGCGGCCCACCCGCTAAGAGAACGCCTCCACGCGCGGCCCGATGGCGGAGTGGTTACGCAGAGGACTGCAAATCCTTGCACGCCGGTTCGATTCCGGCTCGGGCCTCCACCCTCAAACTATAGCGGCCGCTTCGTTCCCGACCGACACCCGGCCGAGCAGCCGCTCGATCGCGGCGATGCTCTCCGGCTCATCCAGTGCTGGCGCGTGGCCGACGCGCGGGATGGTGATCAGCTCGGCGTTGGGAATCTCGCGCGCCATCCGCTCGGAGATTTCGGTCGACAGGAGATCGGTCAACTCGCCGCGCAGGATAGTCACCGGACGTCCGGCAAGCGCGAGATAATAGGGCCAGGCGCTCATCGGCGGCGCTTTGGCGGTAGCGTGGAACGGTTCGGCGATTGCCGGATCGTAATCGAAGCTGATGACGCCGTCCCGCTCGCGGGCGACGCGCCGGCCGAACCGCTCCCAATCGGCGAGATCATAGTCCGGAAAGACGTCGCCATTGCGCGCGGCGAGGTCGCGGGCGAGCGCTTCCCAGCTTGCATAGGCCCCCGTCTGGCCGACGTAACCGGCGATCCGGTCGACCCCACCCTGCTCGATTTCCGGTCCGATGTCGTTGAGCAGCACCCCGGCCATCCGCTCGCTGTCCTGCATCGCCATGACCATGGTCACGATGCCGCCGAGCGAGGTGCCGACGAACACGGCGTCGGCGATGCCGAGCTGGTCGAGCAGCTTCAAGATATCGCCGGCATAGGTCTGCGGCAGATAGTGCCCCAGCACCGGGTCGTATTCGCTCATCCCGCGGCCGCGAAGATCCACGGCGATGACGCGCCATTCCCCGGCGAAACGCTCCGCGACCGGCTCGAAGTCGCGTGCGTTGCGGGTGAGGCCGGGGATGCACAGGATCGGCGGGCGGTCCTGCGGTCCGTCATAATCGCGATAGTGGAGCTTTAGCCCGTCCGGACTGTTCCAGAAGCGATCGACAAATGACGGCATGAGGTTCCTCTTCGCGTGCCCATTCCCTATCGCGGGGCGATGCCGCCGCCGCAACCCTATCGACCCGACCCGTGCATCCTCGAGCTCGGGCCGGATTTCTACGACGAGGTCTCCCCGGCGGACTTCCAGGCGACGACCGAGCGGTTCTTCAATCGCCGCTCGGCCGACGAGGTTGGCCTTGGCGGCTTGGAAGACTCGCAACGGGCGCGGCACTTCGGCCGATTCGAGCCGCTGCCGGACAACCTCAAGCACCCCCTCGCGCTGCGCTATCACGGGCACCAGTTCCGGCATTACAATCCGGAGCTCGGCGACGGCCGCGGTTTCCTGTTCGCGCAGTTGCGTGACGGGTGCGATCGATTGCTCGATCTTGGCACCAAGGGATCGGGGCAAACGCCGTGGAGCCGGCGCGGCGACGGGCGGCTGACGCTCAAGGGCGGCCTGCGCGAGGTGCTGGCGACCGAGATGCTTGAAGCGCTGGGCGTCAATACCTCGAAGAGCTTCGCGCTGTTCGAGACCGGTGAGGCGCTGTGGCGCGGCGACGAGCCATCTCCGACCCGCTCGGCGGTGCTGACCCGGCTCAGCCACGGCCACATCCGCATCGGCACGTTTCAGCGGCTGGCCTTTTTCCGCGACACCGACAATCTGGCGAAGCTCGTCCGCTATTGCCTGGTCCACCTTTACGGCGAAGTGGCGACCGACGATCGTCTGGAGAACGCCGCGCGGCTGTTCGATCGGGTGGTCGGCGCGACCGCGACACTGGCTGCCTCCTATCTCGCTGCGGGCTTCGTCCACGGCGTGCTCAACAGCGACAATATCGCGATCACGGGTGAGAGCTTCGACTATGGCCCATGGCGCTTTACGCCCGAGTGGGACGAGGCGTTTACCGCCGCCTATTTCGATGAAACCGGCCTCTATGCGTTCGTGCGGCAACCGGAGGCGATCCATTGGGATGTGGCCCAGCTTGCCGGCAGTCTCGCGCTGCTCGGCCACGTGCCGGGCCTTGCGGATACGCTCGCGAGCTGGGGGACTCGGTTCGAAGCGGCGTTCGTCACGGCGATGCTGGCGCGCCTCGGCGTCGCGGAGCGGGGATTGAAAGACGACCGACCGCTCGTGGCGGCCCTGGTCAAGGCGTTGCAAAGCGGCGGCGTGACCATCGACCGGCTGTTCTTCGACTGGCGTCGCGGGTGCGATCCGGGTGGTGAGCGCTATGGCGCGGAGCCGTTCCGTGCGCTTGCCGCAACGCTGGCGGGACGCTCCGCCCCCGCAACGCACCCATACTGGTCGGACGCGGAGCCCTGCTCGATGCACATCGATGAGGTCGAGACGATCTGGGCGGCCATTGCCGAGCGCGACGACTGGTCCGTTTTCGAGCAGAAGATTGCCGCGGTGCGGCGGATGGGCGACGCGATGGAGAGCGGCGCTTGACCGGCTTCGCCCGACAGGCCAGCAGACGCGGCGAGTAACAGGGGGCGTATGACCGCGAAACTTGTATCGACCGAGCCGGCCACGGGCGCGGAGCTGTGGTCGGGAGAAGTCGGCGATGCCGCGCACGAAGTTGCGGCCGCGCGAGCTGGGCTAGCTGCGTGGGTAGCGCATTCAGTCGCATTCCGCACCGAAACGATGCGCCGCTTCGCCAATGTCGTTCGGTCGAAGGAAGCCGCCTTTGCGGATCTTATTGCCCGCGAGGCGGGCAAGCCGCTGTGGGAAGCGAAGACCGAAGTCGGCGCGGTCATCAACAAGGTCGAGATTTCGATCGGCGCCTATGGAGAACGCACCCCGCGGCGGCGGCTTGAGGCTGCGCTCGGGTCCAAGGTTTCGGTGCGGCACAAGCCGCACGGCGTGCTGGCGGTGCTTGGGCCGTATAATTTCCCCGCGCACCTGCCCAATGGCCACATCGTCCCGGCGCTGATCGCCGGCAATACGGTGGTGTTCAAGCCGTCCGAAAAGACGCCAGCGAGCGGCGCGTTTCTGGTCGACTGCTTCCACGAGGCGGGCGTGCCGAAGGATGTCCTGCGGCTGTTGATCGGCGGCCCGGACGAAGGGCGCGCCCTTGCGGCGGACGACGGCATCGACGGACTGCTGTTCACCGGGTCGGCGCGCGTCGGCGAGGCGCTCCACCGCCAGTTCGCCGAAACGCCGCACAAGATTTTGGCGCTGGAACTTGGCGGCAACAATCCGATCGTCGCCTGGGACGTGAAGGAGCCGGCGGTCGCGGCCGCGATCATTGTCCAGTCCGCCTTCCTGTCCGCCGGGCAGCGCTGCACCGCGTGCCGGCGGCTGATCGTCGAGGATGGCAAGGAACGCCCGCTGCTCGATGCGATCACCAAGCTGATGGACCGACTGATCGTCGGCGAGCCGCATGCCACGCCCGAACCGTTCATGGGACCGGTCATCGACCTTATCACCGCCGATATCCTCCAGGACCGCTTCCTCGGGCTGATGATGAAGGGCGGAATGCCGATCCGCCGGCTCGACCGGCCGGACGAGGAACTTCCCTACCTGGGCAGGTGCGAGCGGGCGTCATCAACTGGAACAAGCCGACCAACGGGGCGCCGTCCAATGCCCCGTTCGGCGGCCTGGGCGCGAGCGGCAATCATCGACCAAGCGCCTTCTACGCCGCCGATTATTGCGCCTATCCGGTGACGAGCGTCGAAAGCGAGATGGCGCGGGGCAGCGTGGAAACTGGACTGCGCGATCCGAACAGGCAGGAGGATTAGGATTTCCGGCTGTCTGAGAGACAGGCGAGAAATCCTAATGAGCGCAGCCTGTCCGGCGGACAGGCGAGCACGCCAATTCTCCTCCCCGAGATTTCTCGGGGAGGTGGCAGCGCAAAGCGCTGACGGAGGGTTTTATTTCGACCCTTAGAACCCCTCCACCAGCTTCGCTGGTCCCCCTCCCCGGCAAATGCCGGGGAGGAAACGCATTACCCCCGCATCTCGGGCAAATAGCTTTCGTCGGCGGCATCGCTGAACTTCGTCACCCGACTATCGAAGCGCATGCGGACCTTGCCGGTGGCGCCGTGGCGCTGCTTGGCGACGATCAGTTCCGCCTGCCCGTAAACACGTTCCATCTCTTCACGCCACTGCTGGGCGTCAGGATGATCGTCGGCGGGCTGGCGGGCGGTGAGATAATAATCCTCGCGGTAGATGAAGAGGACGATGTCGGCATCCTGCTCGATCGAGCCTGACTCACGCAGATCGGATAGCTGCGGGCGCTTGTCCTCGCGCTGCTCGACGGCACGCGAAAGCTGCGAGAGCGCCAACACGGGGACGTGCAATTCCTTGGCGAGCTGTTTCAGGCCGCGGCTGATCTCGGAGATTTCCTGCACGCGATTGTCGTTCGAGCTTCGGCCGGAGCCTTGCAGCAGCTGGAGATAATCGACGATGATCATGCCAACCCCCTTCTGGCGCTTGAGGCGGCGGGCTCGGGTGCGGAGTGCGGCGATGGTCAGGCCGGGCGTGTCGTCGATGTACAGCGGCAGGCCGGACAGTGAGTAGCGCTGGGCTGCGGCGAAGGCGATGTTGGTGGCAAGCGAGGATTTGCCCATGCCGGGGCGGCCGGCGAGGATGGTCAGGTCCGACCGGTGCAGCCCGCCGATCTTGGCGTTGATGCCTTCGAGTCCCGTGGTGATGCCCGACAGGTGCCCGCCGCTGTTGAGCGCGGTTTCGATATTCTTGATCGACTCGATCGCGGCTTCACCAAAGCTCTTGGCCTTGCCCTCGCTGCCGCCTTCCTCCGCAACGCGATAGAGCTCGGTCTCGGCGCGCTCGATCTGGGCGAGTGGCGCGACCTCCTCCGACGTGTCGAGCGCGCCCTCGACCATATCGCGCCCGACCCCGACAAGGGCGCGGAGCAGCGCGAGATCGTAAATTTGCGCGGCGAAATCGCGGGCGCCGATCACTGCCGCGCCGGACCCGGTCAACTGCGCGAGATAGGCCGGTCCGCCGACCTCCTTCATTGCCTCATCGCCCTCGAACATCGGGCGGAGCGTGACCGGATTGGCGATCATGTTCTTGTCGGATAGGCGCAGGATCGCATCGTAGATGCGACCGTGCAGCGGTTCGAAGAAATGATGCGCCTTCAACCGGATCTGGACGTCCTCGACCAGCCGGTTGTCGACCATCAGGGCACCGAGCAGTGCGGCCTCCGCCTCGACGTTGGCTGGTAGTGAGGGCGGTTGCGGGACGTCTGACGACCCGTCGATGCGGAGGATTTCGGCCATGGGACTACCTACGCTCAACCGCGAAGCGGCTCCAGTCTAATGAGCTCGATTTTCGTGGAGGGGCCTGTGGATATGTTCACGCGGAGGCGCGGCGGCGCGGAGCAAAAAAGAAGGTTCATCGTGCTTCGCGCAAAATGCGCTGGCTTTCTCTTCTTCGCGCCTCCGCGCCTCCGCGTGAATCCAGCCGCCCTCATTGATGGGGCGCGATGCGCCCGCTACGCCCGCGCCGATGAGCATTCTCTCCGACCGCTGGATTCGCGCACAGGCGACGACGCACGCAATGATCGAGCCGTTCGTCGAGGCGCAGCGGCGGGACGGGTGTATCAGCTATGGCCTGTCGTCCTACGGCTATGACGCGCGCGTCGCCGACGAGTTCAAGATTTTCACCAATGTGGACTCGGCGGTGGTCGATCCCAAGGACTTCGCGGCGAACAGCTTCGTGGACCGGAAGACCAACTGCTGCATCATTCCGCCCAACAGCTTCGCGCTCGCGCGCACGGTCGAATATTTCCGGGTGCCGCGCGACGTGCTGGTCATCTGCCTCGGCAAATCGACCTATGCTCGATGCGGGATCATCGTCAACGTTACCCCGCTCGAGCCGGGGTGGGAGGGGCATGTCACGCTTGAATTCTCGAACACCACGCCGCTGCCGGCGAAAATCTACGCCAACGAGGGCGCGTGCCAGTTCCTGTTCCTTCAGGGGAACGAGCCGTGCGAGACGAGCTACGCCGACCGTGCCGGCAAATATATGCGGCAGCAAGGCGTGACGTTGCCCAAACTCTAACCGCTCATTCCTCGTCCTTGATTTCGGCCGGCGCGGCATAGGATTGAAGCGTGTGCGCCGCCCGGCGCGCCGCCATCTTGTCCGGGAACGACTCGGAGGTGAACAGCACCTCATTGTCGTCGAGGAACTTGGCCCGATATCGCTCGCCGTCCTTGCTGATGAGGAAGCGGTAGGTCACGCACCGGCTCCGGTCGGGTCCGGCGCGAGGGCGGCGCGCGCGAGCTTGATGGTCCGCACCCAGTCGGCGAAGGCATGGGCGAAACCGGTCGCGATCTTGCGCAGGCCGTCGTCGACGATCGCTCCGTCCGGGCCGAACTTGGCATCGGTGACGCCACCGAAATAGGCTTCGGGCTGCTGCATCACAGGCATGTCAAGAAAGACGCAGCACTGGCGCAGCGCATGGTTGCAGCCGAAACCGCCGATGCCGCCCGGCGAGGCGGTAACCACGCCCGCGGGTTTCTTGGCGAAGGCACTGCCGCCATAGGGGCGCGAGCCGACGTCGATGGCGTTCTTGAGACCGCCGGGCATCGAGCGATTATACTCCGGGGTGACGAACAGCACGCCGTCCGCAGCCTTGATCTCCTCGCGGAAGCGGGTCCAGGATTGGGGCGGCTGCTTGTCGATGTCCTCGTTATAGAGCGGCAGGTCGCCGATCTCGGCGATTTTGCAGTCGAGTTCCCCCGACGCGAGGCCGCAAAACGCTTTGGCGAGCTTGCGGTTGAGCGATCCGGCGCGGAGGCTGCCGACGACGACGGCGATCTTATGCTGTTCCATGAGCCTCCAATGCGCGAGCGGGGCGGCAGTTTCCCTCTCGCTACAATTACGAGGTTAGCGCCGCTTGCCCTGATGACGAATGTTGGCGGGCCGGCCGCGCTGCTGACCGACGCGCACGCGGTCGCGGCGAGGTGGCGCGGCGAATTTTCCTTCCGGCAGCTCGAAGCGAAGGGCGCCGGAGACCGGGTTGGCTTCGACCAGCTTGAGTTCGAGCCGTTGGCCCTGCTTGAACGTCTCGCCGCTCTGCTCGCCGACCAGAGCGCGTGCCGCCTCATCGAAGCGGAAATATTCGTTGCCGAGGATGGCGGCGGGAACCAGCCCGTCGCCGCCGAGGCCCTCGACCGTGGCGAAAAAGCCGAACGGCTGCACGCCGCTGATCCGGCAGGCGAGCAATTGCCCGACGCGGTCGGCGAGAAAGGCGGCGACGTAGCGGTCGATGGTCTCGCGCTCCGCTTCCATCGCGCGCCGCTCCAAGCCGGAGATCGCTTCGCCGATCTGGGGAAAACCGTCGCCCTGCGCCGCGGGCAGCCCGCCGTCGCCAAGCCGGTAGCCGCTGACCAGCGAGCGGTGGACCAGCAGGTCGGCGTAGCGGCGGATCGGTGAGGTGAAGTGCGCATAGCTGCCGAGGGCGAGACCGAAGTGGCCGAGGTTCTCGGGACCATAACGGGCCTGCATCTGGGTGCGGAGCAGCTGCTCCATGATCTCGGGGCGCCAGTCGTTGTCGCCGACCCGTTCGATGATGCGGTTGAAGGTGCCGGGCTTGATCACCTGACCCAGCGCGAACTCGACGCCGAAGGTCGCGAGATAATCCTTCAGCGCGACCAGCTTCTCGCGGCCGGGCGCCTCGTGGATGCGGTACATGACCGGCGCCTTCTTGGCCTCCAGCGCCTTCGCCGCCGCGACATTGGCGGCGATCATGAAATCCTCGACCAGCCGATGCGCGTCGAGGCGTTCGCGCGGCGCGACCGAGAGGATGCGGCCCTTCTCGTCGAGCACGACCCGGCGCTCGGGCAGGTCGAGTTCGAGCGGATCGCGGCGGGTGCGGGCCGCGAACAGCGCGCGCCAGCAATCCCAGAGGGGGGAGAGCGCGGTGTTCCACAAATCCTCCCCAGGATGGGGAGGGGGAC
>JAIVIZ010000067.1 GCA_020200315.1 Sphingomonadales bacterium | reverse complement strand
TCCTCGCCCTACCCGTCGGACATTGCCAAGTCGGTCCAGGCGCCGATCCTCCACGTCAACGGCGACGATCCCGAAGCCGTCACCTACGCCTGCAAGCTGGCGATCGAGTTCCGCCAGCAGTTCGGCCGCGACATCGTCATCGACATGTGGTGCTATCGCCGCTTCGGGCACAATGAAGGCGATGAGCCGAGTTTTACTCAGCCGTTGATGTATGCCGCGATCGCCAAGCATCCGCCGATCAGCCAGGTCTACGCGCGGCGTTTGATCGCCGAGAAGGTCGTGGACCAGGCGTGGATCGACTTGCGGACGAGCGAATTCGTCGCCTTGCTCGAAGGCGAGTTCGAGGCCGGGACGAGCTATTTGCCGAACAAGGCCGACTGGTTCGAAGGCCGCTGGTCGGGTCTGAAGCGCCCCGATGAACCAGTGCTCGGCCGCCGCAACGTCGGCACAGCGATCGACGACGCCCAGTTCGACCGCCTTGGCAAACTGCTCACCACCGTCCCCGCCGACTTCAACATCCACAAGACGCTGGGCCGAATCCTCGATGCCAAGCGCCGCATGTTCGAAAGCGGTGAGGGCTTTGACTGGGCGACGGCCGAGGCGCTGGCGTTCGGAAGCACGGTCGAGGACGGCTATCGCGTCCGCCTTTCGGGGCAGGACAGCGGGCGCGGCACCTTTTCCAATCGCCATGCGGTTTGGGTCGACCAGAAGTCGGGCGAAAAGTTCATCCCGCTTCGCTCGATCAAAGGCGAGGGCGATCCGCGCTTCGAGGTTCGCGACAGCCCTTTGTCCGAATTCGGCGTGCTCGGCTTCGAATATGGCTATACCCTCGCCGACCCCAGGGCGCTCGTCCTGTGGGAAGCGCAGTTCGGCGATTTCGCCAATGGCGCGCAGACGATGATCGACCAGTTCATCGCTGCGGGCGAGGCGAAGTGGCTTCGCGCCTCAGGACTGGTGCTGCTGCTTCCGCACGGCTTCGAAGGGCAGGGGCCCGAACATAGCTCGGCGCGGCTCGAGCGCTTCCTGCAATTGTGCGCCGACGACAATATCCAGGTCGCCAATTGCACCACTCCGGCCAATTATTTCCACATCCTTCGCCGCCAGATGCACCGCGATTTCCGCAAACCGCTGATCATCATGACCCCCAAGTCGCTGCTTCGCCACAAGCTTGCGGTGTCGCGGCGCGCGGATTTCACCAGCGAAGGCCATTTCCGCCGGATACTGTCCGATCTTGCACCGCCGGCCGAGGGCGCGACGAAGCGCGTCGTGCTCTGTTCCGGCAAGATCGGCTATGAATTGATCGAAGCGCGCGACGCGGCGGGTAGCGTCGATACCGAGGTGCTTCGGGTCGAGCAGCTCTATCCTTTCCCGTCGGAGCCTCTGGTCAAACGCTTGAAGGCGATGCCGGCCCTCCAGGAACTTGTGTGGGCGCAGGAAGAACCGCGCAACAATGGCGCGTGGAGCTTCGTCGAACCCCTGCTCGAATGCTGCCTTGGCGAGGTCGGCTTTGACGAAATGCGTCCCCGCTATGCCGGGCGCGTACCGTCGGCTTCGCCCGCGACGGGGCTTGCCAAGCGCCACGTCGCGGAGCAGTCGGCGCTGATCGCCGATGCGCTCGGGGTCAAGGCGGCCCAGCCGGCGGCGGCGCAGGCCGCGGTCAAGACTGTCCAGAAGGCCGGCAAGGCCGGGAGCTAAGGGAAATACATGCCGACCGACGTCAAAGTCCCGACCCTGGGCGAATCGATCACCGAAGCGACCGTCGGCCAGTGGCTGAAAAGCCCCGGCGACGCGGTCGCGCTCGATGAACCGATCGCGAGCCTCGAGACTGACAAGGTCAGCGTCGAAGTCCCCTCGCCAGTCGCGGGGACGCTGTCCGAGCAATTGTTCAAGGAAGGCGAAACCGTCGCGGTCGGCGCGGTACTCGCGCGCATCGGTGAAGGCAACGCTGCCTCCGCAC
>JAIVIZ010000188.1 GCA_020200315.1 Sphingomonadales bacterium | reverse complement strand
GAGCGGGTCTGGCCCTTCCATTCGGTCTTCACCCGGAATCCGGCGCTGCCGCAGCGGGGATTGCCTCGGACGCGGCCGACCATGTCGTCGAGCGCGTCGAGATCGATACCGTTCACGACAGTGCGGACGGTGGCGTCGAACACATTGATTCTCCTTGATTGGTCCTCAGCAGAAAACCGGGGCGATTTCGGCGATGCGGTCGCGGGCCGGGAGGGACATCCCCTCGAGGCTCGCCATGAAATTGGGGTGGGTCATGCCCGAGCCCAGATAGGACCAATTGTGGTGCATTTCTTTCTCCTGACTTGCTGCCCCCGCAGGCCCCCCGACAGCTCAGGCGAAGGTCGCCCGAGTGCCGGAAGGTTGCTGGACGGACAGCGAAGCCAGCGCACCGCTCAGAGTAGCGGAGCTGGTCCCCATTGCGGCGGCAACGAGCAGCACCAGCCGCAGCCGGCCCTTCTTCCTGTTCATCGTCGCCGTGGTCATCTTACGTCTCCTTGGGCCGCATGACGTGCGGCGATGGGGGCTTCTGGCCGGGAGCGGTTGCAGGCTGATGCCGCGGCGCAACGAATATTGTGTCAATTGTGTCAGCGGGGCTTTGGCGCGCGCCGGTGAAGCTGCTATGGTCCCACCGGCAAGTGGCTGCGGCCATTGCCAAAGCGGGGGAAAATGGGATGCTGCAAGGGGCTGAGCTCGAGCCCATCAAGGCCGCCGTCGTCGCCTCGGCGCTCGACGGGATCATCATGATCGACGAGGGCGGCCGCGTGCTGGCGATGAATCCCGCCGCGGAATCGATGTTCGGCTACAGCCTCGCCGAAGCGCTCGACCGGCCGATCAGCGAGCTGATCGTGCCGGCGCACCTGCGCGACGCCTACAACCGCGGCTTCGCCGCCTACCTGGCCGGCGGCGAGCCCCAGATCCTCGGCAAAAGGGTGGAGACCCAAGCGGCGCACAAAGACGGGCGAATCATCGCCGTCGAGCTCAGCCTGCTCGAGATCAACCTGGACGGGCGGCGCATCTTCTCCGGGACGATCCGGGATCGTTCTGAGGACGCCGCGCAGGAGGAGGAGCTGGAGCTGGTGCGCCGGCGGCTCGAGCTCGCCGTCGAGGGCGCCAAGCTCGGCGTCTGGTCCTTCAACATCGAAAGCGGCTCCGCCTGGTTCTCCGACCGCGCCCGCGACCTGCTCGGCCTCGACGGCAACCTGCTCCGCAACTCGCGGGACTTCCAGGCACGCGTCCACCCGGAAGACTGGGAAAAAGTCGTCGGCCCTCAATTCGAGCACTTTACCGACGAGCCGCGCGGCATCGAATATCGCGTCGTGCTGGCCGACGGCAATTTCCGCTGGATCTATTCGCTCGGCGCGACCGAGCGCGACGAGGCGGGCCGAATGGAAGCGGTGCACGGCATCATCATCGACGTCACCGACCGCAAGAAGGCCGAGGACGAGCTGGAAAGCACCCGCCACCAGCTGGAGCTGGCGGTGGAAGGGGCCAAGCTCGGCGTCTGGTCGCTCAACCCGCAGACCGGATCGTCCTGGTTCTCGGATCGCGCTCGACGACAATGTTTTGCGCGACGCCCGCGAGCTGCAGAAATACGTCCACCCCGACGACTGGGAGGCGCTCGCGGCGCCCTATTACAGCCGCTACCCGGACGAGTCGCTGGCGATGGAATTCCGCGTGCCGCTTGCCGACGGCGGGGAGCGCTGGGGCTATGCGCTCGGCGCCGCAGTGCGGGACGAGGAGGGCGAGCTCGAGACGATCCACGGCATCCATCTCGACGTCACCGCGCGCAAGCAGGCAGACGCCCAGCTCGAGCTGATGCGCCGCCGGCTGGAGCTGGCGATGAACGGCGCCAAGATCGGCGTCTGGTCGTTCAATCCGGTCACCGGAGCGGCCTGGTATTCCGAACGGTCGCGCGAGATTTACGCGCTCGATCCCGACCAGCCGCTCGACAGCAGGACGCTGCGCTCGCGCGTGCATCCCGACGATTGGGCCAAGCTTTCCGCGCCTTACTTTCACGGCTTCCCCGAAGAGCCGGTCGAAATCGAATATCGCGTCGTCCATCCGAACGGCGATATCCGCTGGATCTACGCGCTCGGCGCGGCGGCGCACGGCAGCGACGGAACCGCGCAGGCCGTGCATGGCATCCATATCGACGTCACCGATCGCAAGCGCGCCGAGGAGGAACTCGGCCGCTCCCGCGATTCCCTGCTGCAGTCGGAAAAGCTCGCCGCATTGGGCGCGCTGCTCGCCGGCGTCAGCCACGAGCTCAACAACCCGCTCGCCGCGATCGTCGGCCAGGCGGAGATGCTCGCCGAGGACAGCATCGGGACGGCGTTCGAGCAAAGGGCGAAACGGATCGGCGCCGCCGCCGAACGGTGCGCGCGCATCGTCCAGACCTTCCTCGCCATGGCGCGGCAGGGCGAGCGGCAGACGGCGATGGTCAACCTCAATGAAGTGATCGCCTCGGCGCTCGAGCTAACCGATTATACGCTGCGCACTTCCGGCGTCGCGGTCCGGGTCAATTTCGGCAGCGGCCTGCCGCCGATCGAGGGCGACCGCGACCAGCTCCATCAGGTGATGGTCAACCTGATCGTCAACGCCCAGCAGGCGATGGAGAAAGGCGAGGCGTTCGAGAAGGTGCTGACCATCCGGACGTCGGTGAACCAGGCGGGACGGGTGCTCGTGGACGTCAGCGACACCGGCCCCGGCGTGCCGGAGACCATGCGCCACCGTATCTTCGAGCCGTTCTTCACCACCAAGAAGCACGGCCGCGGCGGCGGCACCGGCATCGGTCTTTCCTTCTCGCAGGGAATCATCGTCGCGCACGGCGGCACGATCGCGGTCGAGCCGAGCCGCCGCGGCGCCCAGTTCCGGATCGAGCTTCCGGCCGCGCCCGGCGAGCCGGTTACGGTCGTGCCGCAACGGGAGATGGTCATCCCCGATGTCGTCCCGTCGAGGCGGCGTTGCCTGGTCGTCGAGGACGAGCCCGATGTCGCCGACACGCTGCGCGAGCTGATCGAACGCGAAGGCTTCGAGGTGACGCTGGCGGCGAACGGAACCGAAGCCTTCTATGCGCTCGACAAGGAGGAGTTCGACCTGCTCTTTTCCGATTTGCGAATGCCGCTGCTGAGCGGACCGCAGATGTACGAGCGCCTTTGCGAGACGCGCCCGGAGCTGGCGAAGCGGATGTGCTTTGTGACCGGGGACACGATGGGGGACAATATGGGCGAGTTCCTGCGCAATTGCGGCCGGCCGATCCTCGAGAAGCCCTTCACCAAAGCGGGCGTCAGGGCGGTCCTCGCCGCTCTCGTCGATCCGGCCGCGAGATGAGCGAGGCGGCCCATATCGTCGTCGTCGACGACGACCAGGACGTACGCGAGACCGTCGCCGAATATCTGCGGCGCAACGGCTTTTCGGTGACCGAGGCAGCCGGCGGCGCGGCGCTGCGCGAGGTGATGGCGTCGCGGCCAATCGACCTCGCCGTCCTCGACATCAACATGCCCGGCGACGACGGCCTGACCC
>JAIVIZ010000001.1 GCA_020200315.1 Sphingomonadales bacterium | reverse complement strand
CGTTGGCGCACCGGCAGCGCTCCCGCAAGAGCCGACGGGCAATCTTAGGCGTTTGGGGAACCGTAAACGGCATGCCGCGCCGAGGCGCCGAACAGCGCCAGCCCGATCGCCGAGCCCCCGGCCATCGCCAAGGCCGCGCCGAGCGCACCGATACGAGGCATCAGCACGGCCAGCAGACCAAGCAGCACCAGCGCCTTGGCCAGCCTCAAGCGGAAGGCGACGCCGGCGTGGCCCGTGGCCATCAGGGTCGGTTCGAAGCTCACTCCACCCAAATCGAGGGCGGCTGCCGTGCCGAGCAGGACCAGCAGCGGATAGGAGGAGGCGTAGGCGGGCCCGGCGACCATCACCAGCGCCGGCTTGCCGATCAGGAAGAGGACGGCGACGATCACGACCGCCGCGCCGTACGCAAGGCGCGACGACTGCCGGAACAGCCGCTTGAGGTCAGCCGCCTCGTTCGCGTGAACGGCGCGGGTCAGTTCGGCGAACATCGATCGGGCCACCATGTCCGAGATACGGGCGAGCGACTGGCCGAGTTGATAGGCAAGCCGATAGCCGCCGGCAGCCGCTGGCCCGGCGACCAGTCCGACAAGCAGGACCGCAACCTGATTGCTGATGGTGCCCAGCGTCGCGCTGAGATTGGTGACGGCGGCGAAGCGAAGCAGCCCCGGATGCTCCGCTGGTGCTTTGCCGAAGCCACGAACGCGGCGCAGGCTCGGGCCGGCGATCCAGATCGCGAAGCTCCAGTAGGAGGCGGCCGTGACGACCTCCGCCACCGCCCAGGCGATGAGGAAGCCGGTGAGCGATGCGCCGAGGTGCACGACGATGAGGGCGCCGACGAGTCGCGCGACCGAGGTTGCGCTGTCCGCCACGGCGCCGACGCCGAAACGATCGAACAGGCGCAAGATGCCGACGGGAGTCGAGCGGATGGACAGGAGCATGACGATGCAGAACAAGAGCGCCTGGTCGGTGAGCGCCGGCGACCAGCCGAAACGCGGTGCGAACAGCGCAGTGCCGCCCCAGGCGATGAGGCACCCGACGAGGGCGCCGGCGATGTCGAGCGCCGTGCAGAAGCCAAGCAGCCGGCCGACCCCGCCGCGATCGCCGGCTCCGAGTGGCGCGAAGCCGTAGCGGACGACGATCTGCCAGGTTTGGAAGGAGACGATGGCGACGATCGCCTGCCCCAGCCCGAGGATGAGCACGAACTGACCGAATTGCGAAACCCCCAGGCTGCGCGTCGCGAGTGCAAGATAGCCGAGGCTGAGGATCGCGCCGAACCCCTTCCCCGCCAGCAGCCACAGTGCGTTCTGAAGCACGGCGGAAAGGCCGGCCGGACGGGGGACATCATCTCCCTCGCCCGCTTGCATCCGTGGCCTCAGCCGGGTCAGCATCGACGAGATTCCCAAGAAGGCCAGGAGGCGCTAGTCCGCGCGGCGATGCGCATCGCCTTCCTCTATATCGCCGAAGCTTACCAATGCTACCACGGCGCGGCGGTCGCGATCGAGTTGGCCAGACGGCCCGGCATCGAGGTGCAGAATTTCTACAACGATCCCGAGACACCGCATCATCTGAACCGGATCCGCGATGCCTGGAGCGGGCCGGCGATCCCGTCCTATCCGCTCGATCGGTCCCTGCCGGTTCGGGCGCTCCAAGCGGTCAAGTTCTTGGGTATGATGAAATCGCTCGTCATGCGCGAGAACGCCAGGGCGATCGCTCGCTTCGACGTGATCGTCGCGGTCGAGAACACGGTTGCGCAACTGCGCGCTTTGGGCGCGGAGCGGCCGACACTGGTGTATATCCCGCATGGCTATGGTGACCGCGCCCGCGGCTTCATTCCGCGCATTGCCGCGTTCGACCTCACCCTGCTGGCCGGACAGAAGACCGCGGATCGGATGCTCAGGCTGAACCTCATTCGGCCGGACGGCTATGCCCTGCCGGGCTACATCAAGCTTGAGACGGCGGATCGGCTGGCGGGGTCGACGATCCTGCCGTTCGACGCACCGCAGCCAATCGTTCTGTACAACCCGCACAAGGCGCCGCGCCTCGAGTCCTGGAGCCGCTTCATCGAGCCGATGCTCGCTCAATTCCAAGCGCAGGACGAGTTCAACCTGATCGTCGCTCCGCATGTGAAGCTGTTCCGGCGCAAATCGGCGGCGACCCGGCGCCGGTGGCACGCGAGATCCACCGGCAACATGCTGATCGATCTCGGTTCCGACGCCTCTGTGGACATGAGTTACTCGAGCGCCGCGGACATTTACGTCGGCGACATCAGCAGCCAGGTTTATGAATTCCTTGCCCGCCCCCGCCCATGCGTGTTCCTCAATGCGCACGGCATCAAGTGGCAGCAGGACCCAAGCTTCGCGCACTGGCACTTCGGCGAGGTCGTCGATGACCCGGCCGAGTTGATGCAGGCGGTCCGCCGTGCGCCGGCGCTCCACCACCGATACAGGGCGGCACAGGAGGCGATGGCACAAGCGACCATCGGCGACCGCTCGCCGGGCGCGGCCCATCGCGCTGCCAATGCAATCCTCGACTTCGTTGCGGCCCATGAGCGACACGCGGCCTGAAGTCGCCTTTCTGTTCAACCATGATGCGCCGCATCAGGTTGCGCACACCGCGCTGATTATTTCGGCGATGCTCGAGATCGACCCGGATGTGCGGATCAGCGTCCTTTCATCGACGGCGGAGCAGGAGGAGCGCGCGCGTCACCTGTTGCCTCAAGCAGAAGCGCGCATCAGCTTCATCCGCCTCAAGCGGGGCGCAGCCGCACGCATGGTGCGCTTCGCGGCGCTTGGCTTCGCCCCGCTCCGCCGCGCGGCGCTGTTGTTCGACAGCCGCAAGCTGCTGGACGGCTTCGACGCGATCATCGTGCCGGAGACGACCACTGCCCTGCTCCGAACCCATTTCTGGGTGAAACGGCCGGCCCTGATCTACCTTCCGCACGGCGCAGGCGACCGGGCCGTGGGTTTCCGCGCGGTGACGAGCGCTTTCGATCTGGTGCTCCTCGCCGGCGAGAAGGTGCGCGACCGGATGCTCGAGGCCAAGATCATCCGCGCAGATGGGCATGCAATCGTCGGCTATCCCAAGTTCGATACGGTCGATCTGACATCCAAGCCGGCCCTCTTTCCGGACGGCAAGCCGGTCGTGCTCTACAATCCGCACTTCGACCCGCGCCTGTCATCCTGGTGGCAAGCGGGTGTGGCGGTGCTCGACTGGTTCGCCGGTCAGGACCGCTACAATCTCGTCTTCGCGCCGCACGTCATGCTGTTTCGCAAACAGCTCCATGCCTCCGTCGAACATCGTCAGCTTCGCCTCCGCCGTTCGATTCCAAAGCGGTTTCGCGGCCTGGCCAACCTTTTGATCGACCCCGGAAGCACCCGATCGGTGGACATGAGCTATACGCTCGGAGCCGACATCTACCTTGGGGACGCGAGCAGTCAGGTTTACGAGTTTCTGGTACGGCCACGGCCGTGCATCTTCCTCAATCCGGGCCGGCTCGCGTGGCGGGGTGATCCGAACTTCGCCCACTGGAATTTGGGGCAGGTGATCGAGAGCGTCGAGGAGCTTCCCGGCGCGCTAGAGCGGGCACCATTGCTACAGGCGGCGTACGAGCCTTTGCAGCGCCAGGCGTTCGCCGCCACTTTTTCGCTGACGGGAACGTCCTCATCGGTTCGTGCCGCGCAAGCGATCCTCGATTGGATTAGCGCTCACGATCACCCGGAACCGGCGTTCCCTCAGAGTGGTTGAGAGCGCCAACGGGAGTTCTGGCAAATGCAGTATCGCAAACTCGGCAGCAGCGACCTTCACGTGTCGGAAATTTCGCTGGGATCGTGGCTGACCTACGGGGTCGGCGTGGAGGCGCAATCCGCTCGCGCCTGTCTCGACGCCGCGTTCGACGTCGGGATCAACTTCATCGACACGGCCAACGTCTATGGGCGCGGCGCCGCCGAAACCTTCCTCGGCGAAGCGCTGAGCACGCGGTCGCGGGACAGCTATGTGCTTGCAACCAAGCTGTTCTTCCCGATGAGCGACACGGACCGGGGCCTGTCGCGCGCGCAAATCGAAAAGCAGCTCGATGCCTCGCTGAGGCGGCTTCGGACCGATGTCATCGATCTCTATCAATGCCATCGCTACGACGACGCTACGCCGCTGGATGAAACGATGGAGGCGCTGACGGCGGCGGTGCGCAGCGGCAAGGTGCGCACGATCGGCTTTTCCGAGTGGCCGGTCGACAAGATCGAAGCCGCGCTGGCGATGTCCGGCGTCGAGAAATTCGTGTCCAGTCAGCCGCAATATTCACTGCTGTGGCGCGAACCCGAGGAGCGCGTCATCCCGGTGTGCGCGGCCAATGGCATTTCGCAGATCGTCTGGTCGCCGCTCGCCCAAGGCGTGCTCACGGGCAAATATTCGGCGAACGCTCCCCCGCCTCAGGGCACGCGCGCGACCAGCGAGGAGATGGGTGGCTTCATGGATCGGCTGATGCAGCGGCCCGTGCTTGAGGCCGTCGATCGGCTCAGGCCGCTTGCTGCCGAGGCTGGTCTCTCCCTCGCGCAGTTCGCTCTAGCCTGGGTGCTCCGCGAGCCCAATGTCGCCTCCGCGATCATAGGGGCGTCGCGGCCGTCACAAGTGGAGGAGAATGCCGCCGCGTCGGGTGCGAGCGTCGATCCAGCTCTTTTCGCTGAGGCCGAACGGATCGTTTCCAGCGCTGCCTAGAGCATAGCGACCCTCGATTGACCTAAGGGGCTGCGGGTAGCCGGCTTCAGTCTGCACGATCTGCTTAATGTGCCTCGTGTCCGATTATGACGAGGCGAGAGGCTTCACCCATGATTGTCGCCCGGCCATGCTGCTCGGCTAGATCAGGATGCGGCGAGAGAGAAACCCGTGCGGGTGACGAAATTCCCGAGGCGCTCGCCCTCGATTCGCTCGGCGGCATAACGGGCGATGAGTTTACCGAGCAGGGCAAGGATGGCCGGCTCGCCGACATTTTCAAGCACCATATGGTTGAGCCGCTCTCCGTGGAATCCGCCCCCCAGATAGAAGTTGTACTTGCCTGGAGCGCGGCCGGTGAGGGCAATTTCGGCGACATAAGGTCGCGAGCAGCCGTTGGGGCAGCCGCTAATGCGAATCGTGATCGGCTCCCGCAAGAGGCCGTGCTGGTCCAGAATGGCTTCGATCTTCGTCAGCAGGTCGGGCAGGTATCGCTCCGCTTCGGCCATCGCCAAGCCGCAGGTCGGGAGAGCGACGCATGCAATGGAGTTTAGTCGGATAGCGCTCTTCACATGGTCCTCACCTAGCCCATGTGCGTCGAGCAGCCGCTCGATTTCCGGTCGATCCTCCGGCGCGACGTCGGCGATGATCATGTTCTGGTTGGGCGTGAAGCGGAACCGGCCACGGTGGACTCGAGCGATCGCGCGCATGCCGTCCAGCCACTGTTGCGTGCCGCTGTTCGTTACTCGACCGCTCGGGATGAACAGGGTGCAGTTGAACAGCCTCGTGTCGGCCTGACGCCAACCGATACGATCGCCGTTCGAGATGAAATGGAATGGCCGCGCCGGTTCAAGCCGATGGCCGAGACGCGTCTCCACTTCCCGCTTGATCCAGTCGAGGCCCTTGGAATCGACGGTGTATTTGAAGCGCGCGTGATTGCGCTCGACGCGATTGCCATAGTCGCGCTGGATGCCCATCACGGCTTCGGCCGTGGCACTTGCTTCCGACTTGGGGACATAGCCAATGACATCGCCGAGCCGCGGATAGGTGGTCGGGTCGTTATCGGTCCGGCCCATGCCGCCGCCGACGGTCACGTTGAATCCTTCCAGGCCACTAGGACCGGCGATCGCGATGAAGCCGAGGTCCTGCGTATAGACGTCGATGTCGTTGGACGGCGGAACGACGAAGCCGATCTTGAACTTCCGCGGCAGGTAGGTGCGGCCGTAGAAGGGTTCGATCGGTTCGGACTGCGCGACCTTCTGATCGCCATACCAGATTTCATGATAGGCGCGGGTCTTGGGAATGAACTCATCGCTGATGCCGGCGGAGATGGCGGCAATCTCGGCGTGAAGCGCGCTATCGTCCGGGTCCGACGACGACATCACTCCCCGATTGACGTCGCCACACGCCGCGACCGTGTCGAGCAGCGCCTCGTGCAGTCCCTGAATCATGGCGCGCACCTCGCCCTTCACTACCCAGTGAAACTGGAAGGTCTGGCGCGTGGTAATGCGGATACTGTCCCCGCCGTGCTGACGCGCCAGTCTGTCGAGCTTGAGCCATTGCTCGGGTGTGCAGCTGCCCCCGGGTAGCCGAACGCGAATCATGAAGCGATAATCGGGCTCCAGCTTCTGCCGCCGGCGCTCGTCCCGCACATCGCGGTCGTCCTGCTGGTACATGCCATGAACCTTGAGCAGCCGCGTGTCGTCGAGAGCGACCGAGCCGCTAATGCGATCCAGCAAGCCGAGATCGATCGTTCCCCGCAAATAATCGCTGTTCCACTTCAGCGTTTCGTCCGCGCTAAGCTCGCCGAGCGGCTGCGAGACGTCCTTGGTGCGATCGGCCGGATCGGGTGCAAGCGTCGTCGCCATCAATAGACGTCCCGGTGATACCGGCCGCTGCGCTGCAGCTCGCGAACATAGGCATCGGCGGCATCGCGGCCCATGCCGCCACCTGAGCCGGCAACGGTGATCAGCGCGTCATGAACGTCGGGTGCCATATGCTCGGCATCGCCGCACACGTAGAAATGCGCGCCATCTTCGAGCCAGCCGAACAGCTCGTCCGCGCGCTCGATCATGCGGTGCTGCACGTAGAGTTTCTCCACTCCGTCGCGCGAGAAGGCGACGTCCATCCGCGTCAGCAGCCCGCCCTTGAGCCACTCCTGCCATTCGACCTGGTAAAGAAAGTCGCTGCGGAAATTGCGGTCGCCGAAGAACAGCCAGTTGCGTCCCGTCGCGCCGCGCGCCTCGCGCTCCTGGAGGAAGGCGCGAAAAGGTGCGACGCCGGTGCCGGGTCCGACCATGATGATCGGGACATCGTCGGTCGGAAGGCGGAACTGGTCGTTGGGCTGGATATAGACCGGGAGGGTGGCGCCGGCTTCGCTGCGGTCCGCCAGATGCGCGGATGCGACGCCGTTTCGGTCCTGGCCGTGCAGGCGATAGCGGACCGGCGACAGTGTGATGTGCGCTTCATCGGGCAGTGCGGCGATACTCGACGACAGTGAATAGACGCGCGGCTGTAACGGGCGCAGGCCCGCCACGAATGTCTCGGCATCGATTCCCTGCAAGGGGAAGTTGCGTACGATATCGACCACGTGATGTTCGCGGAGGAACTCGAGCCGCTCGGCCCGACGCTCCTCCTGTCCAAGTTGTTGCAGCCGTTCGGCTCCAGTCAGTCCCGCCCAATGGTCGAGAAAGCGCGGCACCGTGGTGGAGATTTCGAAATGGATTTCGAACGCTTCGGCGAGCGTAACCTGCTCGCCCTTGACCGTCAGCCGCGCGTCCTCGGCAAGTCCCGTCGCTGCGAGCAGCGCCTCAACCGTTTCCCGGCCATTGCGGGTGACGATGCCAATCCCGTCGCCGGGCTGATAGGTCAGCCCCGAGTGGGCGATGTCGAGTTCGATGTGGCGGATGTCCTTGCTCGAGTGACGCCCGACAATCGACACATTCTCGACGACCCGCGCGTCGAAGGGGTTGCGCTTGTCGTGAAAGGATGAGGTCGCGAAGGCGGATGGGGACGGGGCCGCCATGGGCTTCGCCGCAGTGGCGATCAGGTCCACAATTTCCGTCGCCCAAACGGCCGCCGGCTCGTCATAATCGACATCGCAGTCGACCCGCGGGGCGATCCGGGTCGCTCCCAGTTCCTCGAAGCGGCAGTCGAGGCGCTTTCCCGCCTCGCAAAAATATTCGTAGCTTGAATCGCCCAATGCGAGCACGGCGAAGCGCAGCTCCGGCAGCTTCCCCGCCTTGGGACCCTCGATGAATTCGAAGAAGTTGAGAGCTGGCTGGGGCGGCTCGCCCTCTCCGTGCGTCGCAACGATCAGCACCAGATCCTGCTCGGCCTTCAGCTGGCGCGGCTTGTAGCTGGCAAGGTCGGCGACGGTCGCGTGGAGACCGCGTGCGCTTGCCGAAGCAACGAAAGCGCGCGCGAGCCCGGCACTATTGCCGGTCTCGCCGCCGTGGAGCACCGTAAGTGTCCGCGTAGGCGAAGTAGTCCCGAGTGGCGGTGCAGCCGCTCCGCCCTGCCGGGCAATGCCCGCCTCGAGCCCGGCGAAATAGCCGCTCAGCCAGCGCGCCTGCTCAGGCGTTACCGACCCGCTCAGCGTCTCCACGATCTCGCGCAGCCGACTATCCAGCGGCTCGTCGGCAAAGACGCTCAGATTACCCATGCGTCGCTATCCTGACTCTCGTCCGCGTAGACCTGACCCGGCCACCGTTCGTCGGGAGCCGCAGGGAGGGCCATCACGACATTGATCCCGGCGCGGCTCATCAGCAGCGCCACGGCGCGTGCCCGGCGGATGAACTCGGCAGCGTCGGGGTCGGCGAATTCGGCGAGCGTGGTATCGTCGAGGACGAAGCTGGGACGGCCCGCCTGCTGGAGCCGTCGCCGCGCATGCTCGGCATCGCCGGGATCGCTCAGCCAATAGATCGTCTCGCGATCCCGGCGCACCTCGTCGTGAATGATGCTGTCGATCATGCCGGCGGCCACGGTCGAGCGATCGAGCTTGTCGATCAGAATGAAGGCGCCAAGCTCGCGATCCTCCCCATAGGGCCGCGCTGCGACTGGCCGGTCGAGCGACAGCTCGACCTGTCCGATATCATTGAGCGCAAGCGGCCGCGCCTCGCCCGCCCGCCCGTTGTCGACGTCCAAAACATGTCCGATGTTGGCGATTGTCGCCGACACAATCGCGGTGCCGATCTTGAGCCAATAGGAACGGCCGGGAACGAGGCCTGCCTCCGCCATCCACACCAGGGTGGCTGAGAGTCGCCGTCCACTCTGAAGCCTAGCCTTTGCGGCGACGATCACCTCCCCGCGTGAGCAATCGATCTCGTCGGCGAGCGTCAGGGTGACCGACTGACCGTTGAGCCCCCGCGCCAGGTCGCCGTCCATCGTCACGATCCGCTCGACAGTCGAGCTCTGGCCGGAGGGCAGGACCCGAACCGCATCGCCGGGTCGGACGGTGCCGCCAGCGATGCGCCCGGCATAGCCACGAAAGCCGCTGTCGGGACGGTTGACCCACTGCACCGGAAAGTGAAATTCATCGACCTTTGGGTCTTCGCCTCCCACCTGGACGCGCTCGAGGTGATCGAGCAGTGCCCGGCCGTGATACCAAGGGGTGCGGCGGCTCGGCGCGGCGATATTGTCGCCGGTCAGCGCCGACAGCGGGATGGCGGTGAAATCCTCGATCCCGATTTCATCGGCAAAGACGCGATAGTCGGCGATAATGGTGTCGAACCGGTCCTGCGCAAAATCGACCAGGTCCATCTTGTTGATGGCGAGCACGACGTCGCGGATGCCGAGCAGGTGGGCGATGGTCGAATGGCGCCGCGTTTGGGCCATCAGGCCTTTGCGCGCGTCCACCAGGATGATCGCGAGGTCGGCGGTCGACGCGCCGGTCACCATGTTCCGTGTGTACTGCTCATGCCCCGGCGTGTCGGCGACGATGAACTTGCGCTTGTCGGTCGCGAAGAAGCGATAGGCGACATCGATGGTGATGCCCTGCTCCCGCTCGGCGGAAAGGCCATCGACCAGCAGCGCGAAGTCGAGCCCGTCGCCTTGCGTGCCCCACTTGCGGCTGTCGCCCTCCAGAGCCGCCAGCTGATCGTCGAGGATCGTCTTGCTGTCGTACAGCAGCCGCCCGAGCAGGGTCGACTTGCCGTCGTCGACAGAACCGCACGTCAGGACGCGCAACAGCGACTTGCGCTGTGCCGCGTCGAGATAGGCTTCGACCTGCTCGAAGACGGCATCCCCGGTCTGCGCGCAGAGGCTGGTGGCCATTAGAAATAGCCTTCCTGCTTCTTGCGCTCCATGCTTGCTGAGCCGTCATCCTTGTCAATCAGGCGGCCCTGACGTTCGGAGCTGGTCGAGACGATCATCTCCTGGATGACCTGTTCAAGCGTGTCGGCATGGCTCTCGACTGCTCCGGTCAGTGGATAGCAGCCAAGGGTGCGAAACCGGACCCAGCGGTCGACGGGGGTCTCGCCCGGCTGCAGCCGGAAACGATCGTCATCGACCATCAGGATCATGCCGTCGCGTTCGACCGTCGGCCGCGGCGCGGCGAGGTAGAGCGAGACGATCTCGATCGCCTCGGCATAAATATACTGCCAGATGTCGAGTTCGGTCCAATTGGACAGGGGAAAGACGCGGATGCTCTCGCCCTTCGCCTTGTGCGCATTGTAGAGCGACCACAGCTCGGGCCGCTGGCTTTTCGGGTCCCACCGGTGATTGGCCGATCGAAAGCTGAAGATGCGCTCCTTGGCTCGGCTCTTCTCCTCATCGCGCCGTGCCCCGCCGAACGCGGCGTCGAAGCCATATTGGTCAAGCGCCTGGCGCAGCCCCTCGGTCTTCCACAGGTCGGTGTGGAGGCTGCCATGATCGAACGGGTTGATCCCGCGATTGAGCGCTTCCGGATTCTGATAGACGATCAGCTCCACGCCTGTTTCGCGCGCGACGCGATCACGGAACGCGTACATTTCCTGGAACTTCCATGTCGTGTCGACGTGAAGCAGCGGGAAGGGCAGCCCACCCGGGAAGAAAGCCTTGCGGGCGAGGTGAAGCATCACCGCACTGTCCTTGCCCATCGAATAGAGCATCACCGGCCGCTCGGTTTCGGCGACCACCTCACGCATGATGTGGATGCTCTCAGCTTCGAGCCGTTCGAGGTGGGTGAGACCTGGGTGGCCGAGGTTGGCAAGCGCGTTCATTGGGCAATTCCGGTGAGTTCGAGGAGAGGCCCGACCCTATCACGCGGTCGGGCGACGCGGCCGACAATAACCGTCACGGGGGCGTGCGGCGGGAGGATTTCGGCCAGGCTGGCGATGCTCGCGATGGTGCCGGTCACCTGAGCCTGCTGAGGAAGCGTCGCGCACGCGATGGCAATCGCCGGCGTATCTACCGCTAATCCTGCGGCGATTGCCAGAGCGGCAAACTCGGCGAGCGTGGCCCGCGGCATGTAGATGATGGTTGTCGCGGCGGCATCGGCGATCGCGCGCCAGTCGATATCGCTGGGCAGCTTGCCGTCCGCGCCATGTCCGGTAACGAACTGGATGCGCCGTGCTTCCCGGCGTTCGCTCAATGAGAAGCCGAGCGCGGCTGCCGCGCCTTGTGCGGCGGAAATGCCTGGCACGATCGACACCTCGATCCCGGCGGCGCGGCAGGCATCGAGCTCTTCGGTGGCACGGCCGAAAACCAGCGGATCGCCGCCCTTCAGGCGCACCACCGTCTCTCCCGCCAACGCCAGGGCGACCATCTCGGCATTGATGTCGGACTGCTTGCACGAGCGGCCGCGGCCCGCCTTGCCAACCGCGATGCGACGCGCTTCACGGCGCGCCAGCTCGAGCACCTCGGGGCCGACGAGGTCGTCATAAAGAATGACGGTGGCCTGCTGCAGCGCCCGCACCGCTTTGAGCGTCAGCAGTTCGGGATCGCCCGGGCCGGCTCCAACCAGCGTCACGCGGCCTTTGCGAGGGCCGGGCCGGTCAGCGAACAACGTCTCGAGGTCGGCGCCATTCGGCGCCCTTCCCACATTTGACCATGCGCGTTCGACAAATCGCTCCCAGAACAGGCGCCGAGCGCGAAAGCTGTGGACCCGTTGCTTGAGCATCGGCCGCAGCGTCTTGGCCGCCCTGGCCCAAGAGGAGAGCGTCAGGGGGAGCATGCTTTCAATCCGCGCGCGGATCGATTGGCCGAGCATCGGCACCGCACCATCGGTCGAGATAGCGATCACCACCGGGGAGCGATTGACGATCGTTCCGAACTGCACGTCGCACAGGTCGGTCTGATCGATGATATTGACGAGCGCTCCGGCCGCGTGCGCCGCCGCGACGAAGCGATCCGCCTCGGAGCGATTGGCCGGTGCGCCGACGGCCAGGAGGGCACCCTGGAGATCGGCCGCGGTCCATTCGCGAGCGAAAACGGATACGGAGCCCGGCGGTGGATAGGCGGTAAGGGGCGCAAACGCTTCAGGCGCATTGCCGGCGAACACGAGAACATCGGCCCCGGCAGCTGCGAGCAGCTCGGCCTTCCACACTGCGCCCTCACTGCTCCCCGCAACCACGGCCCTGCGGCCCGCGATCTTGTGGAACAGGGGCAAATTGGCTAGCGGCGCAATCCGCGCGGGCACGGGCTCGGGTACGCGTCCGGCGGCGCGAAGGGGCGCATGAACGCTCATGCAGCCTTGCCCCTGAAGAGCTTGCCGTCGGCACCGACGTGAAGCCCGCATTCGGAATCGCCCTGCCCCTCCCACCACCAGCGCCCGGCGCGCTCGGGCTCGCCGAGCGCGACAGCGCGGGTGCAGGGTTGGCAGCCGATCGACAGAAAACCCTCGGCGTGGAGCGCGTTCACCGGTACGCCCTCGACGGCACAGAAATCGGCGACCTCGCCGCGGCTCCAGTCGAATAGTGGCGCGAATTTGACGATGTTACGGTCCGCGTCCCACGCTTCGAGCGGCACTGCGGTGCGCTGCCCGGACTGATCGGAGCGAAGCCCGGTGACCCACGCCTCCGCGCCGGCAAGAGCCCGGTTCAGCGGTTCGACCTTGCGCGCGTTGCAGCAGGCCAGCCGCGCTTCCTTAGAATGATAGAAGCCGTTGATGCCGGCATCGGCAACCATGTCCGAGACCGCCACCGCGTCCGGGTAGAATGCCCGAATCCGATGGCCATACTTCTGCTCGGTCTGGTCCCACAGCGTGTAGGTCGACGGGAACAGACGGCCGGTATCGAGCGTGGCGATCTCAATTTCGAGACCGCGCGAGAAGATGAAATGCGTGATCGCCTGGTCCTCGATCCCGAAGCTCGTCGTAAGGACGATCTTGCCCGGCAGGCGCCCGCGCAAGTCAGCAAGCCGATCACTCGGATCGATGAGGGGGAGAAAGTCCGCGCTTGTATGGGCTAGCATAATCTTCTCTTATCCCAACGAACGCGGCGAACTTCGCAACATCCTGATTTGCGCGTGGAACAGCATGGCGGCGTCGACGTAGAGAGGGGGAATGGCGGCTTCAAGCCACTAACGAACAATGGCGCTATTCTTGCAGCGCTTCTCAGCATATTGGAAGAAACTACTAATCCCGGACGAGACCGTGCAATGGACGCAACCGATCTCAAGATACTCGCGATGCTTCAGGAAGACTCATCGGTGTCCGTCTCGGAGATCGCAGACCGAGTCGGCCTTTCGCAGACCCCCTGCTGGCGCCGCATCCAGCGTCTGGAAGCAAGCGGGGTCATCCGCAAACGCGTTGCTCTGCTCAATCCAAGTGCGATCGGGGTCGGTCTGACGGTGTTCGTCGAGATTGAGACCGGCGACCATTCGCAGGGCTGGCTCGAGCGCTTCACCGCGTCCGTCGTGTCCTTGCCCGAAGTCATGGAAGTTCATCGCATGGCCGGGGACGTCGACTATCTGCTGCGCGTCGCCGTTCCCGACATGGCGGCGTTCGACGACTTCTATCGCCGCCTCGTCGCCCTATTGCCGATGAAGAATGTGACGTCGCGCTTCGCGATGGAACTCGTCAAGGGAACGACGGCCTACCCGCTTCCGGCCCCTGCGCCGCGCGGCAGGCGTTAGACCACTAGGGCGGCAAGCTACTGAGCGGCAGCCGAGCCGTCGAGCCACGGCGGCAGCTTGTCCGCCTCAATTAGTTTGCTGATGTTCTGCCGTTCGCGGATCACCGCCCAACGGTCGCCCGACACCATCACTTCCGGCGTGAGCGGGCGACTGTTGTAAGTGCTCGCCATCGTCGCGGCATAGGCGCCGGCGGTGCGGAATACGACGAGGTCACCCGCGGCGACCGCGCCCATCTTTCGCCCGGTGGCGAAGGTGTCGCCCGTCTCGCACACCGGTCCTACGACATTGGCGACCATCTGTTCCCCCGTCGGCACCACCGGGTCGATCGCGTGGAAGGCGTCATAGAGGCTCGGGCGCATGAGGTCGTTCATTGCGGCGTCGACGACGACGAATGGATCTCCCACGCCCGGCTTCACGCGAACCACTTCCGACAGCAGCACACCGGCGTTAGCGACGATCAGCCGTCCCGGTTCGAAGATTAGGCGCACGTTCCAGTCGGCGGTGATGCGCTTCACCATTTCTCCATATTCGCCGGGGCTCGGCGGCAACGGCATGTCGCGGTCGTAGGGAACGCCTAGTCCGCCGCCGAGATCGGCGACGCGGATGTCATGCCCGGCAGCGCGAAGCCCGCCGATCAGCGCGCCGACCTTGCCGAACGCGTGCTCGAGCGGACCAAGGTCGGTCAACTGGCTACCGATGTGCACGGCGATGCCTTGAATCGCGAGGCCGGGCAACGCCCGCGCCGCAGCGTAAGCTGCAAGCGCATCGTCGATCGGAACGCCGAATTTCGTATCCGCCGCGCCGGTCGAGATTTTGGCATGACTGCCCGCGACGACGTCGGGATTGATCCGGAAGGCGACCGGCGCGTCGATGCCGAGCGACGTCGCGACCTTCGACATCATTTCCGCTTCGACAACGGACTCCAGGTTGAACTGGCACAGCCCGCGCTGAAGCGCATAAGCCATTTCGCTCGCGGTCTTGCCGACGCCCGAGAAGACGATCCGCTCCGGCAGGATGCCGGCGGCCATCGCTCGGCGATACTCACCGATGGAGACGACGTCCGCGCCGAGTCCCTCCGCAGCGAGTGTGGCGAGCACCGCCGCGTTGGGGTTGGCCTTGACCGCGAAGGCGATCAGTGGACCGTCGCCTCCCACGGCGCCGCGAAATACCTGCGCGTGGCGGCGCATCGTCGCGGCAGAATAGACATAGACTGGCGTGCCGACCGCCTCCGCGATCGCCGCCAGCGGTACGTCCTCGCAGTGCAGCGCGCCGTCGCGCAGATTGAAATGATCCATGCTAACACCTTGTATTTTTCGACGTCAGAACGCGGCGCGATCAATTGATAATGAAGTTCAGAACGGCACCCCGTTCGGCGAACATTCGCTGGAGGTCGTTCCGGCGAAGCCAGCAAAGCGCTTCCATGCCAACGCTCTCCCATCATTCGTGACGATCGAGGAAGTTGGCGACCTCGACCAAATCGACATCTTTGTCGACGAAGGATCGGCCGATGCCGCACGTCAGGATGAAGGGTAATCGCCCGCCTTCGCGCTTCTTGTCGAGGAGCATATGCTCGACCAGGCGCTCGCCGGTCGCCCTGATCGAGGCCGCTGCGAGCGTCACAGGCAGGCCCACCTCTCTGAGGTGAGCGCGGACCCGCTCAGCATCTTGCGATGGACATAAGCCGCGCTCGACCGAAAAGTCGAACGCCAGCATCACCCCGGCAGCAACCGCCTCCCCGTGCAGCAGCCGATCCGAAAAGCCCGTTTCGGTTTCCAGTGCATGCCCGAAGGTATGGCCGAGGTTGAGCAGGGCGCGGCAATCCTTGGTCTCGCGCTCATCATCGGCGACGATCCGCGCCTTCCCACCGACGGCTATTGCGATCGCATGATGCAGCGCCGCAGGGTCGCGTTCCAGCACCGAAGATGCGTTCGAAACGAGCCAGTCGAAGAAGATCGCGTCTTCGATCAGCGCATATTTGACGATCTCGGCATAGCCCGCATTCATATGCCGGTCGGGGAGCGTGTCGAGCACGACAGGATCGATCAGCACCAGCGACGGCTGGTGGAAGGCCCCGACCATGTTCTTGCCCGCCGGCACGTTGATCGCCGTCTTGCCGCCGACCGAGCTATCGACCTGCGCCAAAAGCGAGGTCGGCACCTGGATGAAGCTGCAGCCGCGTTTGACGATCGCGGCGGCGAACCCGACAAGATCGCCGATCACGCCGCCGCCGAGTGCAACGATGTGATCGCCGCGCTCCACGCCGAGCGCGAGGAGCCGATCGACGAGGTCCGCGAGCGTCGCCCAACTCTTGCTCCCCTCCCCAGCCGGAACGATGACCGGACTGACATTAAGTCCGCCGAGCCGCGATCCTTGCGCGGGCCAGACCTGGTCGTCAGAGACGACAATCAATCGACCGTCGCGTGCATAGGGCGAAAGCAGCTCGGCCGCCCGATCGAGCAATCCATGCTCGATGATGATGTCATAGCTGCGCGGACCCAATTCGGCCCTGATCGTCGTCATGATTTCAGCCGCATTGCGCTCGGTGGAGCAGCTTTTGGTCCGCTAGCACCAGCGCCATCATCGCCTCGACCACCGGTACGCCACGAATGCCGACGCAGGGATCGTGACGGCCCTTGGTGCTGATCTTCGTTTCGCTGCCGTCGCGGTCCACCGTCTGCAGCGGCTTCAGGATCGACGATGTCGGCTTGAAGGCGACGCGGACGACGATGTCCTGCCCGGTCGAAATGCCGCCCGCGATTCCACCGCTGTGGTTGGCGAGGAACTTGCCGCCGGCGCGCATCTCGTCGGCGTTGTCCTCGCCGCGCAGGCGGGCCGATGCGAAACCGCTGCCGATCTCCACGCCCTTGACGGCGTTGATCGACATCATGGCCGAGGCGAGTTCGGCATCGAGCTTGGCATAGAGCGGCGCACCCCAGCCAGCCGGAACACCGCTCACGATGCATTCGACGATCGCCCCGAGCGAGGAGCCGTCCGCGCGGGTGCCGTCGACCAGCGCCTCCCAGCGTGTGGCCGCCGCCGCGTCAGGACAGAAGAAGGGGTTGGAAGCGATCTGATCGGTGTCGAAAGAACCGCGGTCGATCGGATCGCCCCCGATCTCGACGACATAACCCTGGATCGAAACTTCGGGGACGACCAGCCTTGCGATTCCGCCGGCCGCGACCCGCGATGCGGTTTCGCGCGCCGAACTCCGCCCACCCCCGCGCCAGTCACGGAGACTGTATTTGGCGTCATAGGCATAGTCGGCATGACCAGGACGATAGCCGGTCGCGACCTCAGCATAATCCTTCGGCCGCTGGTCGACATTGTCGATCATCAGGCTGATCGGCGTTCCGGTCGTGCGGCCTTCGAACACGCCCGAGAGGATGCGCGCCTGGTCGGGCTCACGCCGCTGGGTGGTGAAGCGCGAGCTTCCCGGCCGGCGCTTGTCGAGCCACGGCTGGATGTCCGCCTCGCTGAGCGCCAGCCCCGGCGGGCAGCCATCGACGACCGCACCGATCGCCGGCCCGTGGCTCTCGCCCCAGGTTGAAAAGCGGAATACGCGGCCGAAGCTGTTAAAGCTCATGGCGCTCTCTTGGGCGCGAGGATGATGAGGGCGGGCGCATCGTTGCAATGGTGGAGGCGGCGCTCGACAAAGTCGAGACGGGCTTCATGGTCCGATCGCCGCGCCGAGTAAGCGCATCGATGCGGCGAAGCCTGGGAAAGAGCTGGCAATTGTCACCGCGCCTACGATTGTGACGGGCGCCTCGCTTGTCAGGCCGAGAACAAGGAAACTCATCGCAATGCGGTGATCGTGGTTCGCGTCGATCGTCGCGCCGCCGCGTGGCGATCCGCCGCTTCCTTCGACGATCAGACTATCGCCGTCGGCCCATGCCTCGACCCCGCAGGCGCGGAGTCCGGCGACGATCGCGGCGAGGCGGTCGCTTTCCTTGACGCGCAGCTCGGCAAGGCCGTGCATCACGCTTCGGCCGCTTGCGGAAGCGGCGGCGATGGCGAGGACCGGATATTCGTCGATCATGCTCGGCGCTCGCGAGGCGGGGACCTCGATGGCTGACAAATGCGAAGACCGCGCGACGATGTCGGCGACGACTTCGCCGCCGACCCTGCGCTGGTTGGTCAGTTGGATGTCGGCGCCCATTTCCTGAAGGCAGATCAACAAACCCGTGCGCAGCGGGTTGAGCATCACCCCGCGCGTGACGATTTCGGAGCCAGCGCAGATCAGCGCGGCGACGAGCGGGAAAGCAGCGGACGAAGGGTCGCCCGGGATCGCCACATCGACGGCGCTCAACCTGCGGTTTTCGCCCAGCCTGATTGTGCCCTCCTCGATGCGAACGTCGCAGCCGAACGCGCGGAGCATGTTCTCGCTGTGATCGCGGCTGGGGACAGGCTCGACGACCTCAACTTCGCCTTCCGCCCGCAGCCCGGCAAACAGGATCGCCGACTTGACCTGCGCGGACGCCTTTTCGTTGACGAAGTTGATCCCGTTGAGGCCCCCTCCTCGGATCGTCACGGGCAGCCGGTCACCCTCGCCCGCTTCTACCCAAGCACCCATGCGGCGCAGCGGATCGAGTACCCGGCTCATCGGCCGGCCGCTCAGCGACGCATCGCCGGAAAAGGTCACTTCGATCGGGAAGCCTGCCGCCGCGCCCATCAGAAGCCGCGCGCCGGTGCCACTATTGCCGCAGTCGATGGGCGCCGACGGGCTGCGCCATTCTCCGCCGGCCACGCGCCATTTGCCCGGTCCGAGCCGCTCGATCTCTGCCCCCAGCGCGGCGACGGCGGCGGCGGTGCGCAGGACGTCGTCACTCTCAAGCAGGCCGCTAATCCGCGTTTCCCCGTTAGCGAGCCCGCCGAGGACTAACGCCCGGTGCGACATGGACTTGTCGCCGGGCACCTCGATCAAGCCGGTCAGCGCGCCCGACCGGCTGGCCGTCATCCTGTCGCCGATCATCGAAAAGCGTTCAGCACATCGGACTCTCCGACTGAATCCCTCAGCGAATGAGGTTGTCATCGAACGAATGTAAATAGGCGGCAGGGCGCAAGCGAAGCGCTGCCTGGCTCCTGCCCCTTGCGCATGTCCCGCTCCTTTGGTGACGCAACCGTGGCGTCGCCGTATCGCTGGTCATGAGGGAGATAGGTGTCAAGGCAGGTCCGGTGATCGCTGGATGTTGCTACCCGGGTCGACTCGATGGAACTGATTGTCCGGCTTTATCCGGTTGACGCAGCTGGTCGATCCGACGCATTGGCAATGCGCAATGGCTGAGACCGATCTTTCGATGACCCTTCGCACGTCTCGTGCCCCGGCGCTGCCGCGCGCCTCGACCATGACCGCCATGATGATGATGATGACCGCCATGGCGGGAGGAAGCGGCTGACGGCGGTTTGAAGGAACCAGGCTCGACCGACCCGCTCCCCACGGCGAGCGGGTTTTTTAATGCCCGCGCTCGCCGGACCGAACTTCGATCCGACAGAAAGCGCTTCGACAATGACTCAGCCCATCCTCCAAGCCGTACCGGCATCAATCACCGCCGCCGAGGGGCAGCGCCTGTGCGTGCTTAAATTCGGAAGCTCGGTGCTTGGCGCCGAGACGGATTATGCCGCCGTCGCGCTGGAGATTTATCGGCACGTCCGCCAGGGGGAGAAGGTCGTCGCGGTGGTCTCCGCCCTCCATGGCGAGACCGATGCTTTGTTGAGCCAGGGCGCCCGGGTCGGCGGCGACTGCCCTGCCCTCCTCGCCCGCCTCGCGCGGGTCGGCGAGCTTCGTTCGGCGGCGCTGGCGGCGCTCGCGCTCAACCGTGTCGGGGTTCGCGTCACGACGATGGACCCCCATGAAATGGGATTGTTGGCCGAGGGCCAACCGCTGGATTCGAATTTGACCGATCTGGATGCCGGTGCGGTGTGGGCCAAGCTGCGCGACCACGAGGTCGTCGTCGTTCCAGGATTCACCGCGGGACATGCCGAACACGGCGTCGTCACCTTGGGCCGAGGCGGCACGGACCTTTCCGCGGTGTTTTTCGCCGATCGCCTCGGGGCGCACCGAGCGCGTTTGATCAAGGATGTCGACGGCGTTTACGCTGAGGACCCGGTCAAGAACCCGCACGCCGAGCGCTATTCGGAGGTAGGCTATGCCGAAGCAGCGGCGGCGAGCAGCGGGCTGATCCAGCCCAAGGCGATCCTCGCCGCGCAACAAGACGACGTGCTGATCGAGGTCGCCGCGATGGGCGCAGCGCAAGCGACTACGATCGCCAATTTGCCCGCGCGGAAATCGTTGCCGCTGCGGGGCGCTAGGCTGCGCGTCGCGCTGCTCGGCTGCGGCACCGTCGGCGGCGGCGTGCTTGCGCAGCTGCTGGAGCGGCCGGATCTGTTCGAACTCAATCCAGTGCTCGTCCGCCGTCCCGCCGACCACGCCGGAGAGGCCGCGTGCTTCACCTCCAATCCTACCGAAGCGCTTGCGGGCGATCCCGACATCGTCGTCGAACTGGTCGGCGGTGCCGATCCGATGGCCGAACTGGTCGCCGCCGCACTTCGTAATGGCGCCAGTCTGGTGACCGCCAACAAGGCGCTGGTCGCGCAGCACCATGACCTGCTCGCTGCAGCGGCGAGCGCCGGCGGCGCATCTTTGCTCCATTCGGGTGCGGTCGGCGGCGGCGTTCCGGTGCTCGAAGCCATTGGCCGTCTGCGCACCGATGGCGGCGTGTCAGCGGTCGAAGGTATCATGAACGGCACCTCCAACTTCATTCTGGGTCGGCTTGAGCAGGGCTGCGGGTTCGACGAAGCGGTGCACGAGGCGCAGGCGCTGGGTTTTGCCGAAGCCGAGCCCAGCGCCGATATCGACGGCCATGATACGGCACACAAGTTGTCGCTGCTCGCCCGCGCCTGCTTCGGGAACGGACTATCGGTTCAATCGATCGCCAGGCAATCGTTGCGCGGGGTGTCCATTGCGGATGCGCAGGCCGCGCACGCCCGCGGCGAAGTGCTGAAGCAAATCGGCCGCTGCTGGCGCGAGCGGGATGGCGGAATCGTTGCCGCCGTGCGGATCGAAAGCCTTCCCGTCGGCAATCTGCTCGCTCGCGCTCGCGGCGAGGAGAATGTCTTCGTCGTCACCGCCGCCAATGGGTGCCGGCATACGCTTCACGGCAAGGGCGCCGGGCGCTGGCCGACGGCCGCATCGGTATTTGCTGACATCATGGACCTGCAGCGGGCGTCGCTCGCTCGGAACGCCGCCGTGTGGCAAGGGGGCGGATGACAATGGCCGTTCAGCAAACCACCTTCACGACCGTGCGCCAGGGCGATCAAATGGCCCTAGGCGGCGCGTTGGAGGTCATCCTGCCGCTGCGCTATGCCGGCGCCCGCTCGGTCAGCATAGGGTACGAGATTGTTGGGCCGGCGCGCGCGCCGGTGCTCATCGTCGCGGGCGGCATTTCGGCCGGGCGGCACGTCATCTCATCGGACGAGTTTGCCGAGTCGGGCTGGTGGGAATGCCAGAAGACAGCGCTCTCCGCCGCTCGGATACTCGCAATCGACTGGATCGGCTCCGACGGAGCGCTCGACTGTCCGATCGATCCCACCGATCAGGCGCTCGCGATTGCGGCGGTGCTCGACGCACTCGGCATCGTTCGCGCGGCCGGGTTCGCGGGGGCGTCGTATGGCGCAATGGTCGGACTCCATTTTGCAGTGCTGTTTCCCCACCGTTGCGAACAGCTGCTGGCGATCAGCGCGAGCGAGCGAGCGCATCCTTTCTCAAGCGCCTGCCGTTCGCTTCAGCGGAAGGCGATCGCGCTCGGCGAGCGCGCCGACGATCCGGCGGCGGGAGTCGCACTTGCTCGCGCCCTTGCGATGCTGACCTATCGCACTGCCGACGAATATCGCCAGCGGTTCGATGCGGCCCCGTCCGTGGAAGGTTTGTCCGTTCGAGTGTCGGCGGAAGATTATCTGGACTTCCAAGGTGCCCGCTCTGCAGCGCGAACGTCGGCGGTGGCGTATCGCCGCCTGTCCGAATCGATCGACCTTCACCAGATGGAGGCGAGCCAGCTGAACCTTCCCTGCATCTTCGTCGCGGTCGAAAGCGACTGGCTCGTTCCGATGGAGGATATTCGGGCGCTCGCCGACCATGTCCCGCAAGCGAGATTCATCGTCCTGCCAAGCCTGTTCGGCCACGACGCTTTCCTGAAAGAGCAGGATCAAGTCTCTGCAATCCTCACCGAATTCATTGCTTCGCTGGAGTCCGCTCAATGACCGACCCTCTCCACCCAACTACCCGCGCGGTGCGCGCCGGGATAGACAGCGACACCTCATATGGCGCAGTCGTGCCGCCGATCGTCCTGTCGTCGAACTTCACCTTCGATGGCCTCGGCGGCAAGCGCGATTATGATTACAGCCGCAGCGGCAACCCGACCCGCGACCAGCTCGGCGACGCCCTCGCAGCGCTCGAAGGCGGGTCCGGCGGCACGGTGACGGCGACCGGCATGGGCGCGATCACGCTCGTCCTTCACGCGCTGCTCTCCCCCGGCGACCGCCTGCTGGTCCCCCACGACTGCTATGGCGGTAGCTGGCGGCTATTTCATGCGCTTGCCGGCAAGAGCATGTTCGAACTGGTGACCTGCGACTTCACGGACGTGACCAGCCTCGGTCCACTGCTGGAGAGCAAACCTTCGCTGATATGGCTCGAAACCCCATCAAATCCCCTGCTCCGCTTGACCGATCTCGGCGCGGTCATCAGTGCCGCCCACGCCACGAATGCGAAAATCGCGGTCGACAATACTTTTCTGTCGCCGTTGCTACAGCGCCCCATCGACCATGGCGCGGACGTGGTCGTCCATTCGACCACCAAATATATCAACGGCCACAGCGACGTGGTCGGCGGCGCCGTCGTTGCGAAGGATCAAGGGGTCCACGAGCAGATGCGCTGGTGGGCCAATGCGCTCGGCATTACCGGTGCGCCGTTCGACTCCTATCTCACGCTGCGCGGACTGCGCACGCTCGACGCGCGACTACGGGTTCACCAAGAGAATACGGCGGCAGTCGTCGAACTGCTGTCGCGCCACGAAGCGGTCGAGCGCGTTTACTATCCCGGCCTTGAGTCGCATCCCGGCCACGACATCGCCGCTCGGCAGCAGCACGGCTTCGGCGCGATGCTGTCATTCGAAGTGAGGGGCGGCGAGGAAGCGGTGCGCGCACTGGTCGAGGGGCTGCACTGTTTCACGCTTGCCGAGTCGCTGGGGGGCGTCGAAAGCCTGATCGCGCATCCGGCGACAATGACCCACGCGGCGATGAGCGACGAGGCGCGCACTGCGGCGGGGATCAGTCCGTCGCTGATCCGCCTGTCGATCGGAATTGAGGACGTGGCCGACCTCGTCGCGGACCTGAGCACGGCGCTCGATCGCGCTGCGCGGTTTGGTGACGAAATATGCCGGCGGAGGGCCGAAACAGTTTAAGGCAGCCGCGCCTTGGGGAAGCTGCTCCACGCGCCGTCATAGTCGGGCTGCGCGGTCGCGAGCGCTTGCTCCGTGGGCACGAACGGCCAGCAGCTTTCGACCATGAAGGCGAGCGCACCATCGATCTTGTGCGGCTTCAGTTCGGCGGCGGTCGCGGCCTTCCAGCTGTCGAGATCGGGGCCGTGCGCGCTCATCATGTTGTGGAGCGATAGCCCCCCGGGCTCAAACCCCTCCGCTTTGGCGTCGTAAGCGCCCGCGATCAGCCCCATCGCTTCCGACATGATGTTGCGGTGGAACCAGGGTGGACGGAACGTGTCCTCCGCGACCATCCAGCGAGGCGGAAAAACGACGAAATCGCAGTTGGCGCGGCCGGGAGTCTCGCTTGGACTGGTCAGCACGGTGAAAATCGACGGGTCGGGATGATCGAAGCTGACCGTACCGATGGCGTTGAACCGCGCCAGATCATATTTCCACGGAACGAGGTTGCCGTGCCAGGCGACCACGTCGAGCGGACTGTGGTCGAGCGTCACGGTCCACAGGCTGCCAAGGAATTTCTGGACGACCTCACACGCCCCGTCATTGTCTTCGAACCAGGCCTGCGGAGTCTCCAAGTCGCGAGCATTGGCGAGGCCGTTGGAGCCGATCGGGCCGAGTTCGGGCAGGCGGAACAGCGCGCCATGGTTCTCGGCGACATAGCCACACGCTTCGCCATCCGGCAGCAGCGCCCGGAAGCGGACGCCGCGGGGCACGAGCGCGATCTCGCCGGGCGAGACCAGCATCCGGCCGAGCTCGGTCACAAGTTCGACCGCGCCGCGCTGCGGAATGAACAGCAGCTCGCCGTCGGCATCGACGAACACGCGACGATCCATGTCCGTGTTGGCGCGATAGATGTGCACCGCAACGCCCTTGAGGCTCGCCGGATCGCAATTGGCAACCATCGTCGTCATGCCGTCGATCAGGTCCGTGCTCGGCGCGACGGGCGGCAGGGGCGACCAGCGCATGCGGTTCGGGGCAAGCGGCTGCTCGCTGGTGCCGGGCGCGAACGATCGTGCGCCTTCGTACCGGCTATAGGCGGAATGGCTGGCGCTCGGCCGCTTCGGTGAAAATCTGCAGCAGCAATCCTTCGCCGGTTTCGGGCGAGCCGTCGATCAGGATGCGCCGCTTGCGCATCTGCTCGACGTCATGATCGTGCCCGGGAACGCGCTGGTCGATCAGGTCGAAGTAGGAATCATTGGTATCCTGGAAGCGGATGCCATTGGCGCGGAGCTTGTCGACGGTCGCAAAAATATCGTCCGTCGCGAGCGCAAGATGCTGAATGCCCTCGCCCTTATATTCGCGCAGAAATTCCTCGATTTGGCTATGCTCGTCCTGGCTTTCGTTGAGCGGAATGCGGATCTTTTCGTCGGGGGCGGTCATCGCTTTGGAAAAGAGCCCGGTCGATTGCCCTTCAATATCGAAATAGCGGATTTCCCGGAAGTCGAAGACTCGCTCGTAGAAATCCGCCCAATGCGCCATTCGCCCACGATTGACGTTGTGGGTGAGGTGGTCGAGCGTGTGCAGGCCGACCGTGCGATCGTCCGCCACGGCGCCCGGCACCGGCTCGAAATCGATATCCCAGATTGTCGCGGGCCCGCGCTCGTCGACGAGATAGAGATTGGAGCCGCCGATTCCTTCGACGCCTGGCAAGTTGAGCTCACCTGGCCCAGCCTGTCCTTCGACTGGCTTCGCGCCGCGCTCGACTGCGAGGGCCAGCGCCTTTCCGCTGTCGGCGACGCGAAACGCCATTGCGTTAGCACTCGGTCCATGCGCTGCGCGAAAGTCGCCGACCTGACCGGACGGCTCCATGTTCAGCAGAAAGTTGATGTCGCCCTGCGCATAACGACGGACATTCTTCGAACGGTGATTGGACAGGTGGGTGAACCCCATGGCAAGAAACAAGGCGGCCAACGCCTCGGGGTCCGGGCCGGTGAATTCCACGAAGGCAAATCCATCGAGGCCGAGGGGATTGTCCGCCATGATTGCGCTCCAGTGATCGTTGCAATTGAAACTAACTGCGCATGCTGCGACGGTCAAGCATGACGGCTCGGCGTCTCACGCTCGACCGCTTTCTTCCGTACCGCCTGTCGGTCGCATCGAACGCCGTATCGACCCGCATCTCCAATGCCTACCGCAGGCGGTTCGGACTCAAGATTCCGGAATGGCGGCTGGTCACGATCCTCGCCGAGTCGGACCGGATCACGCCGGCCCTGCTTGGCGAGAAGACGCGGATGGACAAGATCACCGTCAGCCGCGCCGCAAGCGCGCTGATCGAACGCGGCCTGGTCGCGACCGCAGCCAATCCCGGCGACGGCCGCTCGCACCTGCTGTCGCTAACCGATGACGGGCGCGCGCTCTACGCGGAAATCGTACCGATGGCGCTTGCCACCGAAGCGGAGCTGTTCAAGGATGTCACGCTTGCGGAGCGGCAGATGCTCGACAGGTTGCTGCGCCGGCTGGAGCGCGCAGCGATGGGAGGTGAAAGCGTATGATGAGTTTCGTCATCGGTTTGGCGCTCGCCGCCGCTCCAACGGTTTCACCGGAGGCCGAGGCACTTGGCGTCCGACTCGCACGGACTGGTACACTCGGAGTCCTTCTGCCGTTGATGGTGCAGAAGGACACGGAAGAGCTTGTCGCCTCCCAGAAGGGGATGAGCACCGCCGACCAAGCGCAGCTACGTGCAACGGCCACCGACGTCGCCAGGCGAGGCATCGATCGCGTCATGGCGCTTGAAGGTTACAGCTATGCGACGCTTCTCTCGACGCGCGACCTCAAGGCCCTTGTGGCGTTCGCCGAAAGCCCGGTTGCGGCGCGCCACCGGGCGGTCCAGCCGAAGGTCATTGCCGCGACGATGGAAGGACTCGCCGGGATGGACTTCAAAAAGGACGTGCTGGCGGCCTTCTGCACCCGAACCGGCAAGGCCTGCTCGAAGTAAACCCTCGTCAGCCAACAGATTGATCAGATCAACGCAGCAGCCTGGACGTGCCAGTTAGTTGCGACGACCTGATAAGCGTTGACATCGTTGACCGTGAAGCCGCCAGCGGAGGTGCCCAGCCAGTCCGTCAGCGACCCCCCGCCGTCGCGCCACAATATGTCATCCCTACCGTCTCCGTCATAGTCGCCAACCGCAGCAACGCTCCAATCGGTCGCGACCTGATGAAGCGCGTTCGAGTTGTTGGGCGTGAACCCGCCATTGACAGTGCCCAGCCAGTCGCTGAGCTCACCGCCGTCGCTGCGCCACAGAATATCGTCGCGGCCATCGCCGTTGAAGTCGCCGGTGCCCGCGACGTGCCAGCTGGCCGCAACCGTCACGGAGGCGTTGGCGTCGTTCGCAGCGAACCCGCCCGACGCGGTCCCCAGCCAGTCGCTGAGCACACCGGCGTCATTGCGCCACAGGATGTCCGCGCGCCCGTCCCCATTGAAGTCGCCGGTACCGACCACTGTCCAGCTGGTCGACACTTGCGCAAAAGCATTCGCATCATTGGCGCTGAAGCCGCCGCTTGCGGTCGCCAGCCAGTCGCTGAGAATACCCGCATCGTTGCGCCATAGAATATCCGCGCGGCCATCGCCGTTGAAGTCGCCGGTGCCCACCACATGCCAGCTGGTTGGCACCAGCGCATAGGCATTGGCGTCGTTCGGCGTGAACCCGCCCGACGCGGTCGCCAGCCAGTCGCTGAGCGCGCCGCTGTCGCTTCGCCACAGGACGTCGACTCGTCCGTCGCCATTGAAATCGCCGCTTCCGGCGATGTGCCAGCTCGTCGGCGCCTGCGAGAAGGCGTTCGCGTCGTTGCCGGTGAAGCCGCCCACGGCAGTGCCGAGCCAGTCGGAGAGTGCTCCCGCATCCTCGCGCCACAGAATGTCGCTACGGCCGTCGCCATTGAAATCATTCGTTGCGGGAGAGGTGAAATGGAGATCGACTCCGCCGCCGGCTGCCGCTGTTGCCACCAAGGTGCCGGTCGGCGCATTCGCCAGTGTGAGCGAGCCGCCAGTGTAGTTGAGCGTCGTGCCGCTGAGCGAGAAAGTGAAGCCTGCAAGGCTCGCATCCGTGACGATGAGATGGTCGCCGCGCGCGAAATCGGTGATGGTGTCGCCGCTATGCCCGGCAGCCGAATCGCGGAAGCTGTCGTTGCCGGCGCCGCCGGTGAGCGTGTCCGCCCCGCCGCCGCCGGTGAGCATATCATCGCCGTCGCCGCCGACGAACGTGTCGGTAGCGCTGCCGCCGATCAGCAGATCGTTGCCGGCACCGGCGTAAAGCGTTCCCTGGAGAACGCCCGAACCGCCATTGTAGCTGTCATTGCCGTCACCCAGCGTCACGTCGCCAATGATCTGACTGCTGTTGTCGATGATGTCGTTGCCCGACGACAGAATGATCTCGCCGGTGATCGTTCCGCTGTTGTGGATATGATCGGCGACCAAACCGGAAGTCCCGAAATCGGCATAGATCGCGATATCGGCTTGGATAGAGCCGCTGTTCGTGACGTCGAACGTGACCGCGGCAGACGTGGCTGACAGGTTCTGGGATAGGCCGATGCTGGAGTATTGCGAACTCGCCGCCGTGATAGCGACGATCTGACCGCTATTGACGAAGCTGGTCGCCTTCGTGTTGTCCCAGTGCACGCCTTCGGCCAGCGTCGTGCCCTGCGCATTGATCGTACCGCTGTTGCTGAAGCTAACCGAGGATTGGCCGTATACGCCGACCGCCGCGTATCCGCTCGTAACGTTGATGGTGCCGGTGTTGGTGAAGCCCGCCTGGACGGAGGAAGCGG
>JAIVIZ010000087.1 GCA_020200315.1 Sphingomonadales bacterium | reverse complement strand
GGTCACGGCGGAGCTGATCCGAAACGGTCAGACCGCCCATGCCGACATCGGCCAGCATGTCTCGACCGCGACCTTCCCGCAGCTGGTCACAGCGATGACCGAGCAGTTCGGGCTTCCGGCGCAGGCGGCGTTCGCGATGATCGACGCCGAGATCAACCGCCAGGCCGCGTTCATCGCCTATCTCGACGATTTCAGGCTGATGATGTGGGTGACGTTCGCGGCGATCCCGCTCGTCCTGCTGCTGCGCCCGCCCAAGCCCGGCAAGAGCGGCGAAACACCCCATGCGGCAATGGATTGAGGAGCAGAGCAGTCGTCAGCGCCAATCGTCAGCAGTGCTGTCGTCAGTTGAGGCCGTCAATTCGACTGCGCGCCGCGTCAGTTCCAACGGAACCGCGGTGAGGCTTGCGTCGTCGAAACTTAAGTCTGGCAAATAACGCTTGATGATGGTTGCGATGGCCTGTGCCTGGGCGCGGTCGCGTCTGGCCTTGAGGGGATCGCGATCCGGCCGTTCGCTGACCCACAGCTTGTGGAGAGCGAACGCCCGGGGGTCTGGAACGGCAAGCATCAGCGGAAAGCCTCTTTCATCGATCGCGACCACTTCGTGCTGCGGCGCATTCTGAAGCCATTGCAGCCCCTCGATCTCGATCGCCGTGAGGTCGTCGCTGTCTCCGACGCGAGCTGGAGATCGCTGCTGGGACGGGGATTTGGGCATAGGTTGGATCAAATCCACCGTTAGGCCCGAATCGTTGACCGCACGAAACGCTCCTGGCGCCACCGCCGAGAAGCTCTTGTCGACTTGGCGGAGGATGGCGGACAGTCCGTCACTGGTCTGGGAGGGACTGACCAAGCGTAATCGCTGCCGGGCGTCGATGAGGAGATCGACGTCGCCGGTTGCCAGCAAGCCGCCTTCAAAATGGCCGCCCGCCATCCGTTCGTAGGCGAACAAAGCATTGGTGCCGACAATCGAAATCCCGTGGCTGAGAAAATCATGATCGTCGAGCTTTCGGATGATCTTCGCGACCGTGGTGGGAACGCGGCCCAGCCCCATTGCCCGGTCAACGGGCGCGGCATCGCGGATCGCCTTGTCCAGCTGCGCCAGCCGCGCCTTCAGTGCATCCCGGCCTGCAACGAAGGAATCGTAGACACGCTGCGTTTCACCCGTCCGAAGTCCGAGGCTCTTCGAGACGCCGGACACTTTGTGATAAAGATAATCGCGGCCTTGGACTGTCTTCCAGTGCATCGAACCGCGGAAGGAATGCCGCAACTTCCTGTTGGCCGCGCGAAAGACCCCAAAGCGTTGCTCAGCATCGATGAGCCGCCGGATCGATTCCCCACCAAGCGGATGTATTCTCATAATTTATCCCCATAGGACGATAAGGCACGAAAAAGGGGATAAGGTGCTTGGAAAAAGATGCAAAGAAAAACGCGTCACCGCCGCCCAGCCCGCGCTCGCCTGGGATTGGCGCGGGGCAACGACATCGTGCCGATCCCCGGCACCAAGCGGCAGAAGTACCTCGACCAGAATATCGCGCGACGCAAGTGATATTGAGCGAGGATGAGCTGCAGCGGCTAAACCGCATCCTCTCGGCGGGCAGCCGGCGACCGCTACCACGCGAAGAGGATGGCGACGGTGAATCGGTAAAGGACATGGGCAGGCGTGCTGACGATCTGATGGTCCGTAACGATCTATTGCGGACGTCAATCAAGTCAGCCACAAGCTGCACTTGGGAAAGATGGCATGCGCTTGGTCGATCGACTCGCCAGCTGGTTGGTTTGCCTCCTCGGTCTGGCACACCTTTTGGTCGGCCATGCGGCTTTCACCGCACCTACCGAACGACGCATCTGGTTCGCGTCGGCCGGTTTTCTGCTCGTAGTCACCGGCCTCGCGAACTTGGCGACGAGCAGGTCCGTGACCGGAATTCAGATCTGCGCCGCGCTTACCGGGAGCCTTTCCATTCTCGTGCTTGGCGCTCTGCTGGCGCGCGCCAGCCCCGACCTTCTCACCCAGCCTCAGACGATTATTCTCCTCGGCCTGGGCTTGATCCTAACCATCCAGCGCGCACGAGAACTGGTCGCACTCCGAAGGCCGCACTCCTGAAGCTTCTCGATCGGATGTCCCGTTGCCCCCGGTCCGAGGTATTGGCCGAAAAGCCTGTCCTACAGCTCAGTGATCGTGCCATGCCCGAGCCGGCTGTTTCTTATTGCTGATTCGATCCTTTGCACGACGGTGGAACGTGAGTGCGAAAGTTGCTCGTTACCGTGAACATTGGGAACATTCGCCGGGTAATTCCGGGCGGTCCGACGTCAGCTTGGCGCCGCGCCGGATAAGAAAAAAGGCGGCCCGGATGGTCCGGACCGCCTCTCATCTCCACCAAAGCCGTCACGGGAGTAAATCCCGTGACGTCGATCCGGTCGCTTCGCGCCGGTCGGCCGGCCTGCGCCGTCTCTTCGCGCTACTCCGGCGACGCTTCGCGTCGGCGTCGCTACGCTCGGCGGCTTGGCTTTACCGCTTGCTGAACTGGAACGACTTGCGCGCTTTGGCGCGGCCGTACTTCTTGCGCTCGACGACGCGCGGGTCGCGGGTCAGGAAGCCGGCGCGCTTGACCGTGGTGCGAAGCACCGGCTCATAGCGCGACAGGGCCTGGGCGATGCCGTGCAGCACCGCGCCCGCCTGGCCCGAGAGGCCACCGCCCTTGACCGTGGCGATGACGTCGTACTGGCCCGACCGGTCGGTGATTCCGAACGGCTGGTTGATCACCAGGCGCAGCGTCGGACGCGCGAAATAGACTTCCTGCTCGCGGCCGTTGACGACGATCTTGCCCGATCCCGGCTTCAGCCAGACGCGCGCGACGGCGTCCTTGCGGCGGCCGGTGGCATAGGCGCGGCCCTGCTTGTCGAGCTGCTGCTCGCGAAGCACGGCCTCGATCTGCGGCCCTTGCGTCGACACCGGCGCGACCGCCGCTTCGTCCGTAGTCGCGGGCGCGGCCGTCTCGACCGAAGCGGCCGCGTCGGCCGGCGTCTCCTCCGCCTGGCCGGTCAGCGAGCCGAGGTCGGAAAGCGATTTCTTGTCGGCCATCTTATGCGCCCACCTTGTTCTTGCGGTTCATGCCCGCGACGTCGAGCGTTTCGGGGCTCTGGCCGCCGTGCGGATGGTCGGTGCCATTATAGAGGTGTAGCGCGCGCATCTGGTCGCGCCCGAGCGGGCCGCGCGGGATCATCCGCTCGACCGCCTTTTCGATCACGCGCTCGGGGAAACGACCCTCGAGGATCTTGGCGGCGGTGACTTCCTTGAGCCCGCCGATATAGCCGGTGTGCTTGTAGTAAATTTTGTTCTGCAGCTTGCGGCCGGTGAAGCGGACCTTGTCCGCGTTGACGATGACGACATGGTCGCCGCAGTCGACGTGCGGGGTGAAGCTCGGCTTGTGCTTGCCGCGCAGGATGTTGGCGACGATCGAGGCGAGCCGCCCGACGACCAGCCCGTCGGCATCGATCAGATGCCATTTCTTCTCCACCTCGTGCGGCTTGGCCGACTTGGTGGTCTTCATCAGCGCCTTCATGGCGGTAAGACCTCTCGAATGGAAAAGGCGCCGGCCCCGGGGGCAAGCGCCGTGGCCGGGCTAATGCGAGCGAGAGGCGCCGAAGTCAAGCAAATCCGGGCAATTCCGGGCGGGTAAAATCATACCCTATGCGTTTTGCGTCTCCTCGGCCGGCGCGAATTTGTCCTGAGTCCGCGTCTCGAAATCACCGGCATCGTGGCGCTCGTGGAGCTGCTCGGCGGGCTCGCCGGTCAGCCGATTGACCATCCGTCCGCGCTTGACCGCAGGCCGCTCGGCGATCGCTTTTGCCCAGCGCTGGAGGTGGCGATAGTCCTGCACCTGGAGGAACTCAGCGGCGTCGTAGGCCAGCCCGAGCGCGACTTGTCCGTACCACGGCCAGATCGCGACGTCGGCGATGCCATAGTCCGGCCCAGCGACATATTCGCTGTTCGCGAGCCGCCGGTCGAGCACGTCGAGCTGCCGCTTCGCCTCCATCGTGAAGCGGTTGATCGCATATTCATACTTCGCCGGTGCGTAGGCGTAGAAATGACCGAAGCCGCCGCCGAGATAGGGCGCGCTGCCCATCTGCCAGAACAGCCACGACAGGGCTTCCGCTCGGGCAGCGCCGCTCGCGGGCAGGAACGCACCGAATTTCTCCGCGAGGTGCATCAGGATCGCGCCGGATTCGAAGATGCGGATCGGCTCGGGCCCGCTGCGGTCGACCAGCGCCGGGATCTTTGAGTTGGGGTTGATCGCGACGAAGCCGCTGCCGAACTGATCGCCCTCGCCGATGCGGATCGGCCAGGCGTCATATTCCGCAGCGCCGTGGCCGAGCGCGAGCAATTCCTCGAACATGACCGTCACTTTGACGCCGTTGGGTGTCGCCAGCGAATAGAGCTGGAAGGGATGATTGCCGACCGGCAGTTCCTTGTCGTGAGTCGCGCCGGCGATCGGCCGATTGATATTGGCGAACTGGCCGCCGCTTGCCTTGTCCCACGTCCACACGGCGGGCGGCGTATATTCGGGTTCGCTCATCTGTGACTCCTCATTGGACGGTTTCGCTGCATTGCCCCTGCTTCACGCTCGGGCAGAGGTCTCCCGACGACGTGCGCACCCCACACCGTCGCGGCGAGCAGCAGTGCGCCGACCGCCTGGTGAGCGACGGCTAGACCGATCGCAACGCCGCTCATGACCGTCGCGATGCCGAGTAGGATCTGCGTTCCGAACGCCGAGTGGATGGCGATGGACGCGCACCGTCCGCCAGCCGCCTTCACGTGCCGGCTGAACAGGACCAGCACCGCGACCACGCCCCAGGCCCACCAGCGGTGGACGAAGTGGATCAGGAAGGGATCGTGGGTGAAGGCGAACAGAGCGCCGCTCGACCAGTCGATCCCTTCCGGCAGGAAATGGTCGTTCATCAATGGCCAGCTGCTGGCGACCTGGCCGGCGCGGAGGCCGGCGACCCAGGCACCCAGCATGATTTGCACCGATACCGCGGCGAGCGCGCCGAGACCGAAGACGGTCAGGCGAGCGGGACGGTTCTCGCCATTGGCGGCTAACTGCTTCAAGTCGAGCGCGGTCCACAGGCATCCGCCGAGGATCAGCAGCGCCGAGAGGAGATGGGCCGAGAGACGGAAGTGACTGACCTCGGTGCGGTTCACCAGGCCCGACTGAACCATGTACCAGCCGAGCGCGCCCTGAAAGCCGCCGAGCGCGAACAGCGCGATCAGCCGCCACCCGTAGCCGCGCGGAATCTCCCGCCGCACCGCGAACCACAGCAGCGGCAGCGCGAACGCCACGCCGATCAACCGGGCGAGCAACCGATGAACCCACTCCCAGAAATAGATGAACTGGAAATCCCCGAGAGTCATCCCGGCCGGCCCGCTGACCTGCCGATATTGCGGGGTCGCCTGATAGCGCGCGAACTCGGCCAGCCAGTCGGCATGGCCGAGCGGCGGCAGCGCGCCGCTGATCGGCTTCCATTCGGTGATGGACAGTCCGCTTTCGGTCAGCCGCGTGATGCCGCCGACCACCACCATCGCGAACACCAGCGCCGCAATTAGCAGCAACCAGTGAGCGATGGCGTCGGGTCGGGAGCGAGTCTGCGGGGCAGCGCTGTCGGTCGGTGACAAGAGGGCAGCGTCCATCGCGGCGCCTATGCTCCGCGCCGGGTGGCGAGACAAGCCAGGTTGCACCATGCAACCGAGTGCGATGTGATATTGTAACCTCGATGATGAATGGCTATACAGGCTTGGTCATGGCCACGCTCGCGCATCCGCATTCGATTCGGCAGATGGACCGGTTCGCGATCGGTCTGTCGGGCCTGTGCCTCGTCCACTGCATCGCGACGACAGTGCTGGTCGCCATTCTCGCCTCGGCCGGAGGGATATTGGGATCGCCTCTAGTTCACGAAGTCGGCTTGACGATCGCCATGACGATCGGCGCGGTGGCGCTCGGGCGGGGAATCCTCGATCATGGTTTCATGATGCCGAGCGCGGTTGGCGGCCTTGGTCTCGGCGTGATGGCCGGCGCGCTCGCCATGCCCGATGGCGGCGGCGAGGCGATGTACACGATGACCGGAGTGTTGTTGCTCGCGCTCGGCCACCGGCTCAACGGGATCGCCGCCGAGTAGCGCGCCTTGCCGCGGCCTCCCCGGCGGCTTATTTCAAGGCGATGGGCCGCCACGATCATCACCTTCATGAAGGCGAGTCGCTCAAGGATGCGGCGCGCGAGCAGCTGATCGAGCAAGGCGAGCAGTGGACGGGAATGCGCGCGGCGGTGTTCGATGCGCTCGCCGCCTTCGACCGGCCGGCGTCGGCCTATGACGTCGCGGAAGCCGTGTCGGCGGCGCAGAGGCGGCGGGTGGCCGCGAACAGCGTCTATCGCATCCTCGACCTGTTCGTCGCCTCCAACCTGGCAATGCGCGTGGAAAGCGCCAACGCCTATGTCGCCAATGCACATCCGGGTTGCCTGCACGATTGCATCTTCCTCATTTGCGACGGGTGCGGTCAGATTACGCATATCGACGACGACCGGCTGACCGGCGGCGTCCGCGACGCGGCGGCCGGCGCTGGTTTCAAGACGTCGCGTCCGATCGTCGAGGTGCGCGGCAAATGCGAGACATGCGGCTGAGGCTGTTCGGCAACGATTGAAACGGGTAGGGCGACGCCATGTCCGACCGACCCGACACGCCGCTGCTCGACACGATCCAGTTGCCCGCCGACATCCGCGCGCTGCCCAAGGCCGAGCTGCCGCAACTGGCCGACGAACTTCGCCAGGAGATGATCTCGGCGGTGTCGGTGACCGGCGGACATTTGGGTGCGGGGCTTGGCGTGGTCGAACTGACCGTCGCCATTCACCATGTGTTCGAGACGCCGCGCGACAAGCTGATCTGGGACGTCGGCCATCAGGCCTATCCGCACAAGATCGTCACCGGCCGCCGCGAGCGCATCCGCACGCTGCGCCAAGGTGGTGGGCTGAGCGGGTTTACGCGGAGGAGCGAGAGCGAATATGATCCGTTCGGCGCGGCGCATTCATCGACGTCGATCTCCGCCGCGCTGGGCTTCGCCATCGCCAGCAAGCTGTCGGACGAGCCCGGCCGCGCCATCGCGGTGATCGGCGACGGGGCGATGAGCGCGGGAATGGCCTATGAGGCGATGAACAACGCCCATGCGGCGGGCAACCGGCTGATCGTCATCCTCAACGACAACGACATGTCGATCGCGCCGCCAGTCGGCGGGCTATCGCATTATCTCGCGCGGCTGGTGTCGTCGGGCAAATATCTGACCGTGCGCGATTTCGCGCGGCGGGTGGCGAAGCGGCTCAGCAAGCGCGTCCACCGCGCCGCGAGCAAGGCCGAGGAATTCGCGCGCGGCATGGCGACCGGCGGAACGCTGTTCGAGGAACTGGGCTTTTATTACGTCGGACCGGTCGACGGTCACGATGTCGTCGGCCTGGTCGACATCCTCGAGAATGTCCGGGATGCCGACGAAGGGCCGATGCTGGTCCATGTCGTCACCAAAAAGGGCAAGGGCTATGGCCCGGCCGAAGCCGCGGCCGATAAGTATCATGGCGTCGTCAAGTTCGACGTGGTTTCGGGCCGGCAGGACAAGGGGCCGGGCGGCGGGCCGCCGAGTTACACCGCCGTGTTCGCCAAGGCGCTGTGCGACGAGGCACGGCGCGACGAGAAGATCGTCGCGATCACCGCGGCGATGCCGTCCGGCACCGGGCTCGACAAGTTCGACGCCGAGTTTCCGACCCGCACCTTCGACGTGGGCATCGCCGAGCAGCATGCAGTGACCTTCGCGGCTGGATTGGCGGCGCAGGGCTATCGGCCGTTCTGCGCGATCTACTCGACCTTCCTGCAGCGCGCCTACGACCAGCTGGTCCATGACGTCGCCATCCAGAATTTGCCGGTGCGTTTCGCAATGGATCGGGCAGGGCTGGTGGGGGCGGATGGGGCGACGCACGCCGGCTCCTTCGACCTCGCCTATCTCTGCACGCTGCCGAACATGGTGGTGATGGCGGCGGCGGACGAGGCCGAACTGGCGCACATGATCCACACCATGGCGCTGCACGACAGCGGCCCGAGCGCGGTCCGCTATCCGCGCGGCGAGGGGCGCGGAGTGGCGCTTCCGGACACTCCCGAGCGGCTCGAGATCGGGAAAGGCCGCGTGGTCCGCGAGGGCCGACAGGTGGCGATCCTGTCGCTCGGCACCCGGCTGGAGGAGGCCGAGAAAGCCGCCGCCCAGCTCGATGCGATGGGCCTTTCGACGACCGTCGCCGACCTCCGCTTCGCCAAGCCGCTCGACGAGGCCCTCATCCGGCGTCTGCTGACGACGCACGAGGTTGCGGTGACGGTCGAGGAAGCCGCGGTCGGCGGTTTCGGCGCCCATGTCCTGACGCTGGCGAGCGACGATGGCCTGATCGACGCCGGCCTCAAGCTCCGCACCATGCGCCTGCCCGATACATTCCAGGAGCATGACAGTCCCGCCAAACAATATGACGAAGCGCGTCTCAACGCCCCGCACATTGTGGAAACGGTGCTGAAGGCGCTGCGGAGGAACAGTGCTGGCGTCGAGCAGGGGGCGTTGGCGTAATGCCCACCAATTTACGAATAGGATTGGAAATTTCTATCAACGTCATTCTGTTGGTAACCTCGACTTGGCTCCTCTGGACGCTAAGTAACTCTGCTTTGTATTGGCTTTGGTTTGCAGCATGGACGAACAGCTGGAGTGCGCCGCTCTGGTTTGCCGTGGCTTTCATCCTTTTGGTTCTCGCGCTCTTCTCAATGGCGGCAATCCCCATGGGCGTTCGGCTTTTGTTTGATCGACTTGAAGACCGGCTGGATCCTGAGATTGAATCTTAAGGGTCGCGCCGATCAATTGCTCGTTGCGCAAGGGCTCGCCGAAAGCCGCACTCGGGCGCAGGCGTTGATCTTGGCGGGAGCGGTGTTTGTAGGCGATCGGCGGGTGGCCAAGGCGGGCGACCTGCTCGCCGGGGACGCGGTGCTCACCGTTAAGGGCCGCGATCACCCTTGGGTCTCACGGGGCGGGGTCAAGCTTGATCATGGGCTGACGCACTTCGGCTTCGACGTCGCCGGCGCGACCGCGCTCGATGTGGGATCCTCGACCGGCGGGTTCACCGATGTGCTGCTCTCACGCGGCGCGGCGAAGGTCTATGCGGTCGATGTCGGCACCAATCAGCTGGCGTGGAAGCTGCGGCAGGATGCACGCGTCACGGTGCATGAGCAGACCAACGCCAAGCTGCTGACCCGCGAGCTGATCCCCGATCCGATCGATCTCATCGTGTGCGACGCCAGCTTCATCGGCTTGGCCAAGGTGCTTGGACCGGCCTTGGGGCTCGCCCGGGCCGGCGCGTCCCTCGTGGCACTGATCAAGCCGCAGTTCGAGGCGGGACGCGGCGAGGTCGGCAAGGGCGGGGTGGTCCGCGACATCGCGGTTCACGAGCGCGTCTGCGAAGAGGTCTCGGCGTGGGTCGCCGGTCAGGGCTGGACAGTGGTTGGCGTTACGCCCAGCCCGATCACCGGCCCGGAAGGCAATATCGAATATCTGCTGGGCGCGACCAAAGCGGCTTGAGGGTGGCGAACGGCGCCGCTCCTCCCTATGTGCAGCCCCGACAAGGAGACGCGTGATGCAGTCCGAAAATTGCCTGTTCGAAGATTTCGTGCGCATGATGAACGGCGCGGCGGGAACTCTGGCCGGCATGGGCCGCGAGGCCGAAAGCTCGATGCGCGAGAAGATGCGCGAGTTCATGGGCGGCGCCGATTTCGTCAGCCGCGATGAGTTCGATGCGGTCAAGGCAATGGCTGCCGCCGCGCGCGACCAGAACCAGGTGCTGGAGGCGCGCATCGCGGCGCTCGAGGCGGCGGCAAAGGCGAAGGGTGGCCCGAAAAGCGCTCCCACGAGCGCGCCTGGAGCGGCAAGCTGACCGAAGAGAGTGAATCCGACGAGCGCGACGATGGCGCGCCGATCGAAGTGCTCGAGCAATATTTCGAAGCGCGCGGCTGGGCCTGCGAGCGCACCGGCGAGGGTGAGATCGTCGCCGGCGCGACCGGCAGCTGGGCGCAATATGAGCTGCGCGGCGTCTGGCGCCAGGACGATCAGGTGCTGCAGTTCCTTGCGTTTCCGGACATCAAGGTCGGACCGGAGAAGCGCGCGGCGATCTATGAATCGCTCGGCCTCATCAATGAACAACTCTGGCTCGGCCATTTCGAATTATGGTCGGGATCGGGCCTGATCGTTTTTCGCCACGCGGCGCTGCTCGGCGAGAGCGACGGGCTGTCGTTCGAGCAGGCGGAGGCGATTGCCGAGGCGGCGATCGAGGAATGCGAGCGCTTCTATCCGGTGTTTCAATTCGTGCTGTGGGGCGGCAAGTCGCCGAGCGAGGCGATCGCAGCGGCGCTGATCGACACGGCGGGCGAAGCGTGAGCGGGCCGGCCTTTCCGCTGCCGACCTGGTTCATCGGCGCCGGCAATATGGCGGGCGCGATGATCGCCGGGTGGCGCGCTGCGGGAGTCGAGCTTGGCTCCTGTGTTGCGATCCGGCCGAGCGGTCAGCCGGTCGAGGGTGTCCGCACCGTCCGGTCGCTGGTCGAAGCGGGACGCGAGCCGCACCTGGTGATGCTCGGGTTCAAGCCGCAGATGCTGGGCGAGGTCGGGCCGCAGCTTGCCCCCACGCTGACGCGCGAAACGATCGTCGTTTCGCTGCTTGCCGGCACGCCTGCCGCAGCCCTGCGCGCGCGCTTCCCCGATGTGCGGGCGATCGTTCGCGCGATGCCGAACCTGCCGGTCGCCGTCCGGCGCGGCGTCACCGCGCTTTATGCCGAAGATGGCGACCAGGCGGCGCGCGATCTTGTCTCCGAATTGATGACCGCGCTTGGCATGGCGGTGTGGTGCCCGGCGGAAGCGCAGCTGAGCGCGATCGGTGCACTGGCGGGGTCCGGCCCGGCCTACGTCGCGCGCTTCGTCGATGCGCTTGCGCAGGCGGGCGCCGAACGCGGACTCGATCCGGCCCTCGCCAAAATCCTCGCGCTGGAAACGGTGCTTGGCACCGGCTGGCTGGCGGCGACCAACCAACAGCCCATGGATGAGATCGCGCGCCGGGTTGCTTCGCCCAAGGGAACGACGCTGGCCGGCCTCGCCGTGCTCGACGCGGAGCTTCCTGCTCTGGTCGCACGCACGCTCAATGCAGCGATCGCGCGCGGCGAGGCGCTGGCGGCGGAAGCGCGCAGCGGTTGATCGTCGGTCGGCGCTCGCCTAGGCGCGGGTGATAAACAGAGGATGAACATGGCCGACGAGCGGACCTTCGACGATCGCGACGGGTGGATCTGGTTCGACGGCAAGCTGGTGCCGTGGCGCGAGGCCAACGTCCACATCCTGACCCATGCGCTCCATTATGCCTCGTCGGTGTTCGAAGGCCAGCGGGCCTATGGCGGCACGATCTTCAAGCTGGACGAGCACAGCCAGCGGCTGCGTAAAAGCGCCGAGCTGATGGGCTTCGCGCTGCCGTGGAGCGTCGAACAGATCAGCGCGGCTGCGAACGAGGTGTTGAAGGCCAATAATCTGTCCGACGCCTATGTCCGGCCGGTCGCCTGGCGCGGGTCGGAGCAGATGGGCGTGTCGGCGCAGCGCACCAAACCGCACCTCGCCATCGCGGCGTGGGAGTGGGGCAAATATTTCTCGCATGAGAAGGCGGACAATGGCATCCGGCTGGACATCGCGCCGTGGCGGCGGCCCGCGCCCTATACCGCGCCGACCCAGGCCAAGGCGGCCGGCCTGTACATGATCTGCACCCTGTCGAAGCATCAGGCGGAGGACCGCGGCTACGACGATGCGCTCATGTTCGACTGGCGCGGCAAGGTGGCCGAGGCGACCGGCGCCAATGCCTTCTTCGTCAAGGAGGGCGCGCTGCACACGCCGACGCCGGACTGCTTCCTCGACGGCATCACCCGCCGAACGGTGATGGACCTTGCCCGCCGCCGCGGGATCGAGGTGGTCGAACGCTCGATCTGGCCCGAGGAACTGGAGAGCTTCGAACAGATGTTCCTGACCGGTTCGGCGGCGGAAGTGACGTTCGTGCGGTCGGCCGGGTCGTGGAGCTTCGAGGTCGGCGACCTCTCGCGCCAGCTCGCCGCGGACTACGACGACCTCGTCAACGGGCGGGCGCCGAACAGCTGAGCAACGGCGCGCGGGTGCAAGCCCCTTTTCAGGCGAACCCCGCCCGCCTAAAGCCCGCGCGCTGTTGGGGCGTCGCCAAGTGGTAAGGCACCGGTTTTTGGTACCGGCATTCGCAGGTTCGAATCCTGCCGCCCCAGCCAGCTTCCTGCGAGGTCATCCTGGCGCTATCGCGGGGCATGGCTGGGCCGCTTGCAGGGTTGAGGATCGTCGAGCTGGCCGGGCTTGGACCGGGACCGTTCGCGGCGATGATGCTGGCGGATCATGGCGCCGAGGTGATCCGGGTCGAACGGGCGGGCATGCTCGGCGTTACCGGCGATCCGCTGCTGCGCAATCGCCGCTCGATTTCGCTCGATTTGCGGGACGACAAGGCGCGCGATGTGGTGCGGCGACTGGCGGCGACCGCGGATGGGTTGATCGAGGGATTTCGGCCAGGCGTGATGGAGCGGCTTGGGCTTGGCCCGGACCTGCTCCTCGCGGGCAATCCGAAGCTGGTCATCGGCCGGGTCACCGGCTGGGGGCAGGAGGGGCCGCTCGCGGCGGAGGCAGGACATGACATCGACTATCTCGCGCTGACCGGACTGCTGCACGCGATCGGCCCGAGCGATGGACCGCCGGTGCCGCCGCTTAATTTGGTGGGGGATTATGCCGGCGGCGGGATGATGCTCGCCTTCGGAATGGTCGCCGCGCTGCTCGCGGTCCAGCGCGGCGGGGCGGGGCAGGTGATCGACGTTGCCATGAGCGACGGTGCGGCGTTGGTCGGTGCCCTGATCTATGTCCTGAAAGCGGCAGCTCGGTGGACCGACCGGCGCGGCGCGAACCTGCTCGACGGCGGGTATCCGCTCTATGGCTGCTACGAATGCTCCGATGGAAAGTTCGTGGCGGTCGGCGCGATCGAGCCGCAGTTCCGGTGGGCCTTCCTCAAAGGGCTTCGATTGGAAGCCGATCCGCTATTCGAGGCGAACGACTGGCCCGCTCAGAAACAGCGCATCGCCGACGTCCTCCGCATCCGATCGCGCGACGATTGGGTCGAGCACTTCGCCGGCAAGGACGCGTGCGTCGCGCCGGTGCTCAGCCTGGCGGAAACGCCCGGGCACCCGCACAATGTTGCGCGGGGCACGTTCATCGACGTTGGCGGTGTGATCCAGCCGGCTCCGGCGCCGCGCTTCGCCGAGCCGACCGCCCATCCCACCCCGCCGCGCCGGGAAGGCGAGGACGGGTCAACCATCCTGACCGAGCTCGGTTATGGCGCGGATGAGATCGCCGATTTGCTAGGTGCCGCCGCCCCATGAACCCGCTTTACGAGACGATGACGACGTCGGTGTTCGAGCGCGTGTCGCTCGCTGCGGCGGCGCGAGGCGCGGTCAACCTTGGTCAGGGCTTTCCCGATTTCGGCTGGCCGCCCGAGCTGCTCGACGCGGCGGCGACCGCGCTGCGCGAAGGATCGAACCAGTATGCGCCTTCGCGCGGCCTGCCGCAGCTTCGCGATGCCATCGCGGGCCATTACGAACGCCACTTTGGCGAGGCGCTGACCGCCGAGAACGTCTGCGTCACCAGCGGCGCCACCGAAGCATTGGCCGCCGGGCTGCTTGCCGCGATTTCGCCCGGGGACGAGGCAATCGTCTTCACGCCCGCCTACGACGCCTATGCGCCGCTGATCCGGCGGGCGGGCGGGGTGGTGCGCGAGATTGCGCTGCAGCCGCCCGAATGGCGGATCACTCGCGACGCCATCGAGCGCGCGATCGGTCCGAAGGCGCGCCTGCTGATCCTCAACAACCCGCATAATCCGACCGGGCGCCTGTTCGACCGCTCCGAACTCGACGTGGTGGTCGATGCCGCGCGCGACCATGACCTGCTCGTCGTATCGGACGAGGTATGGGAGCATGTGCTGCTCGACGGCCAGCGCTTCACGCCCATCGCTACCCTGCCAGGAATGGCGGAGCGAACCCTCAAATGCGGTTCGGGCGGAAAGATCTTTTCGCTCACCGGATGGAAGATCGGCTGGCTCGTCGCCGCCCCGCCGCTCGCGACCCTAGTAGCGAGGGCCCACCAATTCCTGACCTTCGCCTCTGCGCCCAACCTGCAGGCGGCGCTCGCCTTCGGGCTTTCGGAGGGAGATGCCTGGCTCGAGCCGATGCGCGAGCGGTTCGCCCGCGCGCGCGACCGAATGCGAGTGGGGCTCGAGGACGCCGGCTATGTCGTGCTGCCGAGCGCCGCCACCTACTTCCAATGCGTCGACCTCGCGGCTTCGGGGATCACTCTCGATGATGAGGCCTTCGCGGCGCTCGCCGTCGAGCAGGCCGGCGTGGCGATCATTCCGCTGTCGCCGTTCGCCGAAACGGATCCGCCGCGCCACCTCGTGCGGCTGTGCTTCGCCAAGCGCGACGAGACGATCGATGCGGGCATTGCGGCGCTCAGTCGAGCGCGAGCATTGGCTCGGTCCTCTTCTCGACCAGTTTAGGCCACCGCTTCTTCCACTCGGCGTACCATGGCGCGAGCTTGTCGGGCGCGAGCGCGGCGGAAATCAGATAGCCTTGTCCGACGTCGCACGCCATGTCGCGCAGCATGACCAGTTGTTCCTCGGTCTCGACTCCCTCAGCCGTCACCGAGAGGCCGAGCCCGTGGGCCAGATCGATCATCGTGCGGACGATCAATCTGCTGTCCTTGCTGCGGATCATGTCGGTCAGGAAGAAGCGGTCGATCTTCAGTTCGGTGAAGGGCAGCTGGCGAAGCTGCATCAGCGAGGAATAGCCGGTGCCGAAATCGTCGATGGCGAGGCCGATGCCCTTGATGCGAAAGCGGGTCAGCGTGTCCATCAGTTTGATCAGCGGCTGGGTCGCGCCCTCCGTCAGCTCCAGCACCAGCCGCTCGGTCGGCACATCGAACGCGCGGCACATCCGTTCGACCAGGTCGGGAAAATCGAGCTGGTCGAGGCTCAGCGCCGAGATGTTGAAGGCGAGGCAGATGTCGATGCCCTCGGCATGCCATGCGCGCCACTGGCGCAGCGCGGTGCGCAAGCCCCATTGCGTCAACTTGTCGATCAGACCGTGCTTCTCGGCGAGCGGCACGAAGCGCGACGGAGCGATCGCGCCGAGGGCTTCGTCATCCCACCTTACGAGCGCCTCGACCCGCTTCAGCGTGCCGTCGGCAAGGCTGATCTTGGGTTGATAGGCAAGATGCAGCCGGTGGTTGATCAACGCCCGCTCAAAGCCGTCGAGCAGCCCAAGATCGCCCTGCGCGATCATGCCACGAGTGACCGGGGCTCGAGCGATGCCGTCAAGGCACGAGCGAGGGTCTGAGGTTCTTCAGCAATTGCTCAATATCTTCGAGCCGCGTCGGCTTTTCCAGCGGACCGGCCATGCGCAGCCCGAGCGCCTCGCCGAGGTTGAACGCACTTTCCAGCACGCGGCGGTCGAAACCGCTGATGATCAGCACCGGCAAGCGATAATCCTCGCCGGCCAGGAAGCGCAGCAGTTCGACTCCGTCCATCCCCGGCATGCCGAGGTCGAGCGCGACCATCTGCGGCCGGTCGGCCTGGAACAGGGATTTGAACGCTTCATCGTCCGTCGCAATGATCGCTTCGAACCCCGACATCCGCGCCGCATCGGCGAGAAACGCCGCCAGCGCCGGCTCATCGTCGATCAGCAGCAGCTTCGGCGCGACCTTGCTCATCTCAGGCGTTCTCATCGGCACAGGATACGCGCACAGGGGCGGGGAGTGCCAGCGCCTTCACCGCAACATCTTCTTAACCCACTTGCCCCTAAATGTCTCGGTTCTGGAGCAAGATGAGGGTAGAAATGTTCGGGGCACTCATCCACCGCAAGCCGGCCCGCCCGTTTGGGCAGGACGAAGTTGCGTTCGAGTCGACCAGCTTCTCCCTGACGACGGCGGTGCCGCGTCCTGCCGAGCGGCGCTCCGACGACCGGCTTCCTGCGATGCTGCGCGTTGCCAAGCTGACCGGCGACGGCGGCGAACAGCTCATCCGCATCCGCAATATGTCGGCTGGCGGCCTGATGGCCGAGCATGGTCAGACGCTTGAAATAGACGATGTCGTCTCGCTTGAGATCGGCACGCAGAAGATTCCCTCGGTCGTGGTGTGGAAACGCGACGGCACATGCGGGATCAAGTTCGACCAGAACGTCGATCTCGGCGAGCTGCTTGCCGGGCGCAAGCCGCGCCATGGATTCCGTCAGCGTCCGCCGCGGCTCGAGGTGAGCTGCAAGGCGTCGCTCCGCATCGGCAAGACCTATTACACGGTCGCCGTCCACGACATGTCGCTCGGCGGCATGAAGGTCGAGCCGATCGAGGAATATTGCCTCGGCAAGCCGGTCGTCGTGGTGGTCGAGAGCCTTCGCCCGATCAAAGGCGAAGTGCGCTGGTTCTCCGATCGCAAGGCGGGCATCGTGTTCGATCAGCCGCTGAGCTTCGAAGAGCTTGCGGAGTGGGTCGGCAAACGGCTCGAAATGGCCAGCCTCAAGGCCAGCATCACCAAAAGCTGAGCGGTCGGCGGCTACTCGGAGAGCGGTTTCAGGGTCGCGCTTCGGATATGAGTACCGCGCACTTCGCAGCGAAATGCATAACGCGCGGCTTGGACATGGGCTGGAGTCATCATGCCGGGCGGCGCCGTCGGTGGGCGTTCGAGCGCGGTCAGCGTTCCATTAAGCGTCGTTCGCCCGCGCCCATGCTCGATACGGGCGATCTCGAACGTGCCGATTTCGCCCGCCTTGACCGCAAGGCGCTGCCTGCACTGCGTCACCGCGGGTTGATCCCGCTCGGCGATGGGCGACGGCGTCAGTGCTGCCGCCGAAATGATGATTCCCAACATGCAAAACCTCCAGCCCTACTGCAACGAGCGCTGCGGGAGCCGGGTTCCGCGACACGCTGGCCATGCCGTCGGCGGAACGATAGGCAGCAATGATGACGGATCGTCATGATGAGCCCGTGGGCGTTCGCGCGGTCGAAGCGGCGGAGGTCGCCGGCCGGCCGATGAAGCTGTTCGATTTCTGCATGGTTGCCTTCGTGGTCATCCTGCTGCTGTCGAACGTGATCGGCGCGGGCAAGCGGGCGGTGGTCGATCTGCCGTTGATCGGCCCGTGGCCGTTCGGCGCCGGCATCCTGTTCTTCCCCTTGTCCTATGTCCTCGGCGATGTCCTGACCGAGGTTTACGGCTATGCGCGGGCGCGGCGCTGCATCTGGGCCGGCTTCGCGGCGATGCTGTTCATGGTGACGATGAGCATCATCGTCGTCGCCTTGCCGCCCGACGCCGGCTGGACCGGGCAGGACGCGTATGAGCAGGTGTTCGGCCAGGTGCCGCGGATCGTATTCGCCTCGATCTGCGCCTTTTGGGCGGGCGAGTTCGCCAACAGCGTGGTGCTGGCGCGAATGAAGGTGTGGACCGGCGGCCGGATGCTGTGGACGCGGACGATCGGCAGCACGATCGTCGGCGAGGGGCTCGACAGCCTGATCTTCTACCCGCTGGCGTTTTGGGGAGCGGCGGGGTGGCCGGCCGACACGCTGCTCAAGATCATGGCGACGCAGTTCGTGCTGAAGGTTTCGTGGGAGGTGTTGCTCACCCCCGTCACTTATCTCGTCGTCGGCTGGCTCAAGCGGAAGGAAGGACTCGACGTCTATGACCAGCGCACCGACTTTACGCCGTTCGCCTTGCGCAGCTAGGCGCGCACCCTACATCGGTCCGACAATCGAAAGGATCGGATCATGGCGGACGAAGTCGCGGTACTGGCGGGAGGATGCTTCTGGTGCACCGAGGCGGTATTCCTCGATCTGGTCGGCGTGAAGTCGGTCGAGAGCGGCTACACCGGCGGACAGGTCGCAAATCCGACCTATCGGCAGGTGTGCGGCGGCGGCACCGGTCACGCCGAAGCGATCAAGATCGCCTTCGATCCCGAGCAGCTGAGCTTCGACGATCTGCTCGACGTGTTCTTCGCGACCCACGATCCGACGCAGCTCAATCGGCAGGGCAATGACGTCGGCACGCAATATCGCTCGGCGATTTTCCCGCAGGACGAGGCGCAGGACCGCGCCGCTCGCGCCGCTATCGAACGGGCGAATGCCGAACGCGGCGGGCGCGTCGTGACGACCATCGAGCCGGCCGCGACCTGGTATCTGGCCGAGGACAATCACCAGAATTATTGGGCGACCGAGGGGCAGCGGAACCCCTATTGCATTGCAATCATCCCGCCGAAGCTCGCGAAATTGCGCAAGAGCTTCCAGGCGCGGTCGAAGAGCGCCGGCGCGACCGTCTAGCGCGGCGCGGCGGCGCGGGTGAGCCGATCACGGATGGCGGCGGCAATGCCTTCGCCGGGAATTGGCGCCACGGCAATGCGGGGCTCTGGCGCCGCGTCGGCGGTGTGGAGTAGGTCGAACAATCGCGCCGCCGCTTCGATCGGATTGCCGGTCGCGCTTAACGAGGAGCGACCCGCAACTGGCCCGAAACCGATCAGATATTCGCTGGGCAAAGCTTCGGTTGCATCCAGCCGGAGGGGCTTGCTGGGCGCATAATGGCTGGCGAGCTGGCCGGGCGCCTCGATGATATCGCCCGGTGCCTCCACCGCGTCGATCTGGAGCGGCCCTCGCCGCAGGAGCCGAAGCGCCCCTCCCGTCGCCGCGATGATGGTGCTTTCGATGCCGCGTTCGCATGGGCCGCCATCAAGGATGAGCGATATGCGTCCGCCAAGGCTTGCCGCGACGTGCTCGGCCCGCGTCGGGCTGATCGACCCGCTCGTATTGGCCGAAGGAGCGGCGAGCGGCTTGCGGGTCTGCGCCAGCAACGCCTGCATCGCCGGATGCGCTGGCACTCTAAGAGCGACCGTTTCGAGACCAGCGGTGACCAGCGAGGCGATCCCAGCGCCAGGGCGGATCGGGACCACCAACGTCAGCGGCCCCGGCCAATGCTCCGCCGCCAGCTCTCGCGCGGCATTGTCGAATGCACCGATCCGCTTGGCGGCTGCAAGGTCGGAGACATGGACGATCAGGGGATTGAAGCTTGGCCGCCCCTTCGCTGCGTAGATCCGCGCCACCGCCTCACCATTCGTCGCGTCCGCCGCGAGACCGTAAACCGTCTCCGTCGGAACAGCGACCGGCTGGCCGGCTTCGATCAGCCGCGCGGCTTCGGCGATCGCCTCGGGCGATACGGGAAGGATGCGCGTGACGGGCGGGGCCATGAGCTGGCGGCTATAGCCCGCGCCGCGCCAAGCCAAGGAAAACCGAATGAACTCGCTGGCGGCCTGCGCAGTGCTCGCCTAAGCCCGCTCGCTGTCGAGCAGCTCGGCCAGTTCGATCCCAAGCCGCCTCATCCGCTCGCGGATCGCGGGCCATTCGCTGGTCATGAACTGCTCGCGCTCGGCTTCGCGCAACCGCCCGCGCGCACCGGGCGCAACGAACAGGCCGATGCCGCGCTTGACGAGCACCAGCCCCTCATCCTGGAAACCCTGATAGGCTTTGGCGACGGTCAGCGGGTTCGCGCCTTCCTCCGCCGCCAGGGTCCGCACGGACGGCAGAGCGTCCCCGTCCGAAAAGCGCCCGGCGAGAATGGCGTCGGAAATGACCTCGCGCAGGCGGATGTAAACCGGCTTGTCGGGCGAGCTATGCAGCGTCATGCTGTGATAATACAGCACGGCGCATAAAGTGCAACAGTTCAGATAGTTGGCGGCATCCAGCGTCGTGCAACTTCGGCGAGCGCGGGGCGCGGCCGGTCTTCGAGCGGGAGGCCAGGCGAGCCGAGGAAGAGGAAGCCGGCGATGCGCTCGCCGGGCGCGCAAAACGCTTCGCGGACGAATTCCGAGTAAGCCGCCCAGCCGGTCAGCCAGCCGCCGACAAAGCCCATCGCGTGCGCCGCCAGCAGCAGGCTCATCGCGGCCGCGCCGGCCGACAGTTGCTGCTCCCACACGTCGATCTTGTGACCGGCGACTGGCGCCGAGACGAGCACGACGAGCGTGGGTGCCTGATACGCGAACTCGTCGGCTTTCTCGTGCTTGGCTGGGGGGGCAGAGGGATGTTCGGCGGCGAGCGCGCGGCGGAGCAGCAAAGCGAGATCGTCGCGCTGGCCCTCCCCGACGACAATGAAGCGCCACGGCGCGAGCTTGCCGTGATCGGGAACGCGCGCGGCGATGGTCAGGATCTCGTCCAACTCGGCTCCGCTCGGCCCGGGAGCGATCATTTCCCGCGGCCGGCCCGAGCGGCGCGTGGCGAGCAGGGCAAGCGTCGAGGAACGATCGTTGAGCATGGCGTCTCCTAGGCCAAGGCCGCCAACTTTACACCCGCAGGTTTGCCGTTACTGTCCAGCACCATAACGAGCCCGCCCGCCGCGGCGGGCCGAACCATGTTCGGGAGAGAGAATTTGGTCGACGCGCCCAGGATGGACAATCCGCTCGAGCCCGACATCAGCCACGAAAATCCCGCCGCCAAGGGCGAATGGTTCGGCCACCCCCGCCAACTCGCGCGTCTGTTCACCACCGAAATGTGGGAGCGGTTCGGCTATTACGGCATGCGGGCGCTGCTGACGCTCTATCTCACCAAGCATTTCGTGCTCGGCGATCATGCGTCCACTGGTCTTTATGGCGGCTACACCGCGCTGGTTTACCTCACACCCCTGATCGGCGGATTCATCGCCGATCAGTATCTCGGGTCGAAGCGGTCGGTGAAGTTCGGGGCGCTGATGATGGCGGTCGGCTATCTCACGCTCGCGTTCGGCGGTCATCCATCGAAGCCCTTCGCGCTGATCGATGGTCAGCGATACGAAGTGCAGATCGATAATTTCCGGGACCGCCCGACCAGTGCAGCCAACGAGCAGCGGTTCCTGATCGATCACGGCCAGCGATTGAAGATCAAGGGCAATGACGACGGCAGCGTCGCGTTCGTCGCGCCTGACGGCAGCATAGCGCGGACCGTCGCCAAGGGCGGCCTCGTCGATGGCAGCGACAAGAGCCCGTTGATGGTCACGGTCCTGCTGATCGCCCTGTCGATGATCTCCGTCGGCAACGGTTTCTTCAAGCCCAACATCTCGACCATGGTCGGAGCGCTCTACAGCCAGAGCGATCAACGTCGCGATGCCGGCTTCACCATTTTCTACATGGGGATCAACCTGGGCTCGATTCTCGGCCAGTTCTTCTGCCCGATCCTGGCCGACTGGCTCGGCTGGTGGGCGGGATTCTCGCTCGCCGGAATCGGCATGCTCGTTTCCTATTTCCTGATCCAGTTCGATGGCGGGCGGCTCGCCGGCTATGGCGAAACTCCTGAGCGCGCGGGCGGCGACAAGGCGCTGGTCATCTACGGTCTCGCCGTCCTCGCCATCCCCGTGCTCTATTTTCTGTTCCGGAATCTCATGTCGACACCGGCGCCGGAGCCCGGCTCGGGCATCGTCGGCTACATCGCCGGCCTCTCGCTGATGGGTAAGCTCCTCTTTGGGACGTTCATCATCGCCGTGCCTGGCATTCTGCTCTGGTCGTTCCTCAAGGGCAGCCGGCAGGAGTTTCAGATGATGCTGGCCGCGATGGTCCTCATCGTGTTCAACGTCGTGTTCTGGACGCTGTTCGAGCAAGCCGGCTCGTCGCTCACCCTGTTCGCCGACCGCAACACCGACCGCAGCGTCTTCGGCCTGTTCACTCTCTCGGCACCGCAGACGCAAAATTTCAATCCGATTTCGATCGTCATCCTCGCGCCGCTGATGAGCATCCTGTGGTCGCGGCTGGCCAGGCGCGGGCTTGAGCCGTCGATCCCGGTCAAGTTCGGGCTGGCGCTGATGGGCGTCGGCGCCGGCTTCCTATTCCTGGTCTTCGGCGCCCAGTTCGCCGGCCCCGACTTCAAGGTCGGCCTGTGGTGGCTGGCCGGGCTCTACGTCATCCACTCGATCGCCGAACTGATGATTTCGCCCGTCGGCCTCAGCATGATCACCAAGCTGTCGATCGCGCGCATCGTTGGCCTGATGATGGGCGTCTGGTTCCTGTCGATCTCGGTCGCGCAATATGTGGCCGGCGTGGTTGCCCAGGTCGCCAGCGTCGAGACGGTCGGTGGTGCGGTGAGCAATTTGCAGGTCAGCCTCACCACCTATCTCGGCGTGTTCACCAAGATCGGCTGGATCGCGGTTGGGATCGGCGCCGTCCTCCTGCTGCTGTCCTGGCCACTCAAGAAGCTGATGCACGGGGTGAAATGATGCGGCTTCCCCTGACCGCCGCGCTCATCGCGTCGCTCGCCCTCGCCGGCTGCGCGATGAACGACAAGAAGCTCGCGCCGCCTATCCGCGTCAACCTCAACCCTTATCCTTCCACCTATGCGCCTTACCCTGGGGTGCCGACGCTGATCACAAATGTCACGATCTTCGATGGAGAAGGCGGGCGCGTCGACCACGGCTCGATCCTGTTTGCCGACGGCAAGATAACCAACATCGTGGACGAGCGTGCCGATTTTGCTGCTCCTCCCGGCACGCTGGTTATCGACGGCACGGGCAAATATGTAACCCCCGGCGTCATCGACGTGCACAGCCACCTCGGCGACTATCCTTCGCCTGGCGTCGAAGCGAACAGCGACGGCAATGAGGCGACCGGCCCGGTGCGGCCTGAAGTGTGGGCCGAGCATAGCGTCTGGCCGCAGGACCCCGGCTTCAGCCGCGCGCTCGCCAACGGCGGCATCACCACGCTGCAGATCCTGCCCGGATCGGCCAATTTGTTCGGCGGCCGCTCGGTCGTGCTCAAGAACGTCCCCGCCCGCACCGTCCAGGGGATGAAATTCCCCGGCGCGCCCTACGGCCTCAAGATGGCGTGCGGCGAGAACCCGAAGCGGGTCTATGGCTCGAAGGGCCAAATGCCGGGGACGCGAATGGGCAACATCGCGCTGAGCCGCGAGACGTGGATCAAGGCGCAGGTCTATTCGCGCAAGTGGGACAAATATGAAGCGAAGGGCGGCGACATGCCCGAGCGCGACCTGGCGATGGACACGCTGCGCGGCGTGCTCAAGGGCCAGATCCTGATCCACAACCACTGCTACCGCGCCGACGAAATGGCCAACATGATCGATATGTCGAAGGAGTTCGGCTACAAGATCACGGCCTTCCATCACGCGGTCGAGGCGTACAAGATCGCCGACCTGCTCAAGGCCAACGGCATCTGCGCGGCGATGTGGGCCGACTGGTACGGCTTCAAGATGGAAAGCTATGACGCGATCAACGAGAATATCGCCTTCGTCCACAATGCCGGCGCCTGCGCGATCGTCCATTCCGACGATCCCAACGGCATCCAGCGGCTGAACCAGGAGGCGGGGAAGGCGATTGCCGCCGGTCGACGAGCAGGTATCGACATCCCCGAAGCGACCGCGTGGAGCTGGCTATCCGCGAATCCGGCGCGCGCGCTCGGCATCTTCGACAAGACGGGCAGCCTCCGGCCCGGCAAGGGCGCCGACGTCGTGCTGTGGAACGGCGACCCGTTCAGTTTCTACACCCGCCCGGACAAGGTGTGGATCGACGGCGCGCTGATGTACGACGCGGCCGATCCGAAGCGGCGCCCGGTGAGCGACTTCGAGCTTGGCCAGCCGGGCGAGGGAGACGTCAAATGAGCCGCTCCCCGCGCCTCCGCTCCCTTGCGACCGTTGCCCTCCTGCTTGCCGCGCCGGTCAGTGCCGAAACCATCGCGATTACCGGCGGAACGCTGGTCCTCGGCGACGGCTCGGCGCCGGTGCAGGGCGGAACCGTGATCATCACCGACGGCCGCATCACCGCCGCCGGCGCCTCGGTCGCGGTGCCTGCCGGCGCGACGCGTATCGACGCGTCGGGCAAGTGGGTCACGCCGGGGATCGTCGCCGGCTTCTCCCGGCTCGGCCTTGCCGAAGTGGATGGCGGCGCCGAGGCCAGCGACGACACCAGCGCGCGCAACAGCCCGTTCGGAGCCGCGATCGACATTGCACCGGCGATCAATCCGCGCGCCTCAACCATCGCCGTCAGCCGCGCCGATGGCGTCACCCGCGCGGTCGTTGCGCCCGGCACCGGCAAGGGCATTTTCGCCGGCCAGGGCGCGATCATCGACACCGGCGCCGACATGGACCCGATCACGCGCGCAAGGGCCTTCCAGTTCGTCGAGCTCGGCGAGACCGGTAAGACGCAGGCGGGGGGATCCCGCGCGTCCGCCTACGTGCTGTTCCGCAACGCGCTGCGGGAAGCGCGCGAGCTTGGCCGGACGGAGCCGCTCAGCCGATCAACCCGCAACCCGGCGCTTCCGGGCGGATCGATCGTTCGCAATCCCAACGAATCCCGGCTCTACGACCGCGAGACGCAGCGCAGCGAGGATGTCCTGCTGACCCGCTTCGATGCCGCCGCGCTGGTGCCGGTGCTGCAGGGCCGCCAACTGCTGCTGGTGCATGTCGAACGGGCGAGCGACATTCTCAACGTCCTCGATTTGAAGCGCGAGTTTCCGGCGCTCAGGCTCGCGCTGGTCGGCGCGACCGAGGGCTGGACCGTCGCCGACCGCATCGCCGCGTCGGGCGTGTGGGTCATCGCCTCGGCGCTGAACGACCTGCCGGCCAGCTTCGAGCAGCTCGGCGCGACCCAGTCGAACATCGGCCGCATGCGCGCCGCGGGCGTCAAGGTCTCGATCGGCATGATCGACGACAACGACACCCGCAACCTGCGCAATGAACGGCAATATGCCGGCAATCTCGTCGCGCTGGGCAAGCTGCCGGGCGCGGCGGGGGTGAGC
>JAIVIZ010000121.1 GCA_020200315.1 Sphingomonadales bacterium | reverse complement strand
CTTCGTTGATCGCGGCGCGCGTGGTCGTCGCCCCGCCGATGCTCGTCGCGGTCATGGTCAGCGGCCGCACCTCGATTGCCTTGGCGCCGGCGATGCGCGGCTGCAGCCCGTCGAGCCGCCACTCGTTCATCAGGAAGCCCACGGTTCCGCGGTTCATGCCGAACACCGGGCGCGGATCGCCGGCTTCGAGCATGGCGTGCAGCGTCTGCAGCATGAACCCGTCGCCGCCGAGCGCGACGAGTTGGCTGGCGCCGACCGCCGGCGCCCAGCGGTAGCGATCGCGCAGCATCTGCTGCGCCGCCTGCGCCACCTCGGTGGGCGAGGCGAGCAGGCCGATCCCGTCGAGCAGCGGAGGCAGGGTGGGGACGTCGCGGTTCATCTCCCGCAGCATAGGCGATTTGCGCCGCAGCGCTACCGTTCAGCTCCTGTCCCGCAACGGGGCGGCGTGGAACCCACACTGTCCTACACGAACTGATCCGTGCACGAGGTGAGGCAATGAACCAGATCACCAACGAGCAGCCCCGCGAGGGCAAGCGAACTTCCGACACGCCCGCGCCTGTGCCTCCGCGGCTGACGCGCGACCGCGAACTCGAGCAGGCGATTGCGCGGGATGCGATCAGCGTTCGCTTTCAACCGCAGATCGAGCCCGCCACCGGCCGCATTGTCGGCGTTGAGGCCCTCGCGCGCTGGGACGGGGCACCCGGTCCGGAAGCGCTATTCGCGCGTGCCACGGCGCACGGCTTGCAGGAGCGGCTCTCCCGGACCGTTCAGCGGCGGGCTCTCCGCCAGGCGGGGCGATGGCGTGGTGCCCTTCGTCAGCTGGGCCTATCGATCAACCTGATTGCGGACGATCTCGCGCGCGAAGGCTACGTCGAGTGGCTCCTGCGCGAGATCGACGAAGCCGGCCTCGCGCCGCAGCGGGTGACGGTCGAAATTACCGAATCGAGCCTGATCGCGGACCCGCCGACGATCGCCGCGCGACTGACGTCCTTGCGCTCCGCCGGAGTGCAGATCGCTATCGACGACTTCGGGACCGGCTATTCGAATCTCGCCTATCTGAGCGCGTTGCCGCTCGATGCGCTGAAGATCGACCGCGCGATGATCGCCGACCTCGTGGGCGGCAGCCGCGACCGGATCGTCGTTCGCGCCATGATCCGCCTCGCTCGCGAATTGGGTCTCAAGATCGTCGTCGAAGGGGTTGAGTCGACCGAGCAGCTGGCGTTGCTCGCCGCCTGGGGCTGCGACCTGTATCAAGGTTTTCTGGGCGCCGGCGCCCTCGACGAGTGCGAACTGGCCCGCTTCGTCAGCGCGACGATCGCGCAGGCGGCCTGAACCTCCTCCCCGGTGTCCGGCTGGCGGACGTCGCGAGCTTCGAGCGTCCTTAACCTGACTGCGGACGGCCGCTTCTCGCTCGCTCACCATCTGCTCCGCTACGCAATGTCGGCGGCCCGGACACATTATGAGCTAAGCGACCTCATCCGCCCGTTCTCGGCGATGGCTTCCACTGTCATCGCTTTCTCGAGGTTTGCGCGGATCGCTTCGAAGAACTGCTCGGTGGTCATCCACGCCTGATCGGGGCCGACGAGGATCGCGAGGTCCTTGGTCATCTGCCCGGACTCGACCGTTTCGACACACACCCGCTCCAGCGTCTCGGCGAACTTCATCACCTCGGGCGTGTCATCAAACTTGCCGCGATATTTGAGTCCGCCGGTCCATGCGAAGATCGAGGCGATCGGATTGGTCGAGGTCGCCTTGCCCTGCTGGTGCATGCGATAGTGGCGGGTGACGGTGCCGTGCGCTGCCTCTGCCTCGATGGTCTTGCCGTCGGGGGTCATCAGCACGGACGTCATGAGGCCAAGCGAGCCGAAGCCCTGCGCCACCTGGTCCGATTGCACGTCGCCGTCATAGTTCTTGCACGCCCACACGAACTTGCCGCTCCACTTCAGCGCGGAAGCGACCATGTCGTCGATCAGGCGGTGCTGATATTCGATGCCGGCGGCGGCGAACTTGTCCTTGAACTCGGCGTCGAACACTTCCTGAAAGATGTCCTTGAAGCGCCCGTCATAGGCCTTGAGGATGGTGTTCTTGGTGCTGAGATAGACCGGCCAGCCGAGGTTGAGACCGTAGTTGAGGCTCGCCCGGGCGAAGTCGCGGATCGACTCGTCGAGATTGTACATCGCCATCGCAACGCCCGCGCCGGGATAGTCGTAGACGTCGTGCTCGATGACCTGCCCATCCTCGCCGGTCCAGCGGATGGTCAGCTTGCCCTTGCCGGGCACGGTGAAGTCGGTCGCCTTATACTGGTCGGCGAAGGCGTGACGGCCGATGACGATCGGGTCGGTCCAGCCGGGGATCAGGCGCGGCACGTTGGCGATGACGATCGGTTCGCGGAAGACCACGCCGCCCAGGATGTTGCGGATCGTGCCGTTGGGCGACTTCCACATCTTCTTGAGGGCGAATTCTTCGACGCGCGCTTCATCGGGGGTGATCGTGGCGCATTTGACCCCGACGCCATATCGGCTGATCGCCTGAGCGCTCTCGGTCGTAACTCGGTCTTCCGTCTGGTCGCGGTTCTCGATACCCAGATCGAAGTAGATCAGCTCGATATCGAGATAGCGCAGGATCAACTTCTCGCGGATCCACTGCCAGATGATGCGGGTCATCTCATCCCCGTCGAGCTCGACGAGCGGGGTCTTCACCTTGATCTTGGCCATGGCAGCTTCCTGAATCTGAACGGATTGGCGGGGGCCTTAAGCGTGGCATGGACTCAAGGCAACGCCGCGGACGCATGCGCGTTGTCCAGCTTGCCGCTCAAGGTTGTCGCGTCCGGACGGGCCGCGTAGGGGAGGGCAATGGCCGAAATCCAGAACCCAGACAGCCAGCTGACCGCGGTCAAGTGGCGCTTTCCGTCCGTTCATCCGGAGGGGCGGAAGTTCACCCTGATTGCCGCCGTCGCGACGCTGATCGTCTATACCGGGTTCGGCTGGCATTTCGTCGGGTGGCTGCTGGTTGGCCTGACGATCTGGGTCGCCGCCTTCTTCCGCGATCCGATCCGGACGACGCCGGACGACCCGTCGCTGATCGTCGCGCCCGCCGACGGACTCATCACCATGATCACCAAAGTCGGAGGACCACCCGAACTCGGCTCGGACGGCATGAGCGGCAGCTTCACGCGCGTGTCGATCTTCATGAGTGTGTTCGACGTCCACATCAATCGCTCGCCGATTGCGGGTCGCATCCGGCGGGTCGCCTATGTTCCGGGCAAATTCCTCAATGCCGATCTCGACAAGGCCAGCGAGGACAATGAACGGCAGCATTTCCTCGTCCAGCGGGAGGACGGCGTTGCGATCGGTTTCACTCAAATCGCGGGGCTAGTGGCACGGCGGATCATGGCCTTTGTGAAGGAGGGTGACACGGTCGCGGCAGGTGAGCGGATCGGCCTGATCCGCTTCGGCAGCAGGGTCGATGTCTATCTGCCTGACGGAACGGCGCCACAGGTTTTGCTTGGCCAGCGCACGATCGCCGGCGAAACAGTGCTCGCGACGCTCGGACAAGCTCGCGTGCTGACGGGCAGCAGCCAGTGATCGAGGCCGACCGTCCGGCACGCCAGCGCGGGCTGCCGTTCCGCGCCTTGCCGGCGAACGTGGTCACTGCGCTTGCGCTCTGCTTCGGCCTGACCGGTATCCGCTTCGCGATCGCGGCCAACTGGCCGTGGGCGCTGGGCTGCGTAGTGATTGCCGGAGTGCTCGATGGAATGGACGGGAGGATTGCCCGTCTACTCAAGGCGAACAGCCGCTTCGGCGCCGAACTCGATTCCCTGTCCGACGTGACGGCGTTCGGCGTCGCGCCGGCATTCATCATCTTTCTGTGGTCGCTGAGGGCCGCGCCCCAACCGCTGGGCTGGCTTGCGGCCCTGTCGCTCGCGGTGGCGTGCGCGCTTCGCTTGGCGCGGTTTAACTCGATGCTCGATGTCGACGAGCATCCCCGCAAGAAAGCCGGATTCCTGACCGGCGTGCCAGCCCCCGCCGGCGCCGGGCTGGCCTTCGTTCCCGCCTACCTGTGGTTGGTCACCGGACAGGCTATATTCCGCAGTTGGTGGGTGGTGCTGCCGTGGGCCGCGTTTATCGCGTTGCTGATGATCGCGAGCTTCTCGACCTACAGCTGGTCATCGCTGCGCATTCGACGGGACTGGCGGCTTCCGGCGCTAGCGGGAGTTGCGATTCTGGGTGCAGCGCTGCTGACCGAGCCATGGCTGACGTTGCTAATCATCTCCGCGCTCTACCTCGCAATGATTCCGTTCAGCCTGGCGAGCTATGCCCGGGTCAAGCAGCGGCGCGGTGCGCTTCGGCCCGCACCGGCTGTGAGCGTGGCGAAGGATATCGCGGGCTGAAGCGGACGGTCACGCGCCGAACAGGCATCGGGTCACGAGCCAACAGGGAGTCGCCCCGAAGCGCTGCCAGCATTTTCGCGCCGCTGTCGTCGAGCGCGCCAAGGAGGGCCGTGAGCGCCGCCCAGCCGGCGATGAGGAAGGTCAGCGTTCCGAGGGCAAGAGTCACGATGCGTTCTCCCTTTGGTTCGACGGTAACTGTGGACGAATCATTTCGTTCCATTTTGGGGCAGTAAACCGTTCCTGAGTAATGATGTTCATGGTATGTTCCACATTGTCAACCGGGAGCTTGATCGAGGAAGCATCAGCTCATGAGGGTTGAAACCGGAAGCGACCTCGGCTAATCGCGCGGCCATTCCACAGGCGGAGCCGTCATCCCGGTGCCGATCACACGATCGGTTCTTGGTTCCGCCGAGGCATAACCGGAAAGGAACTGACTATGGCGACCAACGTCGTCACCTTGCAGCAATTGCTAGAAGCCGGAGCGCATTTCGGCCACCAGACCCACCGCTGGAACCCCCGCATGAAGCCGTACATCTTCGGCGAGCGGAACGGCGTCCACATCATCGACCTGTCGCAGAGTGTGCCGCTGTTCGCGCGCGCCCTCGATTTCGTGCAGCAGAGCGTTGCGCGCGGCGGCAAGGTGCTCTTCGTCGGCACCAAGCGCCAGGCCCAGGATGCGGTCGCCGAGGCGGCGCAGTCGTGCGGCCAGCATTTCGTCAATCACCGCTGGCTTGGCGGCATGCTGACCAACTGGAAGACCATTTCGAACTCGATCAAGCGCCTCAAGAACCTCGAAGAGCAGCTGTCGGGGGACACCGCCGGCCTGACCAAGAAGGAGGTCCTTCAGCTGACCCGCGAGCGCGACAAGCTGGAGAAGAGCCTCGGCGGGATCCGCGACATGGGCGGATTGCCGGATGTGATGTTCGTGATCGATTCTAACAAGGAAGAGCTGGCGATCAAGGAAGCCAATGTGCTCGGCATCCCGGTCGTGGCAATCCTTGATTCGAATTCCAACCCGAATGGCATCGCCTTTCCGGTGCCCGGCAACGACGACGCCAGCCGCGCCATTCGCCTTTACGCCGATTCGATCGCCTCAGCGGCCCGCTCCGGCAAGAGCGGCAATGCCAAGGCGCGCGGCGAGGACGTCGGCGAAATGGCCGAGCCGCCGGTCGAGGAAGCGCTGGCTTAATTTTCCTCCCCTCCCGCGAGCGGGAGGGGACCGAGGGTGGGTCTGTTCAAAACAGCGCCACCTTTCTGTTCGATGTAACATTCCCACCCCCGACCCCTCCCGCAAGCGGGAGGGGAGTGAGAAGGACTTCCCATGGCTGAGATCACCGCCGCTTCGGTGAAGGAACTGCGCGAGCGCACCGGCGCCGGCATGATGGACTGCAAGAAAGCGCTGTCCGAGAACAACGGTGAAATGGAAGCGTCGGTCGATTGGCTGCGCACCAAGGGCTTGGCCGCCGCCGCGAAAAAGGCGGGAAGGACCGCGGCCGAGGGGCTTGTCGGGGTTGCCGTGCTGGGCGGCATAGGTGCAGTCGTCGAGGTGAATTCGGAAACGGATTTCGTCGCCAAAAACGAGCAGTTCCAGAACTTTGTCGGTCAAGTCGCGCAACTGGCGCTCGCAACCGGCAACGACGTCGATGAGCTCAGTCGCGCCAACTACCCTGATGGCGGGACCGTCGCCGAAGCGCTGACCAACAACATCGCGACGATCGGCGAGAATCAGTCGCTGCGCCGTGCCGCCCGCCTCGAAGTCGGCCAAGGTGTTGTCGTGTCGTACGTGCACAATGCGGCCGCGCCCAACATGGGCAAGATCGGCGTGCTCGTGGCGCTGGAGAGCAGCGCGCCCGCCGACGCGCTGCAGGCGCTTGGCAAGCAGATTGCGATGCACATCGCGGCCGCCAATCCGCTGGCGCTCAGTGCCGATGGACTCGATCCGGCGCTTGTCGAGCGCGAGCGTGGCATTGCGATGGAAAAGGCCAAGGAGAGCGGCAAGCCCGCCAACATCGTCGAGAAGATGGTCGAAGGCGGCCTGGCCAAGTTCCGCAAGGACAACGCCTTGCTCTCGCAGTTGTTCGTCATGGACAACAAGACCCCTGTTGGCGATGTCGTGGCCGCAGCGGCGAAAGACGCCGGTGTGCCGATCGCCCTGAAGGCCTTCGAGCGTTTTCAGCTCGGCGAGGGCATCGAGAGGGCGACCAGCGACTTCGCCGCCGAAGTCGCGGCGACCGCAGGGGTGAAGAAGGCTGATCCCGTCGAGTAACTCATCGTCACCCCGGACTTGATCGGGGATGATAACGTTGACTGAACATGCGAGGTTCCCTACTAGGGCTTCCACTTGTGACTCTGCTCCCAAAGAGGGTGTAAGGTGGGGTCCACCGGAGGGGCGTATGCAGTATAACAACAGAGAGATGAAGTTGGATCAGCTGATCGGCTATTTCAACAGCAAGAAAATCAACCTCATTCCCCCGTTTCAGCGTGGACACGTCTGGACCCTAACAGACCGTCGCCGCTTGTTGGAAAACATGGTCGAAGGGCGGCCCATCCCGGCGATTTTTCTCTATAAAGAGGCAGCAGGCTCCACCTTTGAATATAATATCCTCGACGGCAAACAGCGCCTCGAAAGTTTGATTCTCTTTATCGGCGGCAAGCGCGACGACCTCAATGTGGAAGGCGTTAAGAATTACTTTTTCTATCAGAAAGAAAAAGATCAGGCCGATTACGATATCATGATTGAAGGCAAGAAGACTCGATTTCAAGACCTTCCCGATGATGTTGTCAGAAGGTTTCGCGAATACGCAATACCCACGATCGAAATAGACTTGGACGATGACAGCACTCTTGACGAAATCATCAATCTTTTTGTCGATATCAACCAGAAGGGGGAACCCGTAAAACGGTTTGACATCGTAAAGGCTATCGGCCACGAAAATCCGCTGCTTTTGAGTGTCTTCGACATGGTTGCGCAGAAGCAAAAGCGGCAAGAAGATATCTTTTATAAAAAGAAGGGCAACAGCTACACCCGAGTTCTCGACCGCTTACAAACTGTTCAAAACGCGAAGGATGCGAACCAAAAAGTCGATCGCATGTGGGAACGTTTGGTAGAGATCGTGCTGTTCAATCGCACGAAATCTCATCGCGAACCGGGGAGGGTGCTGAAGGCATTCATAAAGAATGAGCAGACATCCGACAATGACAAAATAACAACTCACGAAGTGCAGCGACTGCGGCTGTGTTTTCAGTTCTTGGACAAGGCGTATTCGGAGACTAACCTTGGGACGACGCGCCTAGCTCGCGATCTTCCACATTTTTACACTCTGGCGACAACGCTACTCGTTTCGAGCCTACTCGACGCTGATGGCGCACCCCCGGCCTATCCTAAGCTGCGCGATAAGTTGGTTGCCTTCGCTGGGCTTCTTATCGACGAGCCGATCGTTCCAGAAGCGCTAAAAGACGATTTGGCGGAGTATAGGAAAGCAGCAGCCCGGCAGACGACACATCCTGGCCAGCGCCGCATCCGGCAGGAG
>JAIVIZ010000187.1 GCA_020200315.1 Sphingomonadales bacterium | reverse complement strand
GTCGCTACATGCCGCGCGCTTCGCCGTCACCCTCGTCATGATCGAGGCAGCGTTCCTCGCCGCCGCCATGGTGGCGGTGCCGCGGATGGTGCGCGGCAGGCTCGAGCGGGCCGCCCATCGCGACCTGCGTCGGCTCCTGCCTAACGTCATGCGTCCGCAGCCAGCGTGCATAGGAGGCTCGCACGCCTCGCTCGTAGAGCTGGATGCAATGGTCGTCGCCCGGTCCGGGGCGGCACGGACGATAGGCGACCGGCGCTTCCTCGATATAGTCGGGATCGTCGGCATAGACAGAGCCTGGCTTGTCGCCGGGATAGGCGGCGCCGATCAGCAACAGCGGGGCAGACGCGGCAAGGACGAGCAATCTGGCCATGGTCTCTCCTTTCAGCAGGGCTCCGCCGGCGGCGGACGCCGTTCGTCTTAACCATTTCTTAAGGGTTATGAACGGCCGACGGCGCGATTTTCTCCGTCTGTCCGGTCGGAACGCGGGTCTCGTCCTCACCTCGAGCCGATTGGCGTGTCCGATCAGCTGAGCGCGCGCCAGATCCCGTAGGCGCTGGTCAGCGTCAGGACGATTCCGACCATGACCAGCAGGCCGTCGGCGGGAACCCGCTTGGCGATGTAGCCGCCGAGCGGCGCCGCGGCGATTCCGCCGATCAGCAGGCCTAAGGTGGCGCGGCCGATTTCGGAGGACCAGGTAAACTGCGACACCCCGATCGCTACGAGGAAAGTCCCGGAAATGGTCAGCGTAAGGAAAAACTCGGCGGTGTTCACAGTGCCGATTACCTTGCGCGGGTTCGCGCCCTGAATCAGCAAATTGCTTGTCACAATCGGACCCCAACCTCCGCCTCCAGAAGCATCCAGGAATCCGCCGGCCAAGCCGAGGGGGACAATCACCCGCGGCCTGCGCTCTTGATGTCGGTGTCGGGCTCCCTTCCAAAGCAAATACAAGCCGATTCCAGCAAGGTAGATCAGCACAACAGGTCTCGCAGATTCCCCAGCCCAAACAATTACATAGGCTCCCAAGATGCCGCCGATCATTCCCGGCGCCACAATGCGGATGAAAAGCCACCAGTCGACGTTGCGGTGCAGGGTGTGGCTGATTCCGGAAACACCGGTGGTGAATACCTCGACGGTGTGAACGCTCGCCGAAGCGAAGTGCGGTGGAATCCCGAGACTTAACAATAGGGTGTTGGAGATGACGCCGAACGCCATGCCCAGGGCGCCGTCGACGAGCTGCGCGGCGAAGCCGATCAGGATGAAAGGCAGCAGCTCGACGATCGCCGTGCCGGTCAAGTCGAACAAATCACCCCTCCGCCGGGCACCAAGGCCGTTTCGCGCCGCTTTCCCATAGCGGTGCGCCGAGCCGGTGCAAACTTTGGTCTTGCCGAGGGAGGCGCAACTCCGTTCGGCTCGCGGTTATCCATTCGTAAACCGTTGAGGGGGGAAAATGCGGTGCTTTCCCGTCCCCATGGGCCGGGACGATGTTTTGTCGGGGAAACAGGTGCCGTTGGATACTGTTTACTCGCTTACCGGCGAGGTGCCGCCGATCGAAGCCGCGGTAGAGGAAGCCGACGCGTCGGTTTTCCAGCCGGGCGAGGTCGTCCTCGGCAGCATCCGGCAGGTCTGCCTGATACGCAAGATCAGCGCGGCCGGCGCGATCCTCCATGCCGACATACCGGTCGAGGAGGGCGCCCGGCTCGAGCTCGAGCTCGAGACCGGCGAGCATCTCGACGGAACGATCGCGTGGCGGCGCGGCTCGGAGCTCGGCCTGCGCTTCGACGAGCCGATCGACGTCCTTCCGATCCTGGCGCGCAACCTGGTCAGCCAGCCGGGCGAGCGCCGGCGCATGCCGCGCGTCGAGGTCTTCTGCCCGGCGCGGCTCGACCTCGAGTCGGGTCCCGTTCTCGTCACCATTCGCGACATCGCGCAGGGCGGCGCCAAGATCGAGGGCCCGATCGCGCTCGAGCCCGAGGTCAAGGTCGTGCTTACGCCCGACGGACTGCGACCGCTCCAAAGCAC
>JAIVIZ010000066.1 GCA_020200315.1 Sphingomonadales bacterium | reverse complement strand
GATTATGGACCCCTCGTTCAAGGTGCGCCGGGACTGGCTGGTCGAGGATCCGGAGCTTGCGCGATTCCTCAACCAGAGGCTGGTGCACCGGCTCAATCCGATGATCCGGCGCACGTTCCAGTTCCGGCCGACGCGGGTCGAGCGGCTCATCGTCAGCTGCTACGAAGCCGAGAATGGCGGCCATTTCCGCGCGCACCGCGACAACACGACGCGCGGCACGGCGCACCGCCAGTTCGCGGTGACGATCAACCTCAACGCCGGGGAATATGAAGGCGGCGACCTCGTCTTTCCCGAATTCGGGCCGCGCAGCTACCGCGCGCCGACCGGCGGCGCGATCGTCTTCTCCTGCTCGCTGCTGCACCAGGCCCTGCCGGTGACAAGCGGCCGGCGGTTCGCGCTGCTGCCCTTTCTGTACGACGACGAACGGGCAAGGCTGCGCGAGAAGAACGCGCATTTCCTCGAAGGCGAGGCCGCCAACTACAAGGTCAGCGACGACATCGCGTCCGGCTGAAGGCGGTCGCTGCGCTTCAATAGCTCAGCCGCTCGCGCAAATAGATCGTGTCGGCGATCAGGCAGACGATGAGCCTGGCCGCCTCGGCGGCGGACCGGCTGAAGTTGGAGAGGCGCGAGCCGGCCGCCCCCGCCGGCTCGTCGAAGCGGACGACATTCTCGAACACGTTCCAGTAGGGCGCCGGGAAGCCGCTGCTGATCCGGTTGATATCGTCCCTCGCCTCGATCTCGGCGAAGTTCCCGTCGCCCGGGCAGCCGAACACCGTCCGCTCGAGATTGGCGACGAGCCGCGGGCCGGCATCGACGATCTGCCAGAGCCGCTGCATGTGCGCGATGCTGGCGAGCTGCGTTTCCGAAAGAAGGCCGTTGGCCTGCCAGCGGTCGATCGCGGTTCCGCCGCGGTTGCGCATGATCGAGCTCTTGCCGGCGCGGCTGTCGCGGGCATAGTCGCCGTGCCGGGCGGCGAATTCGTTGACCAGCGCTTCGGGCTGGCCCTGCGGCGCCGTGCCGCGCTTCAGATTGGCGAGCCGCCCCCGCGCCTCGCGCTCCCTGCGCTCGCGCTGCTTGCGCTCGGCGACGCTCGCCGCCAGCGCTTCAATGGCTTTGTTCGGCCGTCCCATTCTTCCCTCTCCACCTCATGCTGCCGTCCGGTCCTTCGCTCGCTCTCGCCGCCACTCGGGACCGCTTGGGCGGTCCCCTCGCCCGCCGCGGCCGGATGCGGGCTGCCCCGGCGCTCCGACACGTTCCTTCGTCCATTCCGACCCCGGCGAGATGGATGCGCTCCGCGCCGATGCCGCTTCGTTTTCGGCGCGAGCGACATGTCTGGCGGTTTGGCGGGACTATAGCTTTGCAGGGGTTGTTTACCGGCGGGACCGGTTCCCGCGAGGCGTGATATGCCGTCAGTGCCGGCGCCCGTGCTTTGTCCGGCTTGCCCGCGACCTCGATCGCTTTCTGCCTTCGCCGGTGTGAGGTGTTGCCCGTGGCCCGCCGGCTCTCGCCGGCCGGACGCCCGGTCTGAGGAACAATCCGAATCATACGACCTTATATCACATAATCTAATATGCGATTCAAGCGTATTATGTGATAATTTGTGGCGACCTCGTGATTCCCCTATGGCAATAGGCGGATATGGACGCGCATCTGGGGGCCATGATGAGCGAAGACCCATCGCCATTCGATCGGGATCTCGTCCGGGCCGCGATGAAAGAATCGAAAGTTACCCAAAAGATCATGGCCGAGAGGCTGGGACTGAACCAGTCGGCCGTCTCCAACATCCTCAATGGCGCGCGGCAAGTAAAGGTCCACGAAGCTTCTTTGATTTACAAGACCCTGGGGCTCAATCGCCAACCCGACGTTCAGCTCATCCCGGTCATCGGCCTCACCAATGCAGGCAACTGGCGGGAAGCGATTCAGTCGCCGGGTGGGATGGTGCCGATGCCCAGCGGTAGGGCGAGTTCGCGGGCCTTCGCGGTCGAGGTCAAAGGCGACAGCATGGACCAGCTCGTCCAGGAGGGCGAGTTCGTCG
>JAIVIZ010000186.1 GCA_020200315.1 Sphingomonadales bacterium | reverse complement strand
CCCCCCGGCACCGCCGGTCCGGACTTCATCGGCCGCGCCACGCCAAAGTTCGGCCGCGCCGAATTGCCTCCCAGTCCGCTGCGCTTGCCGAAAGCGTTCATGCCCACCGTATCCCGTCATTCTGGGGAAATCCGAGATGGTGAATAGGAGTAAAACTTTGACGAAATGCTAACTGTGATGCGCTTGTATGGCGGTGAACGGGGCAGGGGTCGGGGCATGGCAGCAATCAGCGTGGCAACGGATCGGCGGGGAACTGTCGCCGCTGCGCTCAAGGGCGATTGGCCACTGCTGCTGTTCCTTGCGGCCCTTCCGCTGGGCATCGACGCGCGCATTTCAGCAGGATGGTTCCTGCCTTTGTGGTTCGATGAAGTGTTTACCGGGACGATCGCCGGACAGGCGACGGCGGCGGGCCTGCTCAAATGGTGCCTGTCCGAGCTGACCGGGCCGGCTTTCTATGTGCCTATGTGGTTGTGGGCGAAGGTCGCCGGCGTCGGCGATGGAGCGCTGCGGGCGCCGGCCCTGGCGCTGTCGATCGCCGCTCCGTTGCTCATCGCGTGGCGCGGACATCCGGACCGCAGGGTTCGCCTGTGATTGGTGCTGCTGGCGGTACTTCGCCGCGAGGTGGCGAGACTCTATCCCGCAGCGCTACCGCTCATGCTCGCTACCGTCTGGATTGCATTTCATGCCTCGTTCGTGCTCGACTTCGCGGCCGGTCACACAGCTCATTATTCCCCGGCGCCGCTGGTCACGCTCACGGCTTTCCCCTGGTTCGTGTTCGGCCAGGGCTTTCAGGCTTTCATGATCGTCGGCCTGATTGCCTTCACGAGCCGATATTGGTGGGGCGATTTGCGCAATCCCTCGCCCGAGGCGCTGCTGATTTGGACGGGGATAGCGGCCTTCGTCCTGATTCTGGCGATGGGCTTGCTCCGGGCAACGCTGATGCCGCGCTATTTCACGCCGGGCATTCCGGCGCTGCTGTTCGGCGTGGCGTGCTGGGCCGAACGGGTGCGATCGAAGGATGTGCGGCCAGCGTTCTTCATGTTCGCCGTTTTCTTCGCGGCGATGGCGGCGACGCTGGTCACCGGGCCGAACGACATGCGCTTTCGCGAGCGCCGCAATTTCCAGTTCGAAACCGCTTCCGCCTGGCTGATGGAGCGCTCGCCAGACCGGCTTCTGTTCCTCTGGCCGACGCCGACGGGCGCTCAATCCAAATCCAAGTTTCTCGCGGAAATTGCCGGCTTCTTTTTCGCACGCGCTGGGCATCCGGTGAAGGTCGAGATCTCGCGCGGCGGGACCGATCCCAATCGGGCGCTGATCGCTGCCGCCGGCAGCGACCCGCGCGCAACCATCCTGTGGATGTCGGACAATCGAACCGCGGCGGACGTGAAGCCCACCGTCGACCGGCAGGATCGCAGCTGGGAATGCCGCGACTTCGGCGGCGAAAATATTCTGGTCTATGCCTGCCGGCGGAAAGTCGACGCCTAGCCGACGCTCTCAGCCAGCACGGTCAGGCCGTGTTCGCCGACCTCGGCGAAGCCGCCGCTGACCTGAATCGTCTCGGGCGCGCCGCCAGCGGTGCGATAGATCGCCAGCGGGCCGTCCTTGAGCACGGTCATCACCGGCGCGTGCCCCGCCATGGCGCCAAACTCGCCCTCGACGCCCGGCACGACGACCATGTGGACGTCCTCCGAGCGCACGAGCTTGTCGGGCGTGACGAGGGTGAAGTGAAGGTCTGGCATCTAATCCATCCAATGGGCGAGCGCCCGGCAAGTAATCCACGTAATTGGAATTGCGCAGATGACGAAGAACAAACCAAGGAGCTTCAATGTCGAAACGGCGCCGGTTCCAAACTCCCCGCGCTTTGTAGCGAAAAATAGCGCCCAGACAATCATTGGCAGGCCGGAGAGAATCGTACCTGCAATGAACGCAACGGGCGCGAAGAGAAACCAGTGCCAGCTAAGAGTATAGGGCCCCAGAAACAAATTGTAGGCGGTGAAGGATACAAAGGTGAGAAGACTTACAAAGCCAATTTGCTGCTCAATCCCTCGTGAGATAAGCCGCATCTCGCCTTGTGAGTGCATTACGCGTCCTGCGCCATCTTTTCGGCCTTGGCGACCGCTTCCTCGATGCCGCCGACCATGTAGAAGGCGCTCTCGGGAAGGTGGTCATACTCGCCCTCGACCACCGCCTTGAACGAGCGGACCGTGTCCTCGACCTGGACGAACTTGCCGGGGATGCCGGTGAACACTTCGGCGACGTGGAACGGCTGCGACAGGAAGCGCTGGATCTTGCGGGCGCGGGCGACGACCGTCTTATCCTCTTCGCTCAATTCGTCCATGCCGAGGATGGCGATGATGTCCTGTAGGCTCTTGTACTTCTGCAGCGTCTCCTGGACGGCGCGGGCCGTGGCGTAATGCTCCTGGCCGACGACGGCGGGGCTCAGAACGCGGCTGGTCGAATCGAGCGGATCGACCGCCGGATAGATGCCGAGCTCGGAGATGGCGCGGCTCAGCGTCGTCGTCGCGTCAAGGTGGGCGAAGCTCGTCGCCGGCGCCGGGTCGGTGAGATCGTCGGCGGGGACGTAGATCGCCTGCACCGAAGTGATCGACCCCTTGTTCGTCGAGGTGATCCGCTCCTGCAG
>JAIVIZ010000030.1 GCA_020200315.1 Sphingomonadales bacterium | reverse complement strand
TCACGCAGGCGCCGAAGCTCGGCGCTCCGCTGAGCAGTTTCGCGGCCGATCGCGGCCTCGCCCGCGACCTGCTCGGCCAACAGGCGCTTGCGCAATCCGACTATCGGCTTGCTCTCAGCGGGGCGGACGTCGCCGAAGCGCGCCGCCGTCTCGCGCTGAGCCTTGCCATCTCAGGCAACCGCGCCTCGGCGATGACGGCGCTGGCGCCACTACTCCAGCACAGCGACGTCGCCACCAATCGGGTGCGCGCCTTTGTCTTGGCCATCGGCGGAGATGCCGAAGCCGCGGATCGCGCGCTCGACGCCAGCGTGCCGGGCATGTCGCGCAGCCTTGACCCTTTTTTTCGCCGGTTGCCGGGCCTCACGCCGGCACAGAAAGCGGCGGCGGTGCACCTCGGCATCTTCCCGGGCAGGGGCGCGGCCGCAACCGCGCTCGCCAGCAGCGCTACGACGGTTCCGTCGCTTTCGGTGGGAACACCGACAGGAGCCTTCCCGAGCTCCGGCGAAGCGATCACCAGCAATCGGTTGGCTGGAATCGATCAGCTTCTCCGCAATCCCGACTCGCCGTCCATCACAGCGTCCTCGGCGGCGCCTCCCCCCGCGCCGAGACCGCATTATGAAATCGCGACGAGTACCCCGGTTCATCGATCGGTGGTGACGGTCGCGCCCGCCGCGGCGGGCGCGCCCAAGCGCTTCTGGGTGCAACTGGCCAGTGGCACCGACGAGCCGGCCCTCGTAACGCAGTTCGCCCGGATGGCGTCCCGCGAGCCCGATCTGTTCAAGGGCATCAAACCCTATGTTAGCCAGGTGAGCGGCCGCTCGAAGCTGCTCATCGGACCCTTCAAGAGCAACGAAGACAGCGACACCTTCGTCGAAAATCTTGCCGAGGCGCGCATCAACGGCTTTAGCTGGACCAGCCCCGAAGGGCAGGTCGTGAGGAAACTCCAAAGTCCATGAAGCTTGCGCCGACGCTCGCCGCGCACCCCGACAGATCGCGCGGCCGGCGTCACCCGGAGGCGGACGTGGGTCCGCGCGGCCCACGCGACATTTTCCAGCGCGACCGCGACCGCATCGTCCATTCGGTCGCCTTCCGCCGCCTGCGGCACAAGACGCAGGTGTTCATTGCCCCCGACGGCGATCATTTTCGTGTGCGTCTGACCCACTCGATCGAGGTTGCACAGATCGGCCGCTCCATCGCCCGCGCGCTGGGTCTCAACGAGGATCTGACCGAAACGCTGTGCCTGGCGCACGATCTCGGCCACCCGCCGTTCGGCCACGGCGGAGAGGAGGCGTTGAAGTGCTCTCTCGCCGATGCCGGTGGGTTCGATCACAATGCCCATACGCTGCGGCTCGTGACCTGCCTCGAGAGCGTCTATCCTGATTTCGACGGGCTGAACCTGAGCTGGGAAGCGCTGGAGGGCCTTGCCAAGCATAATGGACCCGTCCTTGATCCCTCCTGGGCGCTGGCGGAGGCAAACGGCGACGTTGATCTCGATCTGACCTCCTGGCCGAGCCTGGAGGCACAGGTCGCCGCCATCGCCGACGACATCGCCTACGACAATCACGATATCGACGACGGGCTGCGCTCCGGCATTTTGGACCTCGACGAGCTATGCGCGGTGCCGATCGTGGCGCGTCATTGGGACACAATCCGCAAGCGCCATCCGGACCTCATGACCGACCGTCGCCAGCGTGCGCTGGTTCGCGACATGATCGGATCGATGGTCGCCGATGTGATCACGGAGACTGGTCGGCGAGTAACCGCCGCGCGAGTTCAGACGATCGACGAAGTGCGGGCGGCAGGGCGCCAGTTGGTCGGATTCTCGGCCGAGATGTCGAACGAGGAGCGCGCATTGAAGCGCTTCCTCTACGCGCGCCTCTACAACGGTCCCGAACTGACCCCCATTCGGCAGGAGGCGCAGCGGATCATTGTCGATCTCGCGCATCGACCAGCTTCGCGGAAAGCCGCTTCGGATTAGGCGCACGGGGCGACTCGCCATCGTTGGCAGGCGATCCGCGGGGCTGGGCGGAGGCCCAGCTGACGCGGTTCGAGCCGCGCGTCGCGGGCATTCCCGACAGCCGCAGCGTCGCGATCGAGCTTGCCGACTACCTCGAGGAACGCGGCGCCGCTCGCCGGGCAGCACAGGCGCAGGGACCTGCGCCGGCGGCAACGATGATGACGACCGCTTCCATGCCGGCCAAGCCGCTCCGCACGCCGGAGGTTAAAGCGGCGGCGCTGGCCGGCCGTGAGGCGTACGCCACGCTGGTCGGCGCGCGGATCAATTCCGCACTGACCACCCAAACTCCCTTCGCCGAGCGGATAGCGCACTTTTGGGCCAATCACTTCGCGGTTGCCGCGACCAAGCAGACGACGGTCGGCTTTGCCGGCCTGCTCGAATTCGAAGCGATCCGTCCGCACGTCATGGGACGGTTCGGCGACATGCTGCTGGCGGTCGAGCAGCATCCGGCAATGCTCTTCTATCTCGATCAGGCGACATCGATCGGCCCGGATTCGCCGCTGGCGCAGCGCGCCGCCGCTCGGGCGGGCAAACGCGGTCTCAACGAGAATCTGGCGCGCGAAATCCTTGAACTGCACACGCTTGGCGTTCGGACCGGCTATAGCCAGGGTGATGTGACCGAGTTCGCACGCGCCCTGACCGGCTGGACCATCGCCGGCATCGGCCGTGGTCCTGCGGCGCGGTTCATGACCGGCAAGACGGGTGCGTTCGTCTTCGTCGACGGCCTGCACGAGCCGGGCGACCGCACCGTCATGGGCAAGAGCTACCGGGCAGCGGGTGAAGCGCAGGGACGCGCGATCCTCGCCGACCTCGCGGTGCATCCAGCGACCGCGCGGCACGTCGCGACCAAGCTCGCCCGCCACTTCGGCGCCGATAATCCGCCCCCGGCGATGGTCGCCCGCATCGAGCAGGCGTTTCTCAAATCGGGCGGCGACCTGGCGACCGTCTATCGTGCAGTCATTGCCTCCCCCGAGGCGTGGGATCCGGCGAACGCCAAGTTCCGCAGCCCGTGGGACTGGACCGTTGCCTCGCTCCGCGCGGTTGGTATCAAGCGAATCGACGGCGATGCGACGGCCAACCTGCTCAATCAGCTCGGGCAGCCGGTATGGCGACCGGACTCGCCGGCCGGGTTCGATGATGTCGCTGCCGCCTGGGCTGGACCCGACGCGCTCGTTCGCCGGGTCGAGGCGGCGCAGCGCCTTGCGCAGCGAGCGGGCGAGGGCCTTGACGCGCGCACCCTGGCGCCGCGCGTTCTCGGTGCGGCGCTGACCCCGGCGACAACCACAGCCATCGGCCGATCGGAGAGCCCCGCCACCGGCCTGGCGTTGATGCTTGTGTCTCCCGAATTCTTGCGGAGGTAGAAATGTTGGAACGCCGAAAATTCATAATTTCCGCCGTCGCAGGCGCGACGGCATTGCTGGCCAATCCACGTTTCGCCTTCGCTCGGGCGGCAACCGAGAAACGGTTCCTGTTCATCATCCAGCGTGGCGCGGCCGATGGCTTGGGGACGCTCGGCGCAACCGGCGATCCGGCCTATGCCGGGCTGCGCGGCGATTTCGCGGCGGACCTTGCCACCGGCACTCGCGTCGACCCGATGTTCACCCTCCACCCAGCGCTGGCACAGACAGCCAAGCTCTACGCCGGTCGCCAAGCCTTGTTCGTTCACGCGGTCGCCTCCCCCTACCGCGACCGCTCGCATTTCGACGGGCAGAACGTGCTCGAAAGCGGCGCAGCCGGCGCCTATCGGCTGAGCGACGGCTGGATGAACCGCCTGCTCGGCCAATTGCCAGGCGCTCGCTGCTCGAACCAAAGCCGGCGACGTGGCGGCGGGCCGCGGCGGGGCGGCGCTCGGGGCGCTTGCCGCCCGCCAGATGAGCGGTCCCGACGGCGCCCGGATCGGCATGATCGAGACCAACGGCTGGGACACCCACAGTGGCCAGCGCGGCCGGCTTGCCGCGCAATTAAAATCGCTCGACGAAACGGTCGGCGCCTTCCGCAGCGGACTCGGACCGGCGTGGAACGACACGCTGGTGCTGGTGGCAACCGAGTTCGGCCGCACCGCGCGCGTCAACGGCACCGGCGGCACCGACCACGGCACCGGCGCGATGGCGATGTTGCTGGGCGGCGCGGTCGCCGGCGGGCGGGTGATTGCAGACTGGCCGGGGCTCGGGGCGAATGCGCTCTACGAAGGCCGCGATCTCAAGCCGACGATCGATCTCGATGCACTCGTCGCGGGCGCGCTCGCGCAGCATTTCGCGCTCGATCCGGTGCGAAGCATGGCCAAGCTGTTTCCGGAAAGCCGGGGCACCCCCTTCGCGCAGAAATTGATCGTCTGAATGCAAACGGCCCGGCGCTCGAACAGCGCCGGGCCGCCTCTGCCGCGCCGCTTAGTAGCGGTTGCGAATGACGCGCAGCACGCGTCCGTTGCGGACGTTCACCAGCACCAGATCGTCGCCATAGCGGATCCAGCGCTGGTTCAAGCGCGGCGCCGCAAGATTCCAGCGGCCATAGTCGCTGACGACATAGCGATCGCCCCAGAAGGTCGGCCGAAGCTGATCCGACCGTCACTGGCCGATAGGCCCAGCCGCGATAGGTGGCGACATAGGCGACACGATGATCGCGTCGCCACTCACGCCGATCCTGGCGAAGCTCGCGACGATCCTGACGAAGCTCCTGTCGATCGCGCCGGACTTCCTGCCGCGACTGGGCAGTAGCCACGCCCGGAAGCGCGGTCGCGGCCATCAGGCCCAGAAGAATCAACTTACGCATGGTCTTCTCCTTAACATGCCCCGGGAACCGCATTGCGGCTTCGCTCAAGGAATGAATGGACTCATTCGACTGAACTGTGCGGGAACGCCGCGTTCATGAGGCGACAATGTCCGTTTCAACCTGTCTGGTCAGCGGGAGTTCCGATCACGCCCACCTTCCCGTCAAGGACGTTCGCTGTGTTGGACCCGCCCGTATCCAAAGCGTGACGAGATGCAGCGCGAGCGCTAGAGGCGCGCCATGTCGCTTTATTCCCGCTATTCGAAGCTTCTCGACGAGGCGCTCGATACGCTCGTCGCGGACGGCACGTTGCCGGCTGGGTTCGACCGTCGCAACGTGGCCGTGGAGCCGCCGCGCGATCCGGCGCACGGCGATCTGGCAACCAATGCCGCGATGGTGCTCGCCAAGCCGGCGGGCACCAATCCGCGCGCGCTCGCGGCGCTGATTGCGCCGAAGATCGCTGCCATGCCGGGCGTCACTTCGGTCGATGTTGCCGGACCAGGGTTCATCAACCTGCGCCTGGCCGAGGAAAGCTGGCGCGATGAACTCGGCGCGATCCTTGCCGAGGGTGATGCCTACGGCCGTTCGGCCGTTGGACAGGGCGAACGGGTCAATGTCGAATATGTCTCGGCCAATCCGACCGGGCCGATGCACATGGGCCACTGTCGTGGGGCGGTGGTTGGGGATGCGCTTGCGAACTTGCTCGAAGCGGCCGGTTTCGGCGTTACCCGCGAATATTATGTCAACGACGCGGGGAGCCAGGTCGATACGCTCGCCCGCTCCGTCCACCTGCGCTATCGCGAGGCGCTCAGCGAGGACATCGGCGAGATCCCGGAGGGCCTCTATCCCGGGGATTATCTGGTGCCGGTCGGTCAGGCGCTCGCCGCCAAGTTCGGCGACCGGTACGCCGCCGCGCCCGAGAGCGAATGGCTCCAGCTGTTCAAGCAGCGAACGGTCGCGGCGATGATCGAGCTGATCAAACATGATCTGGCGCTGCTCGGGGTTCACCACGACATTTTCGCATCCGAAGAGGAAGTCACGGCTTCAGGAGCCGTTGATAGTGCGCTTGCCGAACTCGATGCCAAGGGCTTGATCTACCAAGGCTTCCTCGAAGCGCCCAAAGGCAAGGTGATCGAGGATTGGGAACCGGTTGAACTGACGCTCTTCCGCTCGACCCAATTCGGCGATGACCAAGACCGTCCGATGAAGAAATCCGATGGCAGTTGGACCTATTTCGCGGCGGACACAGCCTATCACCTGCAAAAGCTCGAACGGTCGGACGAGCTGATTAACATCTGGGGCGCGGACCATGCGGGAACGATGAGGCGGACTCAGGCTGCGGTCGAAGCGCTCTCAGGACATCCGGCCTTGGACGTCAAGATCGTGCAAATGGTCAAGCTGCTGCGCGCCGGCGAACCGGTCAAAATGTCGGCATCGCTTTCTATCTCAACGACCTCGCGTCGGCCTTCCACTCGTTGTGGAACCGGGGCAACGACGACCCCTCGAGACGGTTTCTGATCGAGGGTCGGCCCGAGCTGTCGCGCGCACGGTTGGAACTTGCGCGCGCGATCGCCGTAGTCATCCGCAGCGGCCTGGCGCTGATGGGAGTCGCGGCCGCGCAGGAGATGCGCTGATGGGCAAGGCCCCGCAGCAGGTCAAAACGGAAGCGCCGCCGGCGAACGTCGCCGTACCGCGGCGACGCCCTTCGAGTGCCCCATCTCCTCGGCCGTGGCCCTTGGCAATCATTGGTCTTGGCGCGGTGGCCGTCGCGGCTTTCCTGCTCGACCGCGCCATTTCACCACCCCCGCCCGCCATGATTGCACCGCCGCCTCCATTGGTGCGGCCGGTCCCGGTGGTGGTGGCGCCCCCGATCGCTTCGGCAGGGGCCACCGCTTCAGCCACGGCGCCGGCCCTGTCCCGCGCGGCCCGTGAGAAGAGTGCAGCCGCCGCCCCGCATCCCATGCCGGAGCAGCTCCGCGCGGCCCAGCAGCTGGCGGACGCGCGCCGCGCTGAAATCCGCCGCGAGGAAGCGGCGCAGGCGGTCGCGCCGCCACCCCCGACGCCCGCCTTCTCGCCCAGTCTCGCGCCATCGGGGCAAGTCGTGCAGCTTGGTACCTACGCTACCGCCCGCGAGGCCGAAGCGGCGGCCCAGCGCTTCCGCTTCCGCTACCGTGGCCTGCTGGACACGCTGCCCAAGGCCGTGCTGCCCTACCGTCCCGCGGGCGGGCACAAATCCTACTATCGCGTCCAGTTCGTGGCGCCGAATCAAGCGTATGCCGAGGTTACCTGCCAGCGGCTGCGGGCGGCGCACAAGACCTGCATCGTCATCTATTGATCCGCGCGGCCGAACCAGACAGGAGTCGATGAATGAGTGACCGCCGCGCCGCATTCGACGAGGAAGGCCTGCCTTGGCTCGAAGCCGTCGCCGACGAGGACGGCCCGCGCAGGCTTTCGGCGCGAAAGATGTTCGCCGCGCTGATGATGGTGATCGTCGCCGCGGCGCTGATCGCCGGGACGTTCTTCCTCATCGGCCGCCGCAACGCCGGACCGAGCAGCGGTCCGCCCGAGCTGATCAAGGCCGATCCGCGCCCTTACAAGGTCAAACCGGCGGACCCGGGAGGCCTCGATGTCGCCGGCGACAGCCAGACGGCGTTCGCCACCAGCACCGGCACCGATACCGATGCACAGATCGACATGAACGCGGTGCCTGAAGCGCCCGTCGCGCGGCCTGAGCCGAAGCCGAAGCTGCCTGAGCCGACCGTCGAGGTGCACAGGCTCGCGCAACCCGCTCCGGCTGAAGCCACACCCGCCGCCGCTGCCGGATCGGTCATTCAGCTCGGCGCTTTCTCGTCGGCGGCCAAGGCCGAAGCGGCATGGAAGGCGCTGACCGCACGCTTCGAAACGCTCAATGTGATGTCCAAGATCATCGTTCCGGTGAGCAACGGCGGCGGCGGCTCGCTCTATCGCCTCCGGGCAGGCGCTGCCTCGCCCGCCGATGCCAAGGCCTTCTGTCAGACGATGCGCGTCGCGGGCGAAAGCTGTGTGGTGATCGGCTGATGCAAGCGGCGATCTACGGTCTCGCGGGGCCGGTGCTGCTACCGAACGAAGCGGCCCTGTTTCACGACGCGGACCCCGTCGGCTACATATTGTTTCAGCGCAATTGCGAGACCAGGGCGCAGCTCAAGGCACTGACGGCCTCGCTCCGCGCCCTCCACGGCCGGGACGATCTGCCGATCCTGATCGATCAGGAGGGTGGCCGCGTGGCGCGGATGCGTCCGCCCGAATGGCCGGCGTTCCCCGCCAACGAGACCTTCGACCGGCTATACCAGCTTGCGCCATCGTCCGCGCTGCAGGCAGCGCGGTGGAATGCCCGGGCCATTGCCCTGACGCTTGCCGAAGGCGGTATTACAGTCGACTGCCTGCCGATGCTCGACGTGCGCCAGCCCGGTGCCAGCGATATCGTCGGCGACCGCGCGCTCGGCGCCGAGCCAATGCAGGTCGCAGCGCTCGGGCGCGCTCAGCTCGAAGGACTCGCATCGGCGGGCGTGGTCGGCGTGATCAAGCATCTCCCTGGCCATGGCCGAGCGCTGGTCGACAGCCACCAGGAGTTGCCGTTGGTGGACGCAGGCGAGGCCGAGCTGGCGGCCGACCTGGAGCCGTTCGAACGTCTCGCGAACGCGCCGATGGGAATGATCAGTCATATCGTCTACCGCGCCTGGGATGCGGCGCGGCCCGCCAGCCAGTCCCCGATCATCATTGACGACATCATCCGCCAGCGGATCGGCTTTGCCGGTTTCCTGATGAGCGATGACATCGGCATGGAGGCGCTTGCCGGGAGCGCGGGCGAGCGGGCAGGCGCTTGTGTCGCCGCGGGATGCGACGCGGCTCTCCACTGTTCAGGCAAGTTCGACGAGATGGTTCAGGTCGCAGCGGCCGTCCCAGCCCTGACTGGCGAGGGAGAGGCGCGTCTTGCACGGGCAATGGCCGCGCGCTTCACGGATGGTGACGGGCCAAATCTCGGCGAGGCGATCGCTACGCGCGACACGCTGCTGGCGCTGGCCTGACGCCTGAGATAGCCTCGTCCGAATGAACGGGGACGATGATGGGTTCGGTGCGGCTGCAGGGGGCGAGGCGCTCACCCTCAGCCTCGATGGCTGGGAAGGCCCGCTCGATCTGCTGCTGACCCTTGCACGGTCGCAGAAGGTCGATCTTCGCGAAATCTCGATCCTCGCCCTGGTCGAGCAATATCTCGCCTATCTCGATGACGTGCGAACGCTTCGGCTGGAGATCGCCGCCGATTATCTGGTGATGGCGGCGTGGCTCGCCTATCTCAAATCCTGCCTGCTCCTGCCGAAGGACGAGACGATCGATCCGAGCCCGGAGGAACTGGCGCTGCGGCTTCAGCTTCGTCTTCAGCGGCTGGACGCGATGCGCGAGGCGGGAGCGCGGCTGATGGGGCGGGACCGCCTCGGCCGTGACGTGTTCGCGCGCGGCGCGCCTGAAGGACTGCGGCTGGTGCGCGACACGGCGTGGCAGGCCACTGCGTTCGAGCTGTTCGCTGCCTTCGGACGGGTGCGCGCCCGCACCCAGCCGGCGTTCCACGTCGTGGCTCACCGCGCGGTGATGACGCTTGACGATGCGATCGACCGGGTGTCGCGGCTGCTCGGCACTGCGCTCGACTGGACCGACTTGGAAGCATTCCTGCCTGCCGGCACGGATTCTGCCTATGCCAAGTCGGCGCTCGCCTCCTCATTCGTCGCCGCGCTGGAGTTGGCCCGTCAGGGCCGGCTGGAGCTTGTGCAGGACGAGCCCTTTGCGCCTCTTCGGCTGCGGCAGCGCGCCAACTGATGGACGAGTTCGTCCGCGCGATCGAGGCGGTGCTCTTCGCCTCCAGCGAACCGCTTTCGCCCGACGAGATCGCGCTGCACGTCTGCGACGGTGACGTTGCCGCCGGCCTTTGCAGCCTGGCCGAGCGCTACGTCGGTCATGGCATCGAACTCGTCGAGCGCGGCGGACGCTGGCACTTTCAGACCGCGCCCGACCTCGCCCACCTGCTGCGCCGCACACGCGAGGAGCCCCGCCGCCTCTCGCGCGCCGCGACAGAATGCCTCGCCATCATCGCCTATCACGAGCCCGCGACGCGCGCCGAGATCGAGGCAATCCGCGGCGTTCAGATTTCCAAGGGCACGCTCGACGTGCTGATGGAGGCGGGGTGGGTCCGCACTGCCGGCCGCCGCGAAAGCCCGGGCCGACCCTTGCTCTATGCGACGACTGCGGCCTTCCTCACCCATTTCGGCCTCTCCTCGCGGCGCGACCTTCCGGGCATCGATGACCTTCGCGCCGCCGGGCTGCTCGATCCGCTCGATGAAACGGCGCTGACGCTTGAACTGGAAAGTGACCGGGATGAGGACTAGATAGGCTGACAAGCCTTTTCCCCGGAGTGCATATCATGGGCGGTTTCAGCCTCATTCACTGGCTTATCCTCGGCGTCGTCATCCTGCTGCTGTTCGGCGGCAACCGCTTCTCGTCGATGATGGGCGATGTCGCCAAGGGGCTGAAAAGCTTCAAGCATGGCATGGCCGAGGACGACCGGCCGCAGGACCCACGCGCGCTTCCCCCCGGGCAAACGCCGACCCCGTTCCAGAATCCACAGCCGCCTTATGGCCAGCAACCGCAACCGCCGCAGCAGCCGGTCTTCGGCCAGCAGCAAGGCCAGCAATATGCGCCGCCGCCGTCACCGCCTTCGCAAACGATCGACCTTACACCCGAGCCTGTGAAACCCAGCGATCCCAACATATCCCCTCCTCGCGGCGTTCCGCCGAGCGACGAAGAGGGCCGCTAGCTTCGCGGGAGGCCGGCTGTGTTTGGCGTCGATAGTTCCGAACTGTTCATCGTCGCCATCGCGGCGCTGATCTTCATCGGCCCCAAGGATCTGCCGCGCGTAATGCGCGTCGTCGGCCAGTGGGTTGGCCGCGCACGGGGCATGGCGCGGCACTTCACGGCCGGCATCGAAAACATCATCCGCGAGGCCGAGCTGGAGGAGATGGAAAAGAAATGGCGCGAGGAGAATGCACGCATCATGGCCGAGTTTCCGACCACCGCATCCTCTCCCGAGCCGTTGCCGCAGCCCGCTTCCACCGCGCCGCCGGCGATGAACGACGCTGCCCCGCCCGCCGTGACGCCGGCGAACGCTGACGAGCCGTCGCTTCCGCTCGACCTGCCGCGCCGCGAACTGCCATGAGGGACATCGACGAAAGCAAGCAACCGCTGCTCGATCATCTTATCGAGCTGCGCCGCCGCGTGTTGTGGTCGGTCGGCACGCTGGGGGTGACCTTCGGCCTGTGCCTCACTCAGGCGCGGCCGATCTTCGCCTTCCTCGTCCAGCCGCTGCTTCGCGCCGGTCAGGGCAAGATCATCTACACCGATATTTTCGAGGCGTTTTTCGTCGAAGTGAAGGTCGCGCTGTTCGCGGCGCTGATGCTGAGCTTCCCGGTAATTGCAACCCAGCTGTGGCGGTTCGTCGCGCCCGGCCTCTATGCCAAGGAAAAACGTACCTTTCTGCCGTTCCTGCTGCTGACGCCGTTCTTCTTCGTCGCCGGCGCGGCCTTCGCTTACTTCGTTACCATGCCCTTCGCGCTCCACTATCTGTTGAGCTATCAGGGCAATATCGGCGGCATCCAGCAAGAGGCGCTGCCAGGCGTCGGCAATTATCTAAGCTTCGTCACCCGCTTTCTGTTCGGCTTTGGCGTTGCCTTCCTGCTGCCGATTCTGCTGATGATCCTGGAGCGCGCCGGGATCGTCACGCGCGATCAGCTGGCGCGGTCGCGGCGCTATGCGATCGTCATCGTGCTCGCCGTTTCGGCGGTCCTGACGCCACCCGACGCGGTGTCGATGATCCTGCTCGCCGGTCCCCTCTATGCGCTTTATGAACTGGCAATCATTGCCATTCGCATCACGCACTGGCGCGCGGCGCGGCGCGGCGACAGCGCTGCTGCGGACGGCTCAGACGATGGCGGGGAAGTGGCCCAGACATTTTTGGGCCCGGAAACGCCACCGGGGGGGGGGAGGGTTGGCGGTTCCGGGCCCATTTGATCGGATAGCGAGAGCGGGGGGGCAAAAGGTCACTATCCAAACAGCACAACGCGCCTGAATCCGGAGCGGTTCCAAGCTCTTTCGAAAAATTTTCGTCGGGAAATCTAGGCAGGGAAGACGGGCAACTCCACGCTCAGGCGGCCCAAGCGCATTTCGAGGGATGAGCGCAGCTGTCGCGCCAGGCCCGTCACCACGCGTTCGAACTGAACCTTGCCCTGATCGTCGCGGTCGGGCTCGGTCAGCACCGCGCTTTCGACCGTCAGCCGGGCGGTGAGCTCGCCGGTGCGGCGGAGTTCGATGTCGATCGGCGCCTCCGGCAAGCGAAGCATCGAAAACTCGACCACTTCGGTAACGAGGAATGCCGCCGCGACGGCGACGTCCTGGGTCGTCTGCGCGCCGTCCAGGTCGAGCTGGATCGAGGTCCGCCGCGCCGCGTCGGGCGCGGAGCCGCGCAATCCGGCGCCAAGCTCCGTCAGTAGCGGGCGAAGCGCGATGCCGCGGTTGGCTTCTCCCTCGGCATAGTGATTCCGGTGAACGACGGCGAGCGCATCGACCCGCCGGCCGATCGCCGCATAGGCGGCGCGTCCCTCGGGCGCCTCGGTGTTGCGGCCGTGAATGCTGAGCAGCGAGGCGACAACCTGCAGGTTGTTTTTGACTCGATGGTGGACCTCGCGGACCAGCCGCCGCTGGCCTTCCAGCGCTTCGCCCATCTCCCGTTCGGAGCTTTCGATCCGCGATACCGCCCGCCAAAAGGCCTCGCCGAGGCTTTCGATTTCGATTGCCGGCCCGATCCGGCGCGGGAGAGTGAAGGGACCTGCGGTCGGATCATAGGTTGAGACCGCCCGCTCCATCCGCCGCAGCGGACGGATCAACAGCCGCGTGACCACGAACCAGCTGATGATGGTGGCGGCGACCCACATCGCCATCGGCAGCAGCAGGATCAGCCAGTCGGTGGTCGACAGGCGCTCGACCGGAACCGTGACCCGGACCGCAAGCTGACCGGCGGCGATGTCGTGGAGGATGGTGCGCGGGCGACGGCCCGTGGCATTTCCGTCGCCAATGATCGAAGCGGCATTCACTCCATCGTCGAGCTGCAACGCGCTGATGTTGCGCGCGACATCGCGCCCAGCTGCCGCGAGTTCGTCGAAGGAAAGGCGGTCGGTCGCCATCCCGTTCGTGACTCCCACCCGGACGAACAGCGCGCGACCAGGGACGTCGAGCCACAGCGCGATCCCACCTGGGGGCGCCATTCGGGCGCCGAGCGGCGGTCGAAACTCCGGCGTTACGCAATGTTCGGTGCCGTCCCCCGCCTCGATGGCGAAGCTGCGCGAGACGCCCGGAGCGATCGCGAGGGATCGCTTTGCTTCCTCGCAGTCGTCGTTGCCCGGAGTCGAACGCGCACCATTCGCAGCAATTCGAAGCGCGAGCGCATTGCGGGCGATCAAGCTTTCGATCGCTCGAGCGACCGCCTGGTCCTGTTCCTCGGCGCGCTGATTGAGCGCGGCATTGGCGTTGTTAATGCTTGATTGCGCGGCCCAGATCATCGCCAGGCCGAGTGGCAGCAGTGCCAAGGAAATCAGCAGCAGCAGCTTTGCCGCCGTTGGCAGGCGATCGAATGACTCCCGCATCAGCCGGCGCTATCGTTGGGTGGCGACCCTTCAGCCGAGGCGGCCGAGCAGGTCCTTGAGATCGGATGGGATGTCTTCGCGCAGCGTGTCGTCATAGACCGACCGAAGCGCCCGGCCGACATCCGCCGGACGGCTCGGTAATTTCTTTTTGGTCGCCACGCTTTTCCCCTCGCCGACTCCGCGGGTACGATCTCCGTCTCGCGCTTCGGCTTTGTCGCTGCCACTCAACCTCTCGTCCCCCTCGTGCGGGCGATGCTCAAGCGCTCGCACCACTTTGAATCGGCGCATCAAGCAAACATCCAGGTCACGGCCGAACGATGCCCCCTAAGGTCGCCTTCCCGCCAGCGTCAATCCGGATGCCCGCACAATCCGGTCAACAGCGTCAAAACGGCCGGACGCGCAGCGTCAGGTCGGAACGTCATCAAAATGGCATCCCGCACCCGGAAACCAAAGTCGCGCTCCTTTGTTCCACCAACCGGACACGCACCGCGGGGGATGTGTTCGCGCGTGCCCTTCGATCAGCAGCGCTTGCCCGCACTTGCATCGACGCGGACCCGCGCCCAATAGGGCGGCGCCCACGAACAGGAGTTCAACATTCTATGTCGCTTGGTCAGGACCTCGCTCCCCATCTCCCGTTCCTGCGCCGCTATGCCCGCGCGCTGACCGGTAGCCAGGCGCATGGCGATGCATTTGTTCGCGCGACGCTGGAGGCGATCGTCGCTTCCCCCGACGATTTCCCGCGTGAGGTCGATCCCCGGCTTGGCCTCTACCGCGTGTTCCACGTCATCTGGTCGAGCGCGAATATTGAGGAAGGCGAGGAGCCTAACGACGGCTACAACCAGGCGGAGGGAATTGCCCGCGCGCGACTGTCGGCCTGGTGCTCGCCGACATTCAGCTCGCCGACGATTCAAGCGGCATCGATGCAGTCAAGGACATCCTCGCCGAATTCGCCGTGCCGGTGATTTTCATCACCGCTTTTCCCGAGCGGCTGCTGACGGGAACCCGGCCGGAGCCGACCTTTCTCATCACGAAGCCATTCCAGCGATCGACGGTGAAGGCGGCGATCAGCCAGGCGCTGTTCTTCGATGCGGCGACCGTTCCGGCGGCCTGATAGCGTCACCCGAACGCCACGGGAACATGGACGGGGACGCTTCGTTGCTCCCGCGAACCGAACGATCTCGCGGGATAATCGCACATGGCCGACGACACTTCTCAAGACCGGACGACGACCGAAGCCCGCGCCGGCAGCACGCCCGGCGTCGCACGCAACGTACTCATCTGGGGCTTGATCCTTGTCGTGCTGTTCTTCGCGCTTATCTTGTTCATTGCGCGCTAAGCCGATAGGCTTCTTCCAATCGCACAGGTTAAACGGACGATGGCGCGCATCTGCGATGCGGCGCGTGTACAAGGGTGGGGCAAGTGATCGACGACGATGACGACGACGATTTTGAGCCGGCGCCGCGTCCCGAGCCTGTTCCCCTGCCGGACGACGAGTTCAAGGATCAGCTCGGCCAGGTCATCCCGCACCTGCGCGCCTTCGGCCGCTCGCTGTCGGGCAGCCGCGACCTCGCCGACGACCTCGTTCAGGAGACGCTGCTCAAGGCGTGGGCCGCGCGCAAGCGGTTCCAGGCCGGCACCAACATGCGCGCCTGGACCTTCATTATCCTGCGCAATTTGTTTCTCAGCCAGATGCGCCGCGCCCGCTTCAAGGGCGAATGGGACGATGTCACTGCGTCTAAGATCCTGGCCGCGCCGGCAAGTCAGGACCGGCACATCGAGCTTGGCGATATGCAGCGCGCGCTGATGCATCTGCCGCAGCCGCAGCGCGAGGCGCTGATCCTCGTCGGGGCGGGTGGTTTCGCTTATGAGGAAGCGGCCGAAATCTGCGGCTGCGCGGTCGGCACGATCAAGAGCCGGGTCGCGCGCGGCCGCGTTGCGCTGGAAGGACTGATGTCCGGCGGCAAGCTGCCGTCCCGCCGCCAGCACAAGACCGACCCCGACAAAACGGCGCTGCAGACGATCATGGGCGAAGTCGAGGAGCTAAGCCGCGATCACGACCCGGCCAGCAGCGACGCCATCGTCTAGCGACCAATGTGGAGGGCCGGTCTCTTCGCCGTCGCGTCCTTAATTGAGACGCCTCAGCAGCTCCCCGAACTGATCGTCGCACAGATATTCACCGCGCGGCGCGCTGAACGCGCGGCGCAAAGCGGCGGCGATACCGGCCTGGGCAGGCGGAAATTCGACCCTGATCACTCGGCGATCCATCTCCCCGGAATTGCCGAGGACTACATTGCTAACGGAGCGCATTCGGCGGTTGCGCTAGCACTGGTGAGCGGGGAGGGCGACATCGGCGCCGTGCTTCGCCAGCGCCGGCGCGCGCTGGCCCTCGCCGTCGCGCTCGGCGATCTCGGCGGTGAACTCTCCCTTGAGGCAGTGACCAGCATCCTGTCGCGCTTTGCCGACGAGGCCCTTGATTCAGCCGTAGCGACGGCAATCGACGAGCGGGTCCCCGGCGCAAAGGCCGAAGGACTCGCGGTGCTTGCGCTAGGCAAGCTCGGGAGCGGCGAGCTCAACTATTCGTCCGACGTCGATCTCATCCTGTTGTTCGACCCCGACACCCTGCCGCGTCGCCCGCGTGACGATCCTGCCGAGGCCGCGGTGCGGATCGGCCGGCGCATCGTCGAGATCATGCAGACGCGTACAGGCGACGGCTATGTCCAGCGCGTCGACCTGCGCTTGCGCCCCTCGCCGGAGGCCACCCCGATCGTACTCGCGGTTGACGCCGCCATCGCATATTACGAAAGCTCGGCGCTGCCGTGGGAGCGCGCGGCCTTCATTCGCGCTCGTGCCGCCGCTGGGGACAAAGCGCTCGGCGAACACTTTCTCGCCGAGATCCGGCCCTTCGTATGGCGGCGAGCGCTCGACTTCGGCGCGATCGAGGAAATTCGGCAGGTTTCTGCCCGCATTCGAGACCATTATTCTCAAGGTCAGGCGTTTGGCCCTGGGTTCGACCTCAAGCGCGGCCCGGGTGGAATTCGCGAGGTCGAGTTCTTCACCCAGGTGCAGCAGCTCATCCACGGCGGCCGCGACCCGACGTTGCGCGCGCCCGCGACGCTCGAGGCGCTCGCCGCCCTGTCCGCGGCGGGACATCTCGAAACCGAGGTCGCGGCGGCGTTGGCCAGGGCTTATCGCGCGCTGCGCACCGCTGAGCATCGCGTGCAGATGATCGACGACCGGCAGACCCATCGCCTGCCGGTGGATACGGCGGCGCTCGATCAGGTTGCCCGGCTCGACGGCCGGAAAGATGGCGCGGCCCTGCTTGCCAGTCTCGCGCCGCATGTCGCAGCGGTCGGACGCCAGTTCGACCAACTCGTCGACCGGCCCCGCGAGAGTCTTTCGCGAAACTCAGGCCATCTTCGGCAGGAGCTGGCGCGGCTTGGCTTCGACGATGTGGACAGCGCCGAACGCCGCATTGCCGACTGGCGATCAGGCCGCGCCCGCGCGCTGCGTTCACCGTCCGCGCTCAATGCGTTCGAGGCGATGCTTCCGACGCTGCTCGGCGCCATCGCCAAGGCGGCCGATCCGTCGCACGCGCTCAACCGGTTGGCCGATGTGATCGAGCGGGTGCCGAGTGGGGTCAACCTGTTCCGCCTGCTCGAAGCGCGGCCGATGCTCGCCTCGTTGCTGGTGCTGATCCTCAGCCATGCGCCGGCGCTGGCCGACCAACTCTCCCGCCGGCCGGGCCTGCTTGACGGCCTGATCGACGACTCAAGCTTCGAAGCCCCGGCCGACGCTACCGAAATCCACCACTTGCTACAGAAGGCAATCAGCGGCGAGCCACTCGACCGCGCGCTCGAAATTGTCCGCCGCGCTGTGAACGAGCGGCGCTTCGCCTATGGCGTACAGCTGGTCGACGGGATGCGCGATCCGCTCTCGGTCGGACAAGGCTACAGCGGCCTCGCGGAAGGGGCGATCGGCGCGCTCGCCGGCGCGACCGAAGGCGACTTCGCCGCCACACACGGGCGGGTTGCCGGCGGCGAGCTGGTCATCGTTGCGCTCGGAAGATTTGGCGGGCGGGTGCTGACCCATGCGTCGGACCTCGATCTCATCTTTCTGTTCGACGCACCGGCCGGAGCAAGCTCGGACGGGCGAAAGTCGCTGACCGCGACCGATTATTACAATCGCCTCGCCAGCAGGATTGTCGCGTCGCTCAGCGTTCCGACGGCGGCGGGGCCGCTGTACGACGTCGATACCCGCCTCCGCCCGGAAGGCGACAAGGGCATGCTGGCGGTGAATCTCAAAGCCTTTGAAACCTATCAGCGGGAGCATGCCTGGACCTGGGAGCGGATGACGCTGTGCCGCGCCCGCACCCTGTTCGGCAGCCCGTCGGCGCGAGGGCGGGTGGAAGCATTGATTGGCGAACTGCTGCGGCTGCCGCACGATGCCGACCTGATACGGACCGACGCGGCGCGGATGCGGGGCGACATGGCTCGGCACAAGCCCGCGACCGGTCCGCTCGATATCAAGCTCGGCGACGGCGGCCTCGTGGATCTCGAATTCGCGGTCCACACGCTTCAGCTGACGCACGGCATCGGTCTCGATCCCGATCTCGGGGAGGCGATCCGGGCGCTCGCAACCGCCGGACTGATCGACGGCGCCCTCCATGCCGATCTCGACCTGCTGACGCGGATGCTCGTCGTGCTCCGCCTGGTCGCGCCGGGCGGCGACCCTGCTGAGGTCAGCCGATCGCTGGTTGCCCAGTCGTGCGGGCTTGCCGACTGGCCCGCCCTGCTGGACGCACAAGCCGCGGCGCGGCAAAGGATCGCCCACGCATGGCAGGAGGTGAAGCGATGATCGGCGAAGGTGATGCGGTTCCGGCGATTTCGCTGGTGCTGAGCGATGGCTCGACCCTCGACCTCGCCGCCCTCTCAGGGCCGGTGGTGCTCTATTTCTATCCCAAGGACGACACCTCCGGCTGCACTCGCGAGGCGCAGGATTTCACCGAACTGGCGCCCGACTTCGCCAAAGCGGGCGCGCGGGTCGTCGGCGTCTCGCGCGATCCGATGAAAAAACACGACAAATTCATTGGCAAGTACGACCTCAAGGTGCCGCTTGCCAGCGACGAGGATGGCCACCTGAGCGAGGCATTCGGAACCTGGATCGAGAAGTCGATGTATGGCCGCAAATATATGGGAATGGAGCGCGCGACATTCCTGATCGGCTCCGATGGCCGCGTCGCGAAAGCGTGGCGCAAGGTCAAGGTGCCAGGCCACGCCGCCGAGGTTCTGCGCGCGGTGAAGGGCTGACAACCGCGTTTGACTTGCCGCGCGATTGCCAGCAGCTTCGCTCGAAAGGGAGTAATATATGCGTTCATTGTTAGGGGCATTGATGATCGGCGCGGCGGCAATTGGCATGGGGGCGGCTGCGGCGCAGACGCCCGGCGACGATCCATACATCTGGCTAGAGGAAGTCTCCTCGCCCAAGGCGATGGATTGGGTCGAACAGCACAACAAGCTGACCACCAACGTGCTCGAGGCAGACCCGCGCTACCAGGGCTATTACGCCGACGCACTGGCGATCGCGCAGGCCAAGGACCGCATTCCGGTCGGCGGCTTCATCAACGGTCAAGTCTATAACTTCTGGCAGGACGCCGATCATGTCCGCGGCATCTGGCGCCGGACGAGCGTTGCCAGCTACGCCAGTCCTACTCCGCAGTGGGAAAAACTGGGTGTGGAAAGGCGCGATTTGCGCGCAGCCGGCGGAGCGGCGCTGCCTGATCAGCCTGTCCGATGGCGGCGAGGACGCGGTCACGGTGCGCGAATTCGACTTGCCTTCGGGCAAATTCGTCGACGGCGGCTTCGTCCTTCCCAAGGGCAAGCAGGACGTCTCGTGGGAGAATGAGAACAGCCTGCTGGTCTCGCGCGAGTGGGAGCCGGGACAGCTGACGAACTCGGGCTATCCCTATATCGTGAAGCGGCTCAAGCGGGGGCAGGCGCTGGCGGCTGCGCACGAAGTGTTTCGCGGCCAAAAGAGCGATGTTTCCGCGGCCGGGGCCGTCCTCCGTGATGGGCAGGGTCATGTCCTCCCCGTGGTGTTCCGCGGTACCGATTTCTTCCACTCGCAAAATTATCTGCTCGGGGCAGGCGGAACCCGGCGCATCGCCATTCCGGAAAAAGCGAATCTGGCCGGGATGGTTGGCGGCCGCGTGATCATCGAGTCGAAGGAAGACTGGAAACCGGCCGGCGGCAAGCGGACCTTCCCCGCGGGTTCGCTCCTGTCGGTCGATCTCGCCCAGCTTCGGGCCAGTCCGGCACACCTTCGTCCCACGCTGATCTATGCACCCAGGTCCCGCGAGGCGCTGGGGCAGGCGAGCGCCACGCGCGACGGGCTGCTCGTCTCGATCCTCGACAACGTCCGCGGTCGCGTGCTGCGCTTCACCCCGACGGCGGGCGGCTGGACGCGTTCGTCGATGACCCTGCCGGAAAACAGCACGGTCGGCATTGCCGATACCACCAATCGCGACAACCGCGCGCTGCTGACGGTGACCAGCTTCCTCGTCCCGCCGTCCCTGTGGCTCGCCGACGCCGCGACCGGATCGGCGCGCGAAATCCACAGCCAGCCGCCCAAGTTCGATGCGTCGAACCTCGTCGCCGAACAGCATGAAGCGGTGTCGAGCGACGGCACGAAAATTCCCTATTTCCTGGTCCATCGCAAGGACATCAAGCTCGACGGGAATAATCCGACATTGCTCTACGCCTATGGCGGTTTCGAGGTCAGCCAGACGCCCAATTACTCGGCGACGACTGGCAAGCTGTGGCTCGAGCGCGGCGGCGTCTATGCCCTTGCCAACATCCGTGGCGGCGGCGAGTTTGGGCCGAAGTGGCACGAGGCCGGGCTCAATACCAAGCGTCAGATCGTCTACGACGACTTCGCCGCAGTCGGCAGAGACCTCATTGCGAACAAGGTCACCAGCGCGCGCCGGCTCGGCATTCGCGGCGGCTCCAACGGTGGACTGCTGACCGGCGTGGAGTTCACCCAGCACCCCGAACTGTGGCACGCGGTGATCATCGACGTGCCGCTGCTCGACATGATCCGTATCTCCAAGATCGCCGCCGGCGCATCCTGGGAAGGCGAATATGGCAGCATCGCCGATCCGGCGGTGCGCGCCTTCTGGGACAGGACCTCGCCGTACCAGAACCTGCGCAAGGACACCGCTTACCCGCAACCGTTCATCTTCACCACGACCAAGGACGACCGCGTCGGCCCGCAACACGCCCGCAAATTCGCCGCTCGCATGGAGGAGATGGGCCTGCCCTTCTATTTCTATGAAAATACCGAAGGCGGCCACGCCGCCGGCGCCAACCTCAAGCAGACCGCACGCACCAACGCGCTCGAAATGGTCTACCTCACCCGCAAGCTGATGGACCCCGAGGAGTCCAGCGCCAAATAGCCAAGCGGTCACTCCCGATTTGAAACCGGGTTGCGCCCATGATAGCGGCTCCTGCAACCGCGAAAGCAGGAGCCGTGCGTGGCCGAGTTCAGCCTTCCCAGGAACAGCGTCGTCAAGAAGGGCAAGGTCCACGCGCCCGACACCGGCGGTCGGCTCAAGTCGTTCAAAATCTACCGTTACGATCCCGACAGCGGCGCCAACCCGCGCTACGATAGCTACACCATCGATCTCGACAAATGCGGGCCGATGGTCCTCGACGCGCTGATCAAGATCAAGAACGAGCAGGACTCGACGCTGACCTTCCGCCGCTCGTGCCGCGAGGGGATCTGCGGGTCGTGCTCGATGAACATCGCCGGGCGCAATGGGCTCGCCTGCACCACGGCGATCGAGGAGATGAAGAGCGAAGTGCGGATCACGCCGCTGCCGGCAATGGATGTCGTCAAGGATCTCGTCACCGACTTCACTCACTTCTACGCGCAATATGCCTCCATCCAGCCGTGGCTGAAGACCGCGACCCCGCCGCCATCGGGCAAGGAGCGGCTACAGAACCCTGAGGACCGGACCAAACTCGACGGACTTTACGAGTGCATCCTGTGCGCCTGCTGCTCGACGGCGTGCCCGAGCTATTGGTGGAACAGCGATCGCTTCCTCGGACCGGCGATCTTGCTCCAGGCCTACCGCTGGCTCGCCGACAGCCGGGACGAGATGACCGGCGAGCGGCTCGACCAACTCGAGGACCCGTTCCGCCTCTATCGCTGCCACACGATCATGAACTGCGCCAACGTGTGCCCCAAGGGCCTCAACCCGGCGAAGGCGATCGCCGAGACGAAGAAGCTGATCGTCGAGCGGGCCGCTTGACGGGCCGCGACCAACAAGAACGGCGGGCCGCTTGACGGGCCGCGACCAACAAGAACGGCGCGCCGCTTGACGGGGCGCGACCAGCAAAAGCGGCGCGCCGCTTGAACGATGTCCCGAACCGGCCCAGCGGCGCGCGTGAGGACCCCGATCATCCCGGCTGGCTGAGCTACGGCGACTTCCCAAGCGGAAGCTTCGCGGGCGCGACCGGTAAACTGTTGTTCAAGGCCGATGGCGAGGGAAGGGCGATTACCCGCATGTTCCCGACGGCGGCGCATATGAACCTCGGCGGGTCGATCCACGGCGGGGCGGTGATGAGCTTCATCGACATGGCGCTGTTCGCCGGCGGCCGCTGCGCGGGCATGGCGGAGGGCCATTATGTCACGCTCGACCTCACCACCCATTTCCTCGGGCGCGGCCGGGCGGGCGAGCCGCTCGATGCGCACGTCGAGCTGATCCGCCAGACGCGCAGCTTCGCTTTCCTGCAGGGCGTGGTCCGGCAGGACGGTGAGCCCTGCTACAGCTTCACCGGCACGCTGAAGCGAATTCGCGACCGGAGCTGATGGGGGCGATCGCCAGCGAATATGCGGCGCTGGTTGCCGCTGGCGAGATCAAGCCGGATGCAGACCAGCAGCATGCGGTGGAAGTGCTCGACCGTTTCGCCGACCAGCACCCGCCAACGCTGATCCGGCGTCTGTTGGGAAGGCAAGACGAGGCACCCGCAGGCGTCTATCTGTGGGGCGGCGTCGGACGCGGGAAGTCGATGTTGATGGACCTCGCGTTCGATCGCATTGCCGCCATGCCCAAGCGCCGCACCCACTTCAACGCCTTCATGATCGAGGTGCACGAGCGGCTGCGGACCGCCCGCGAAAGCGAGGAAGGCGATCCCGTCATCGCGGTCGCGAAGGACATTGGCGGCGAACTTCGCTTCCTCGCCTTCGATGAGATGATGGTCACCAACCCCGCCGACGCAATGAGCATGTCGCGGCTGTTCACCGCGCTGCTCGACGCGGGCGTGAAGCTGGTGACCACCTCCAACCGGCCCCCGGGGGACCTTTACAAGGATGGTCTCAATCGCGAGCTGTTCCTGCCCTTCATTCATCTGCTCGAACAACGGCTTGCCGTCGTGCCACTGAATGGGCCGACCGACTACCGCCTCGATCGCCTGCACGGCGTGGAAACCTGGCATGTGCCCAATGGACCCGTGGCCACGGCAGCGCTCAGCGAAGCCTTTTTCCGCCTGACCGACTATCCGGTCGAGGACCGCGCCCATGTCCCGTCCGAGGAGCTCGATGTCGGCGGCGGGCGCACGCTGCACGTCCCGAAATCACTCAAGGGAGTCGCGGTCTTCTCGTTCAAGCGGCTGTGCGGCGACGCGCGGGGCGCAGCCGACTATCTCGCCATCGCGCGACATTTTCACACGGTCATTCTCGTCGGTATTCCGGTCATGAGCCGAGAAATGCGCAATGAAGCGGCGCGGTTCGTCACGCTGATCGACCAGTTCTACGAGCATAAGGTGAAGCTGCTCGCCGCCGCCGATGCCGAACCGGCCGGCCTCTATCCCGCCGGCGACGGCAGTTTCGAATTCGAGCGCACCGTCAGTCGTCTCGAGGAAATGCAGAGCACCGACTATCTGGCGGAGGGCCACGGGCTCGCGCCCTAGAAGCGCATCGCTACAGTGGCGCCGCCGCTGTGCGCGTCGCCCCACGGAAGCCAGCGCACCCGATCGTCTCGCTTCGACGACAGCAGCCAGCCAGACGCCTCGCCGATCGCGGCGCCGACCAGCACGTCGCCGACGAAATGCTTCTTCGCTCCGACTCGCGACAGGCCGACGAACGCCGCGACGACATGCGCCGGCAGCCCGACCTGCCACCCGTAGCGTTTTTCGAGACTTGCCGCCGCCGCGAAGCTCGCCGACGTGTGCCCCGAAGGAAAGCTCTTGTTGTCGCTGCCGTCCGGCCGCCGCTCGTGAATTGTATATTTCAGCGCCTCGGTGACGCCGAACGCCGCGCCCATCGAGAGGCCCGACTGCTCGGCTCCACGCCAGTCGCCCTCCACCGCAGGGAGGCCCAGCGCCGCGGCGACAAGGCCGTCGCGCGCGATCGAACTCGCCTGCGCCCAGCGATGATGCGACCAGGCCTCGGCGGGTGAAGCGGTGAGCAGGGCCAGCACGGCCAGCGGAGCGACTCGGCGCATGGACCAAGACTACGCCGCCGCCGCGCGGCGGACCAGCTTTCCGTGTGATCGACAAACGTTTCGTGGAGAGCTGCGACCGGCGCTTCGTTCGATCCGGCCAGAGCGAGCGGCGCCATGTTGCCGAGCCGCTGCGCGAGCCTTAACCTCCCCACAACTTCAAGAGGGAATCATCATGCGTCTGCTGCTTGCATCCGTCCTGCTCGCCTCCACTGCCGCCGCCGCCCCGGCCGCCGTGCCGACCCTGTCGCCTGCACGCGCCACCGCCACGCGCGCCATGTTCGAGCATGTCATCAACACGCCGACCGTCATCGGCCGCCACCAGGTGCCCGCGATGGCGACCTATCTCGCCGACCAGTACAAGGCCGCCGGCTTCCCCGCCGCCGACGTCCACGTCATCCCCTATCATACCGGCAGCGCGACCACCGGCGAGGACGACACCGCCGCCCTGATCGTGCGCTGGCGCGCGGCGGGCGCGCCGAAGGCCAAACCGCTCATGTTGATGGGCCACATGGATGTGGTCGAGGCCAAGCGCGAAGACTCCACCACCGATCCGTTCGTGCTGACCGAGAAGGACGGCTATTATTACGGTCGCGGCACGATCGACATGAAGGACGGCATCACCACCATCACCCAGGCGCTGATCGATCTCCGCGCTGCCGGCTTCCGGCCGACGCGCGACATTGTCGTGCTGTTCACCGGCGACGAGGAGACCAATGGCATCGGCGCCAAGAAGGGCGCCAGCGAATGGCTCGATCTGCTCGGCCACCCCGAACTCGGCCTCAATGCCGATGGCGGCGGCGGCGCCACGGCGCCTGATGGCACCCCGATCGGCTTCGTCCAGCAGACGGCGGAAAAGACCTTCGCCGGCTACACGCTCACCGTCCGCAATCGCGGCGGCCACTCGTCGAAGCCGCGGAAGGACAATGCCATCTATTCGCTCGCCCATGCCATCGATCGCATCGAGGCCTACCGCTTCGAGCCGATGATGAACGAAACCACCCGTGCCTATTTCACCGGCCGGGCAAGAACCGAGAAAGGTCCGCTCGGCGATGCGATGCGCGCCTGGCTTGCCGACCCGAACGACGGCAAGGCGGCCGATTTCATCGAAGCGAGCGAGAGCGAGGTCGGCCTCACCCGCACGCGCTGCGTCCCCACCCGGCTGTTCGCCGGGCACGCCGACAATGCGCTGCCGCAGTTGGCGACGGCGCTGATCAATTGCCGCATCTTCCCCGGCGTCGACCCGAATGCCATTCAGGCCGAGCTGACACGCGTCGTCGCCGATCCGGAGGTGATCGTCACCCGGAACGACGACAATCCCGCGACGCTCGCCTCACCGCTGCGCGCCGATGTCTCGAATGCCTATGCTCGTGCGATCGCCGCGCTTCATCCCGGCTTTGCGACCTTTCCGGAAATGTCGACCGGCGCGAGCGACGCCCGGCCGTTTCGGGTCGCGGGCATCCCGGTCTATGGCGTTGCCGGCCGATTGATCGTCGCGCCGACCGACTTCCGCGCACATGGCAAGGACGAGCGGCTGCCGGTCGCTTCCCTCAACCAGCAAGTGCTCCACTATGAGCTGATGCTGCGCGAGCTCGCCGGCCGCTAGATTCATGGGGGACACCGCCCGGCGCGAACCGGGCGGTTCCTTTATCAGCCTCTTAGCTCCTAGCGCCCGAGCCTGCCTAAAATCTGCTGGATGATCTGCGTGCGCGGGTCGACCTGATAGATGCTATTGTCGCGGTAGATGTAGCGGCCGTTCGGATCGAGGTTGTAGCGATCGACATAACGCTGAGGGATGCGATCATACGGCGTGTAGCTGTTGTAGCCGTTCGGCACGCGATAGCCGCGACGCCAGCCATTGCGCGCCTGGCCCGGCGGCATGCAGCCATTGTGCTTCCTGGCGAGACCCGGCGGGCAGTTGCGATAAGATGAATGATAGCTCGTGCGCTGCCATGAGCGATCATCTTCATGACGGTCGTTGTAATCGCGGTCGTTATAATCGCGGTCGTCGTCGCCCCGTGACTGCCATTCGTGCTTGTTGCCATTGCCGTTGCCGTTGCCATTGCCATTGCCGTGACCCGGCTTCGCAAGGGCCGGGCTCGCGGTCAGCGCAACCGCGATCACGGCGAAACAGAGGAGTCTCTTCATCTTGCATCTCCTGAGGGGCGCACTCGACGGCAGCGCCATTGCAAGACTAACGCCGGGCACCCGTCCCTCGTTCCTGCTTTGCAACGGCTGCGAGCCCGTCGGCGGCGGTTGCCCGTTGGGGTCGGGGCCGCTAAGCGGGCGCCGCATTTCCTGCCGCGCTGCCAGATCCTTCGCCGGCGCCACCAGACCTGATGAAAGGCATGAGCTCATGGCCCGCAAGACAATCGCCCTGATCGGCGCCGGCATGATCGGCGGCACGCTCGCTCATCTCGCGGCGATGCGCGAGCTTGGCGACATCGTGCTGTTCGACATCGCCGACGGCGTTCCCCAGGGCAAGGCGCTCGACATCGCCCAGGCTGGACCGGTCGACGGCTTCGATGCCACGCTCAAGGGTACGTCCGACTATGCCGACATCGCCGGCGCCGACGTGTGCATCGTAACCGCCGGCGTGCCGCGCAAGCCGGGCATGAGCCGCGACGATCTGCTCGGCATCAACCTCAAGGTGATGAAGGCGGTCGGAGAAGGCATCAAGACGCACGCCCCGAACGCCTTCGTGATCTGCATCACCAACCCGCTCGACGCGATGGTCTGGGCGCTGCGCGAATTCTCCGGCCTTCCCGCCGAAATGGTCGTCGGCATGGCCGGCGTGCTCGAC
>JAIVIZ010000120.1 GCA_020200315.1 Sphingomonadales bacterium | reverse complement strand
GTATGGTGCTGGGCGTTTTCGAGGAGATTGGCGCCTGCTTGGGATATGAGCTCCCGGTCGCCGAGAACCGAAACTCTAGGCTCGATCGACCAGAGCAGGTTTCTCCCATCGTCGCGCACCGCGGGCGCAAAAGTCTCCGCCAGTTGCGTCGCGAGCAAGCTTATGTCGACCGGCGCGAACAGGCGTCGGGTTTCGCCGCTTTCGACTTCGGCGATCCGCAGAATCGCGGCGAACAGCGCAAGAACCTCGTCGAGCCGGCCAACCGCATCCTCGATCACCATTACTGCGGCGGGGGACGAACTGGCTTCGGTGATGCCCTGTTCCAGCCGGTTTCGCAGCCGGGAGAGGGGCGTCCGAAGCTCATGGGCGACGCCGGTCGAAACCTGGCGCAGATTGTCGAGCAGACCCTCGATCCGCTCCAGCATCCGATTGAGCGTTGCGGCGAGCCGATCGAATTCGTCGCGGCGGGATCCTACCGGCATCCGTCTGCGAATGTCGCCACCGATGATTGCCGATGCTTCATGGCTGATCGCGTTCAGGCGGCGACGAAGATAGGCGCCGAGGATCAGCGCACCGGCAAAGCCAAGCGCGCAGACTCCCACGAAGCCGACCCCGAACACGGTCAGGATCGTGGTGTCGATCCGTTCGATATATTCGCGGTCGGCGGCAACGAGCAGCCGCAGCTTGGGCGAAACGTCGACAGCAAGCCCGCGCGCTGAATCTGCGCCATCGACCGGGTCGATGAAAATAATATCGTGAACGCCCAATGCCGGCCGACCTGTCCGGAGCGAACCGATGACGCGCCGGCCGTCGGGCGTGAAAACGGCGTAGAGCAGCCGCTCGGGCGAACGAGAGGCTTCGCGCTGCGCAATGGCATCCGCGAACTCGGCGCCGCCATCGCTGCGATACTGGCTGACCAGGGTCTGGGCCTCGTCGAACACCATCGCATCGAGCTGGTGCGTGAAGGCAATATGCATCGCCCAGTAGACGATGAGTCCCAGCACTGCCGTGCCCAGCGCAAAGGCTGCGGCGTAGCTCATCGCGATGCGATAAGCCGCGCTCGACCGCCAGTCCGTCATTGGGCACGCATCCGGTAGCCGGCGCCGCGCACCGTTTCGATCAACTCGGAGTCGAAGCCGCGATCGACCTTCGCGCGCAGCCTGCTGATGTGACTTTCGATGAGATTGGTGCCCGGATCGAAATGGAACGACCAGACGCTTTCCAGCAGCATGGTGCGCGTGACGACCTCGCCGGCGTGACGCATGAGATATTCGAGCAACTTATATTCCTGTTGCTGAACATCGACGCGTTTGCCGCCGCGCATCACGGATCGCTTGAGCAGGTCAATTTCCAGATCCGCCACGGTCAGCCGGGTAACGGCATCGGCAATCGGCGGGCGTCGGCCCAGGGCTGCTATCCGGGCAAGCAGTTCAGAGCCGGCGAACGGCTTCACCAGATAATCGTCGGCGCCCGCGTCGAGTCCGTCAACGCGATCCGCGATGCCCTGGACAGCGGTCAGGAATAGCGCCGGAGTCTGAACACCGGCGGAGCGGATCGCCTTGAGCGCCGCAAGTCCGTCAACGCCCGGCACCAGTCGATCAAGGATCAACACCGAATAGTCGTTGCTGGTTGCGAGGAAGATCGCATCGCGGCCGTTGGAACAGTGATCGACGACATGGCTGGCCCCCCGCAGCAGGCGCATCACATGCGCGCTCATATCGGCATCGTCTTCGAGCAGCAGCAGCTTCATCGCCATCCGCGCAAAGGGCGAATTGACCCTTCGCGCAAGTTGGCAATTCCCAATCTGCAAGTGAGTTTCCACGAATGCGAAGCGGAGTAAGAGACTCCTCAGGCGATCTGCCTTTAGGAGAATGTCATGCGTAAGCTGATACTTGTCACCGCCGCGGCCTTGATCGGCGCAACCGGCGCCATTGCCGCTATTCCGGCGCATTTCGCCGGCGCCAGTCTTCTGCCGATGACCAGGGTGTCGCTTGCCCAGGCGCGCAAGACCGCGCTTACCGCGCGCCCCGGCGCGATCACCGATCAGGAGCTCGAGAAGGAAGGCGGTGGGACCGGCCTGCGCTACTCGTTCGACATCAAGGCCAATGGCAAGACGTTCGAAGTGGGCGTCGATGGCCGAACCGGCAAGGTGCTCGAAAATAAGGCGGAAGGCGCCAATCCGGACTGACCGTTTGGTCTTGAGTGAACCGTGCCTGGGGCACGCAAGGCTTGCGTGCCCCGGTTCACATTGCGGATGGGTCGGGCGTCGCAACCGCCTCCGGTAACAGGCGCGGCATGAGCAGATATTTGAAGGCGGCGAAGGCGATGAGGCCGAAAGCGGCGCTCGCAACATGGAGCAGCCAGAAGGTCGGCGTCGGCAGCGTGGAGTAGAGGCCGCCAATCCAGCCGACGGTCGCGTTGGCGCCGAAGAAAGCGAGGTAATAAAGACCGACGACCGTCGCACTAATTGCCCGCTGTGCGACCTTGGTGAACAGGGCGAGGCTGACCGGAAGGATGTTGGCGAAGCCGATGCTGTTCAGGAGGTGGAACATGACCGGCCAGAACAGCCCGATCTTTGCCCCGCCCTGACCGGACAGCGCGGCGACGAACAGGCACAGGCCGCCGGCAATGATGAAGATGCTGCCGATGATCATCTTGCCGACCTCGTCCGGCTCGCGGCTGCGCTTGCCCCACAAGGTCCAGAACGCCGCGACCGCAACTAGCATCGAGAAGCTCAGAGCCGCATCGAGGGTGATCAGCCAGCTGGTCGGAAGCGTGCGGCCGCCGAAGGTCAGCTGGAAATGCTGGTCACCCCATACGAGATAGGCATTGAAGATTTCCTGATTGGTGAGCAGCGAAATGGCCATCACGGGAATGAGCACGATCAGCGCGATGACCCGGCTCCATTCCGCCCTGCCGAGCTTCTCGCGCGGAGCCGCTCCCTCGGCGGTGTCGGCACCGCCAACATCGTCCGCCGGAAGCCAGCGATCACCGGAAAGATAGATGACGAGGGCGGCCACCATCACCACGCCGGCGGTGCCAAAACCCCAGTGCCAGCCGACCTTTTCGCCGAGCGTGCCGGCGACGAGCGGGGCAACGATGACACTGACGTTGATCGGATATAGAAGATTTGGAAGGCCATCGCCCTGCGCAGGTCGGTCGGCGAGTAAAGCGCGCCGACCTGGCTGGCGATATTGCCCTTGAACAGCCCGACGCCAATGACGAGCGCGAGCAGGGCAAGCAGGAAGCTGCCTTCGAACGCCATCAGGAAATGGCCGATCGCCATCAGCACACCACGAGGAATGCGCGATCATGGCGTGCGGCGAGCTCGTCGAACTCGGGCGTGGCTTCGGCGACCGTCAACGGCCGTCAGAACGAAGCAGGGCGGGCACGATTATTTCGGCGGCGCGGTGTCGGCATCGGTCGCTTCGCGCTGCTCGCGCGCGGCCTGGTTGATTTCCTGCAAGGCGCAGCCGGTGTAGCCGCCCGGACCGACAGCGGAGCAGCTCAAGGGGCCGGTAGTGCCCTGATTGGAGAAGACTTTCGAGCGGTTGACCCAGCTGTTGCGCGACTGGCGCGGACCGCTCGGGCGCAGCTTGGGCGGAATGCGGAAACGCTGCTCTTCCGGCAGGCGGCGGCAAACGACGATCTGGTCGTCGGTCGAGCGCGGGCAGGGATCGGTGCCATAGACGATGATCTCGGCGTTGCGGGTCGCCTGGGCCGTCGCTGGCTCGGGCACGACCGCGGAGCCGGCAACAACTGCGGCTAAGATGCCTGTGGCGATCGCCGAGCGGTGAAGGGAGGCTTTCATCGTTGTCGTCCTTTCGGGAAAGGGAACGGCCGAGCCGCGCGCAAGGTTGCTCAGATCCGCTTGGAGAGGCTGATCGCCGCCCGGCATCCGGCACGAATCGCCGCCGTGAGCAGGGGGTAGCCGGCCGCATCGGCGGCGCCGTGCGCGCGCGCGGTGTCGCGGTGTTCCAGCTCCTCGGCCTGAAAATCCTTGATGTCGGCGGCGAACTCCGGATCGGAGTCGCCCAGCTCTGCCAGCTGACTGGCATAGTGGCGGTCGATCTCGGTCTCGACCGCCTCGGTGCAGGCCATTGCCGCCTGCTCAGACAGCAGCGCGGTTGCGGCACCAAGCGCGAAGCCGGCAACGCTCCACAGCGGCTGGAGCAGGGTCGGCCGCACGCGCCGCTCGGCCATCAGCGCGTTGAAGCGTGCGAGGTGGCGCTGTTCCTGCGCCGCCATGCGCGCGACTTGATGCGAAGCGGCGGTGCCCCGGCCGAGCACCGCAAGCTGCCCGGCATAGATGCGGGTCGCGCCATATTCGCCGGCCTGATCGACCCGCAGCATCGCCGCCGCATCCGGGCGGCGCTCGCCGGGCGTCCAGCCGCTCATGCGCCGCGCCGCCGGAGCAGCAGGGCGGCAATCGCTGCCGCGCCGGTCAGGGAGAATATCGCATTCCACGCTGCCAGGGACAGGCCGAGAAAGCGCCACTGGACCTGGTCGCACTGGATCAGCGGCACCTGCATGATCTGCTTGAGCAGATCAGCCGTGCTGCCGCCGCCCTTGCTCATCGTCGAACAGGTGGTGAAGCCCTTGAAAATATGGGCCTCAACGCCGGCGTGATACACGCCGATGCCGCCCGAAATGGCGATCGCCAGCGCCGCGAGCGCAACCAGCGTGCGGGCCTGGCGGCTCTCGGCGGCGAAGAGAAAGGCGGCGCCGACAAGGAGGATCGCCGCGGCATGCGGATAGCGCTGCCACCAGCACATCTCGCAGGGGTAGAGATGCCCGACATATTGCGAGAAGAGCGCACCGCCGAGCAGGCCGAGCGGAACTAGCAACGCGAGCAATCGCGCCGGTGCGTTGGCTGAAAGAGCGCCGGCCACATACGGCGCGGAGAGAGTCTCCTCGGTCATTCGCCTAGCGCGCGGCGACCTTGGGCTTGGCCGCGACCGGTCCTGCAAGTCGCCTCAGCGTCTTCAGCGCATAGTCGAGCTGGAAGTCCTTGACCCCCTCCAGCTTGAGCGCTTCCGCCGAGGCGCTGAATCTCGGGTCGGCCGTGACGTCCTGCTCGAGGAGCGAATCGTCGACCTTGGTCTGGCTTAGTAAATGCTTGCGCAGGTCGGCCTCGCGTAGTCGTGGCCGGTCCTTGTAGTCCGGGTCGCTGAGCTGCGGGACGACGATATCCGGGTCGATCCCGCCGGCCTGAACCGATCGGCCCGACGGGGTATAGTAGCGCGCCGTAGTCAGCCGGAGCACCGAGGCGGCACTCATCGGCATGACGGTCTGCACGCTGCCCTTGCCGAAGCTCTTCTCGCCCATGACGAGTGCGCGGCGCTGGTCCTGGAGCGCGCCGGCGACGATCTCCGCCGCCGAGGCCGTGCCGGCATCGGTGAGAACGATCACCGGCAGCCCGTGGGAGAGGTCGCCAGGATGCGCATAGAAGCGCTCGATATCGGTCTTCTCGCGGCCGCGTTCGGAGACGATCTCGCCGCGGTCGAGGAACGCATCGCTGACCGCCACCGCCTGGTCGAGCAACCCGCCGGGGTTGGAACGGAGGTCGACCACGTAGCCAAGCGGGTGGCCGCCGGTCATCTTGTCGATCGACACCAGTGCATTCTCGGTCGCGGCGCCGGTCTGGGCCGAGAAGCTGTTGATGTTGATGATGCCGATGCCGTCGCGCACCTCGAACTTGACCGGCTTGAGTTCGATCTTCTCGCGGATGAGAGTGACGTCGAACGGCTTGTCGCGGCCGGGGCGGACTATCGTCAGCTTGACCTTGGTGCCGGGTTCGCCGCGCATCTTCTCGACCGCCTCGTCGAGCGTCGCGCCGTAGAGCAGCTGGCCATCGACATGGGTGATGTAATCGCCGGCCTTCAGGCCGGCGCGGTCCGCCGGCGTGTCCTCGGTCGGGGTGATGATCTTGACCGCCCCGTCTTCGGCCGAGACGCTAAGGCCCAAACCGCCGTAATTGCCGTCCGTGGTCGCCTTGGTCTGCTGGAAATCGGCCCCTTCCGCATAGGCCGAGTGCGGGTCGAGCGCGGCAAGCATGCCGTCGATCGCGCCCTTGATCAGGACATGATCGTCAACCTTGTCGACATATTGCGAGCGCACCCGCTGGAAGACGCTCATGAACGTCTCCAGCTCCTTGTAGGTATCGGCATCGGCCGCGGCGAGCTGGCTGGTGGTGGTCGGCACGAGCGTCAGCGCACCGACGACGAGGAGCGGGGAGAGAAGCTTGGCGAAGCGCATCGAACAACCTTTTGGCGTAGCAGTCGGGAGGCAGATTAGCTGGGTTTCGACCGATTGGACAGCATCGCAGATGAAGCGGCGATGAAGGCTGGTGAGACATTCGCGCCGTCGCGGGACAATTCCACCTGAAGCGAGCCGAGCGCTCGCCCGAGCGGGTCTCCCAGATGAACTCGGCTGCCCTTGGGAAGGGTGGTTGCGACGTTGACGATCAGGCTCTTCCAGCCGTCGCCGTGATCGATAATCACGACTCCGTCAGCGCGCCGATAAGGACCCGCGAATGCAATCGTGCCATCGGCCGGTGCGATGACCGTCGTTCCACGCCCCGTCCCGAGCGTCAGGCCGCGCGAGCGGACCCCATTGGGGTCGACCGAGCCCAGTCCGGCGATGACCGGCGCCTCAGCTGGCAATCGATAGGGGAAGGGCGTGGCAGGAGGTCGCACCGGGTCGGCCAAAGGACGAGATGGGAGTGGATCGAGCCGGGCAAGCTCGTGCGCGGCGGCTAGGCCGGCGCTCCGCCGGTTCGCTTCGCCGCTAAGGTCGGCGAGCGTTTCGCCTCCCGCGAGCGTCACGTCTCCGGCGCCCAGCGCCTGAGCGGCAAGCTGTGCCTGGCGGGTGAGGGCGCGTTGCTCCAGCTCGGCGAAGCGGGTGCGTTGCTGGTCCAGGCCGGCCCGCTGCCGCGCGAGGTCGTCGCGAGCGGCGAGTGCTATCTGCTGGGTGCGGCGCGCGGCGGCGAGCCCCGTCGACAGTGCGGCGGTTCTGGCCCGGATCGCCGGCAGGGTCGCATCCAGCAGCGCACGGACGCGAACAAACTCCTCCGCGGAGCCATCGGCGAGTGCGAGTAGCGGTGGGCGTCGCCCCATCGACACCAGCCCGGCAAGGAGGGCGGCGGCAGGCGCCTGGCGCTCGGCGAGGCGCTGCTGCTGAGCGGCTTCGGCGGCGCGGGCGATGGCAAGCGTCGCTTTCGCCGCATCGATGCGCGCTTCGGCGGCGGCAATCGCGGCGCCGGCGGCGCGCTGTTCCCCGGCAAGCTTCGCCACCTCATTTCCGGCCCGTGACGTCTCCGCCGTCAGGCGCTGCTCCTCGGCGCTCGCCCGGGCCACCTCGGCTCGAGCATCGGCCAACTGCCGCTCCGGGCTGGCGAGCGGCTGATCCGGCGCGGCGAGCACCGGAGTTGCGATGAGAAGCACGAGCGGCAGGAGGCGGTGCATCCCCTATCCTTCACGATGATAGGGGTGGTTCGCAAGGATCGATGTGGCGCGGAACAGCTGCTCGGCGAGCATTGCGCGGACAAGCAGGTGGGGCCAAGTCGCCGGGCCGAAGGAAAGCAGCAGGCCGGCGCCCATACGGCCGGCATCCCCATAACCGTCGGCAGCGCCGATGAGGAAGCGCGCCTCGCGCTTGCCGCCATCGCGCCAGGCTTCGAGCTTCTTCGCCAAGGCGGCCGAGGTGAGCGCCTCGCCCCGCTCATCAAGCGCGACGGTGACGGTGCAAAGGGGGAGCGGCGGGACGGTGCCGCCGCGCTCGGGCAATTCGGTAAGCTTCGTTGGCCAAGGGATGCGCTTCATATAGCGACCCACGAGTTCCGCCTCGCTCGACCGGCCGATCTTGCCGCGCGCGACGATGTGCAGGAGCATCAGGGGGCGGCGGCAAAGGCATCGTAAACCGCCCGCGCCGCCCGAGCGATGAGCGTCGGCCGGTTTGATCCGCCCCGCGCGAAGGCCGCCACGATCACTCGCCGCCCGTCGGACAGGCTGATGAAGCCGACGTCGTCGGTAATGCCCGCGAGCGTGCCGGTCTTGTGCTCGACCGGCGTGCCGGGCGGAAGCAGGCCCTTGATCCGGTTCGATCCGGTCAGGCACCGCCGCATGACGGAGAAGAGGAAATCCCGACTCGCGGGCTTGAGCAGGGACGTGCCGTAAAGGCGTCGAAGGAATTCGGCATAGCCGAGCGGGGTCGCCGTGTCGCGCGGGTCGCGGTCGAAGGTGGTGTTTGGC
>JAIVIZ010000119.1 GCA_020200315.1 Sphingomonadales bacterium | reverse complement strand
CTCCATAGACGACATCGGCCTGTTCGCCGCGCATAGTCTCCAGCATCGGCGCGAGCAGCTCGGGCGGGTCCTGGAGATCGGCGTCGACGATCAGAATGACATCGCCGCAACAAAGATCGAGTCCCGCGGTCAGCGCCAGCTGGTGCCCGTGGTTGCGCGACAGATTGACCGCCACGAGGTGCGGATCGTCGGCGGCGATCTGCTCCATCATCGGCCAACTTGCATCGCGCGAGCCGTCGTTGATCAGCACGAGCTCGTAATCCTCACCGAAGCTCGCCCGCGCGGCGGCGGTGAGCCGCTGGTGAAGCACCGGCAGGCAATCCGCTTCGTTGAAGCACGGAACGACGATCGACAGCGCGGTCATGAGTGCACGCGATAAAGGATGGTGCGGGGTCCGCGCCAGACCGGAGTCAAATCGGCGACCAGCCGCGGATTGTAGGCTGGCGGGTCGATCAGCCACAAATAATCGAACTGATCCCGTGGGAAGCGGGCGAGCGACAGGCCGATTGCCCAATGCTCGCGGTCAGCACAACTCGGCGGCCGGACCTGCTCGGACGGGTCATAGGCGAACCAGCCGAAGCGGCTGGCGTCGCGCACGCCGAGCAATTTGGCGTCGAGCATCGGCCATTGATCGTTGCTGAAGCCGTCGCGCCGGACAATGACCATCGCGCCGAGATGCGCATTGCGCGGCAGCGCCCAGTCGTCGCGGCAGCGGTGCCCGACCATCGTCAGGACGCGGGCGCCGATCGGGACATGATCGAGCGCCGTGAGCTTGGCCGATTGATCGAGTGAAGCGAGCGTCAGACTCACCGTGGTGCCGCCCAGGCGCACGAGGGAAAACGCGAGGCCGACGATGGCGAGGACGCGGGCGGTGGGCAGGTGCGTGTCGCCCTTGAATCGGATCGAAAGCAGGATGGTGGCGAAAATGAAGGGCACCAGCCGCATGTCGGCATAGGCGGACCCAAAAATGATCCGCGGCAGCATCAGATAGACGGCGATGAGTACCAGCGCGGAGAAGAACAGGTTGCGCGAGAAGGTCAGGCGGCGGAGGAAAATGACGCCGACGAACAGTAATGCGACAACGATCAGGCTGCCTTGATCGTACCACCCCCAGCGGTCTCGCAGTGCGGCTTTCACCCAGCGCCACTTGGTCGTGAAATTGAACCAGTCGAGCGCGAGCGACTGCTGCGCGCCGCTCTGCCAATAGAGCGTCAGGAACAGGGGCAGAGCCATCACCGAGGCGTGGAGCGCGCCATGGACGCCCGCCATGAACCAGCTGCGCCCCCTGTCATGCTGGCGGACTGATTCGGCCGAGAATGCGAGCAACCCGAGCAGCCCCCATCCATAAGTGTGGACCAGCCATAGGAGAAGGCTGATGGGCACGAACACGACCAGCCGCAGGCGCGTAGCACCGAGCCTTGCCATCCTCAACCACAGGCCGAAGGCGAGGAATGCCAAAGCCATCGACAGTGAGAAGTTGACGAATCCGAACAGGAAGGGATGGCCGAAGGCGAAGGGCAGAGCGAACAGCGCGGTCGGCGGCAGGCGATGATGTACCTCGCGCGCGACCCACAGAAAGCCCGCGACGGTCAGCGGCGGAATGGCGAGCACGAGCAGCTTCGCGCCGAGCTCAAGACCGAACAGCTTGGCCATCGGGACGATCAACAGATCGAGCCCGAGGTTGCCCATCAACAACCAGTGGTAGGTGAAATAGCGCTGCAACGCCGGCGAGTGGGCGAGGTCCAGTTCGACCCGATAGCGGCCGATGTGGCCGAACAGGTCGACCAGGGGCGGCACCGGCGGGTAGAGGAGCGGCAGCATCGCGGCCAAAATCAGCGCGGCGACGAACCCTCGCGTTTCCCACCACGGGCGTTTGATCACAGGCGCCGGGTCTGGGGCGAGCATCGCGGCGCTGTGGTTGAAGGGCGCGTTTTTGGCAAGGCCGCGCCATTCTCGCTGGTTACGCTTCGTAAACCATGACAGCATAGCTATTGGGCAGGGAACGGGGGCCTTGGGAGATGCTGGCGCTGTTGCGTAAGCCGAGGACAGCCGCATGGTCGCCACCGCTGGCGGTCGATCACGCACCTGCATTGTTGATTTTGGCGATTACGCTGTTCCTGCTGGCATGGTTCACCGGCCCCTTGTGCCCGGACGTCTCCGGCCAGTTCTGGAACGCGCACGCCATGCGCCGCGGCGCCCGGCTGTATGTCGACATCGTCGAGATCAATCCGCCGCTGTGGTTCTGGATGGCGATGCCGGTCGACCGGCTCGCCGAACTCCTCGGGGTCCGCACCCAGCCGGTGACGATCATGGTCATCGCGGCGACCGTGCTCGGGGCAGTGTACGCTGTCGGACGGCTGCTTCCCGATGCAAGTAGCCGAGCGCGAGCGGCATTCCTCGCCTACGTCGCGGCGATCCTGCTGATCATGCCCGCACGGCAGCTTGAGCAGCGCGAGCATCTCGTCCTGATTGGAGCGGTTCCCTATCTTGTGCTCGCGGCAGCACGGCGCCAACAGCGCGATGTCCGGCCCATGCTTGCCTTGCTCATCGGCGTTGGTGCGGGGCTGGGCTTCGCGCTGAAGCCCTACTTCCTTGCGGTGCCCGCGTCGGTCGAACTGTGGCTCATTGTAGCGCTCCGGCGAGCTTGGCGCCCCGGTCGCCCCGAAATCGCTGCGCTGTGCATGACGGGCGCAGCTTACGCCGCAGCTGTTCTAATCTTCACGCCGCAGTACCTCAGCAGCGCCATCCCGCTGCTCCTCACCGCCTACAACGGCTTCGGCGCCACGTTCATGCAGACGATCGGGCTGTTGCCGCTCATCTGGCTGTGCATCCTGCTGGGCATAATCGAACAGTGGCGCGCTTCGCGTTGGCCCCCAGCTCCGCTCACGACAGCGCTCCTCATCGGCGCCGGCGGGTTCGCGCTCGCCTGGGCGCTGCAGCACAAGGGTTGGCTGTATCAAGGGCTGCCCGCTTCGGGCTGCGGCGCGCTGGCCCTTGCCGCAATCCTGTTCGAAACGGGTCCGTCCGCCAGCAGGCTCGTCCGCCTGTTCGCGCCCGCGCTGCTCGTCTGGCCGCTATCGTTCGCCATCGTCGACACGGAGACGACGATCACGCCCAATAACGACATTGCGCCGGCCCTGGCGGAGCTACAGGCCGGGGATGCCTTTGGGCTGGTGTCGACGGCGGGCGCCACGACCTGGCCGTCCACCGTCGATCGCGATCTTCGTCTGTCGAGCCGCTACGGCCAATACTGGATGCTGCGTGCGCTGGACCAGCGACCCAACGACCCGGCGATCCGAGCCTTGGCGCAGCGCGCAGTGGAAGAGACTGCCCTGGATTATCGCTGCCTTCCACCGAAGGTCATCATCTTCGTGCGGCTCGACCGCTCGCCCAGCAACACCGAGATCACGACGGATCCCTATCGTTTCTTCGCCCATGATCCGAGTTTTGCCGCAGTGCTCGGCCGTTACCGGCTGTGGCGAATCGGGCCGGCTTACGATGCCTACCGCCAAGCTCTTCCGCTCGATCCCATCGATGCGAGCCTGTGTCGGCGGCCAGGCTGATCAGCGGCTTCGATCGCGTCGTGCTAGAAGGCGTAGCCGCAGCGCGTTCAGTTTGATAAAGCCTTCGGCATCCCGCTGATCGTAAGCCCCAGCGTCGTCCTCGAATGTGACGACCTTTTCGCTGTAGAGGCTCATCCGTGACTGGCGGCCGGTTATGTGGACGCCGCCCTTGTAGAGTTTCATCCGCATCGTGCCTTCGACATGGGCTTGGCTGTGGTCGATTGCCGCTTGCAACATCTCCCGTTCGGGACTGAACCACAGGCCGTTGTAGATGAGCTCGGCATAGCGCGGCATCAGCTCGTCCTTGAGGTGCGCAGCGCCGCGGTCGAGGGTGAGCTGTTCGATTCCACGGTGCGCCGTATGCAGGATCGTGCCTCCAGGCGTCTCATACATGCCGCGGCTCTTCATCCCGACGAAGCGATTCTCGACCAGGTCGAGACGCCCGATTCCGTGGCGCTTGCCGAGTTCATTCAGCTTCGCCAGCAAGGCTGCCGGCGACAGCGCTTCGCCATTGACCGCGACCGCGTCGCCGCGCTTGAACTCAACGGTGATTTCCTCCGGTGAGTCCGGTGCCGCCATTAGATGGTCAGTGCGCGAATAGACGTAGTCCGGCACCTCCTCCCACGGGTCTTCCAGCACCTTTCCCTCCGCCGAGGTGTGCAGCAGGTTCGCGTCGGTGGAGAAAGGGCTCTCGCCGCGCTTGTCCTTGGGTATAGGAATTTGATTCTTTTCGGCGAAGTCGATCAGTGCGGTGCGGCTGGTGAGATCCCATTCGCGCCACGGAGCGATCACCCTGATCTCCGGTGCCAGCGCATAATAGCCGAGCTCGAACCGGACCTGATCGTTGCCCTTGCCGGTCGCGCCGTGCGCAACGGCATCGGCGCCGACCTCGCGCGCGATCTCAATCTGGCGTTTGGCGATCAAGGGTCGCGCAATCGACGTACCGAGCAGATACAGTCCTTCGTAGAGTGCATTGGCGCGCATCATCGGAAAGACGTAGTCGAGGACAAACTCCTCGCGCAGGTCGTCAATGAAGATGTGCTCGGGACGCACGCCCATCATCTCCGCCTTTGCGCGCGCCGGCTCCAATTCCTCGCCTTGGCCGAGATCCGCGGTGAACGTCACCACCTCGCAGCCATAGGTCTGCTGCAGCCACTTCAGGATGACGCTGGTGTCGAGACCGCCGGAATAGGCGAGCACGACACGGCGCGGACGATCAGTCATGAGCGACGTTATTCCTGTTGCAAGCGTGGCCGCGCCCCTGCCACCCGGCTGCGCGCCATTCAAGCGCGATACAGGAGGAAGCGATTACCGAGTGAGTGTCATTCAGGAGATGTGGTCATGAAGAAGCTGCTGTTCGCCGCGTGCGCAATCGTCGCGGTTCCCGCACTCGCGCAAGTTCCACCCATGCCGGCGCCGGCTCCCGTTGCCCGTCCGGCGATGAACGATCGAGTGCAGACCCGCGACGCGGTCGTCCAGCGCACGCAACGCATGTTCGGCATGCTCGACACCAACCACGACGGCGTGCTGGACCAGGCTGAACTGGCCGCGGCCGGTACCCGGTGGGATGGTGCAGGTGCTGGTGCGGGCGCGGCAGCCCCGGAGGCGCGCATGCCGATGGACCGCAATGCCATGTTCGACATGATCGACGTCAACCATGACGGCATGATCAGCCGCGACGAGTTCGCGCGCGCGCCGATGCACCATGGCGAAGGCGGCGCGACGGGCGAACGCGCCGGCCGGGCCGGAATGGGCGGCGGCATGGCGCGGCTGTGGGCCATGGCCGACGCCAACCGCGATGGCCGGGTGACGCTGCAGGAGGCGACCGACACTGCGCTTCGCCATTTCGACATGCTGGATACCAACCACGACGGCACGCTGACGCCGGAGGAACGCGCCGCCGGCCGATCCCAGATAAAGGGCGAGCGTGGTCAACGCTAACCCATCGTTCGATCAGGAAGGGCTCGGCGCTCGCCGGGCCCTTTTTGTTGCCGTCTTCGCCTCGCCGTCGGTGGCGCGATACCGTGCTTCCGCCTCCATCATATAATCGCGCGTGATCGGCAGGGCTGTGCGATTGCGGACATATTGAACCTGGTAATTGCCCGCACCACCGCTTTCGAACATCAGGATCCCGCCGGCGAGATAAAACTCCCACAGTCGATAAAAGCGCTCGTCGTGAAGTTTGACGATCTCGGCTTTGGCGGCGCGGGTCCGTTCCAGCCACGCGCGCAGCGTGTATGCGTAATGCAGCCGAAGCGTCTCCACGTCGGACGAGATCAGCCGCACCTTCTGGCTCGCGGCGAACATCTGACTCAAAGACGGCAGATGATAGCCGGGGAAAATCCACTTGTCGGTGAACGGGTCGGGTGCGCCGGCGTCCCCGAAGCGGCCGATGGTGTGGAGCAGCATCACGCCGTCCGGCGTCAGCAGATCGTGACAGGCCGCATAGAATTCTTCATAATGTGCGGCGCCGACGTGCTCGAACATGCCGATCGAGACGATGCGATCAAATGTGCCGGCGACGGCGCGATAGTCGATCAGCTCGAACTTCACGCGGTCGGAGACACCCGCTTGCTCCGCCCGCTGCCGAGCTACCTTCAACTGCTCTTCACTCAGTGTCACGCCAAGCACGTCGACGTCGGCGACCCGGTTCAGATAGAGCGCGGTCCCGCCCCACCCGCAGCCGATATCCAGCACGCGCTGACCAGGCTTGAGATAGAGTTTGGCGGCGATGTGCGCCTTTTTGTCGGACTGCGCCTGTTCGAGACTGTTGGAAGGATCGGTGAAGTAGGCGCAGCTATATTGCAGGTCGTCGTCGAGAAACAGGCGGTAGAGATCGTTGCCGATGTCGTAATGGTGCGCGACGTTCTTCCGGGCGGACGTTGGATTGTTACGTCTGAGCAGCGTCTTGAAAAGCGATTTGCCCTTGTGCAGCGCCTTGCGGCCTGCGGCGCCATCTTCCCAACGGTTGTTGCCGACCACAAGCTCGAGAAACTCGAGGATGTCGCCGCCCTCAATCGTCAGCCGACCTTCCATATAGGCCTCGCCGAAACCTAGTCGCGGGTTACGTGCAATTTCGTACTTGACCCGATTATCGTGAATTCGAACCGTCAGGGACTTGTCCCCTCCCGGACCATGGGTCTCCCGGCTCCCCTCGGGTGAAATGATTGTCACCTGGCCCTGCCTGAGCAGCTTTCCAATCAACATACCCAACAGCGACAAGCGGCGTCTCCTCGACTTCAGAAAGGTGGCAATGCCGCGAGTTGCGGGCGCGGGCAAGCGGGGGTGCCGCGTAGCAACCACAGTCAGCGCACCGCCCCGCCGAAGGCCCAGCGCAGGGTACCCGCGACGCCGAGGGTTGCGGCACGGATCGCCGGCTGACCGATGACCACGCCGCGCAAACCGTGCATCTCGCGCGCATAATCGGGCATCAGGTCGATCGCCGCCGTCATCAGCAGACGTTGCAGCGGCACTTCAACGATCGAATTCGCCGGCGCATCGAGAACCAGCTGGCGAAAGCGCATTGTGCGCTTGTCGGCGCAAAGCTGCGGCCGAAAGCTGTGGGCGAGCTGCTCCGCCTCGATGCGCGTCCCCGGTACCGGATTGGCGCCGAGCGCTGACGCGATGACCGCGACCTCGGCGAAGTAGCGGTCTTGGTCCGGGGCGCTCATCCCCGGCTCGCCGTAGCGGCGCCATGCGTCGAGAAAGCAGAGCGATCCGGCAACGTGGATCCAGGCGAGCAGGCTGGGATCGTCCGCGCGATAACTGGTGCCGTCCGGAAGCACCCCCTGCACTTGTGCATGGATGCGCCGGACGCGCTCGATCGCCGCGAGTGCTTCCTCATGCTGCCCAAAGGTCGTTACGGCAATAAAGCGCGCCGTGCGCCGCAGCCGCCCGGCCATGTCGGTATCGACCTTGCTGTGGTCCCACACGCCGCCGAGTGCCTGGGGATGAAGCATTTCGACGAGCAGCGCGGCGATGCCGCCGACCATCATCGAGATCACATCACCGTGCACGCGCCAGGCGACCGATTGCGGTGGCAAAAGCGAGTTCATCGAGCGCTGCACCGGGCGTTCGCCGTTCGCGCGGTCGTTAAACGTGTCGCGCACCCGCTCGACCAGCATGCGGCGGAGCGCGTTGGAGGGGTTCACTGCGCCTCGAGCGCGGCCAACTTTTCGACCGCCAGCCGGTCGAGTTCGGCTCGCGACCGCTTTTCCGCAGCCGTCCTGAGCTGGCCGCAGGCTGCGCCAATGTCGCGCCCGCGTGGCGTGCGCACCGGCGCCGAAATGCCCGCCTCGAAGACAATGTTCGAAAAGCTGCGGATGCGCTCCGGCGTCGAGCATTCATAAGCCGCGCCCGGCCATGGGTTGAACGGAATCAGATTGACCTTGGCCGGGAGCTGATAGGCTTTGAGCAGCCGCACCAGCTCGCGCGCGTCCGCATCGCTGTCGTTCTTGTCCTTCAGCATGACATATTCGAACGTGATCCGCCGCGCATTGTTCGCACCGGGGTAGGCAGCGCAGGCGGAGAGCAATTCGTCGATGCCATACTTGCGGTTGAGCGGCACGATTTCGTCGCGGACGTCTTTGGTCACGGCATGTAGGGAGACGGCAAGATTGACGCCGATTTCCGCACCGGCCCGCGCCATCATCGGTACCACGCCGGACGTGGACAGGGTGATGCGCCGCTTGCTGAGGCCAAGTCCGTCGCCATCCATCACGATCTTCAGCGCGTCGCGGACATTTTCGAAATTGTAGAGTGGCTCGCCCATCCCC
>JAIVIZ010000185.1 GCA_020200315.1 Sphingomonadales bacterium | reverse complement strand
ATCTGGAACGGTTCGCGGCTGAATGGACCGGCGGAGGCAACCCGCGCGCCGCGCTGGGGGTTTGAGACCCAAATGGAAGAACGGCAGTCGCACTCGCCCGAGGAACGGCGCAAACGGCTGGCAAGCGTCAGCGCGCGCATCGGCCATGGCGTGGTCAAGCGCTGGCGTGAAGGTCCGGCGCCGCTGGTCGTGCTTAAGCGCGTCGCGGTCGGGGTTTATGAGGATGGCTTCGTCCATGCCGGCAATATCGCCTACATGTCCCTGGTCGCATTGTTCCCCTTTTTCATTCTCGCCGCGGCGGTGGCGCGACTGCTGGGCAATGCCGGCGAAGCTCAATTGGCGGTGGTTAACATTCTTGCCCGCCTTCCAAGTCAGGTGCGCGAAGTACTCGCCGCGCCGATCGCCGAAGTACTCGACGGACGTTCGGGACGATTGTTGTGGTTCGGCGCGGTGGTCGGGATATGGACCGCGGCAAGCTTCATCGAAACTATCCGTGACATTTTGCGCCGCGCTTATGGAGTCAAATATTCGGCGAGCTTCTGGCACTATCGGCTGGGGTCGATGGCGGGAATCGTCGTCGCGGTGCTGATGCTGATGATCGCATTCGGGCTGACCCTTGTGCTGACATCGGCGCATCACTTCGTCATCGCCAAGCTGCCTTTCTCCGAAGGGCTTGCGCACCGTCTCGGCCTCTATCGAATCCTTCCCGGAGCGACGCTCTACGTAACCTTCTACATCCTGTTCCTGGCACTCACCCCGTCGCGCTACCGCAAGATCGAGTGCCGTAAATGGCCCGGCGCCATGTTGGTGACTTTGTGGTGGCTGCTGACGGTCGAGCTGCTGCCCGGCGCGATCGGCCTGTTCGGGGGCTATGCGCTGACCTACGGCAGCCTTGCCGGGGTCATGGTGGCGCTCCTGTTCTTCTTCGTCATCGGCATTGGCGTGGTGATGGGCGCCGAGTTGAACGCGGCGCTGGCCGATGCGGGCGACACCGCGCTAGAAGGCGAAGTCTATGAAGGGCCGCATCGTCACGAATTGCCGGTGGCTGAGCCGGCGCCGGACGAGATTGTGACCAGGCACGTGACGGGGGGAAAAGCGGGATGAGCGGGATCATGGCGGGCAAGCGCGGGCTGATCATGGGGCTTGCCAATGACCGCTCGCTGGCGTGGGGGATCGCCCGACAATTGGGCGAGCATGGCGCGGAACTGGCATTCGCCTACCAGGGAGAAGCGCTCAAGAAACGCGTCGAGCCGCTCGCCGCGCAATTGGGCAGCGACTTGCTGATCGATTGCGATGTCGGCGACATGGGCGCTCTCGACGCCGCCTTCGACGCGCTGAAACAGCGTTGGGACGGGCTCGACTTCGTCGTCCACGCGATCGGCTTTTCGGACAAGAACGAGCTTCGCGGCGGCTATGTCGACACCAGCCTCGACAATTTTTTGATGACCATGAACATCTCGGTCTACAGCTTTTGCGCGGTCGCGGCGCGCGCGCGGACGATGATGAAGCCCGGAGGATCGCTGCTCACCTTGAGCTATTACGGCGCCGAAAAAGTCATCCCGCATTATAACGTCATGGGCGTCGCCAAGGCCGCGCTCGAGGCAAGTGTCAAATATCTCGCCGCCGACCTTGGCCCCGAAGGCATTCGCGTCAACGCGATCAGCGCCGGCCCGATCAAGACGCTTGCGGCAAGCGGCATCGGCGACTTCCGCTACATCATGAAGTGGAACGAATATAATGCACCGTTGAGGCGCAACGTGACGATCGAGGATGTCGGCGGGGCGGGGCTGTATCTGTGCAGCGATCTCGCGTCAGGCGTGACGGGTGAAATCCACCACGTCGACGCCGGCTACAACGTCGTCGGAATGAAAGCCGAGGACGCCCCCGACATCGCGACCGTTTGAAGCTCCATTTCGATAAGCTCCGAGTGAGGTTCGGGTAAGGCGGGGGCTTTGCCTCTGGTGAGCGAATATCCAGTCCGTATTGGAACTATTCCTCGGAAATGAGAAGACTTGGCACTGACCCCATCCACTGGGTGATCAGCAGCTGACTGTCGACGTGCATCCTTGGCGTCCCGACAGACCGTAGCGGACAGCGTCCTGCCGGTTCCGGATCGAGGCAAGGTCATTGCTCCCACGCTCATGGTC
>JAIVIZ010000065.1 GCA_020200315.1 Sphingomonadales bacterium | reverse complement strand
GTGCTGGGTGAGATCGACGTGCCTGCGATCGACGCGATCGAGGCGGTCACTCATCACGACGTAATCGCCTTCCTTACCTGGGCGGGCGAAAAGCTCGGTCCCGAACGGCGCTGGCTTCATCAGGGAATGACCAGCTCGGACGTCCTCGACACCAGCCTGGCGGTTCAGCTCAAGCAATCGGCCGACCTCCTCCTCGCCGATCTCGACGCGCTGCTGGCGGTGCTCAAGCGGCGCGCGTTCGAGCATAAGCTCACGCCCACCATCGGCCGAAGCCACGGCATCCACGCCGAGCCGGTGACGTTTGGCCTCAAGCTCGCCCAGGCCCATGCCGAATTCGCGCGCAACCGCGCCCGCCTCGCCACCGCGCGCGACGACATCGCCACCTGCACCATCTCGGGCGCGGTCGGTACCTTCGCCAACATCGACCCCGCGGTCGAGGCCCATGTCGCGGGCGAGCTCGGCCTGACGCCCGAGCCGACTTCCACCCAGATAATCCCGCGCGACCGACACGCCATGTTCTTCGCGGTGCTCGGCGTCATCGCCTCGTCGATCGAGCGGCTCAGCGTTGAAATCCGCCATCTCCAGCGTACCGAAGTGCTCGAGGCCGAGGAATATTTCGCGCCCGGGCAAAAGGGCAGCTCGGCCATGCCACACAAGCGCAACCCGGTGCTAAGCGAGAATCTCACCGGCCTTGCCCGCGTGGTCCGCGCCGCCGTCGTCCCGGCGATGGAAAATGTCGCACTGTGGCACGAGCGCGACATCTCGCATTCGTCGGTCGAGCGCTTCATCGGGCCGGACGCCTGCATCACGCTCGACTTCGCGCTGGCCCGGCTGACCGGGGTGATCGACAGATTGCTGATCTATCCCGACCGGATGCAGAAGAATCTCGACCGGATGGGCGGCCTTGTCCACTCGCAGCGCGTGCTGCTGGCGCTGACCCAGGCCGGGCTGAGCCGCGAAGACGCCTACGCTTTGGTCCAGCGAAGCGCGATGCGGGTGTGGGAGTCGGACGGCGCGCTGTCGCTGCTCGACCTGCTCAGGGCCGATCCGCAGGTCACCGAACGCCTGACCCCGGAAGCGCTCGAAGCCTTGTTCGACCTCGGCTATCATTTGCGGCGAATTGACGCCATCTTCGACCGCGTGTTCGGGGCCGCCCAGTAGGCGAATTGCGCGATTGTCTAGTTACTTTATGCTAATCGCAGATCGTGGGGGCATACTTTGGAGGGGGAGCGCAGGCAGATGGCTGATCAACCGTGCGCTATCCAGCCGCATGGCTTCCTCCTTGCGCTATCCGACGACTGGCTCGTCGAGCACGCCTCGCTCAATGTCGGCGACTTCCTTGGCCGCGACCCGCGCGGGCTGATCGGCAGCCCGGCTTCGTCGTTGCTATCGGTCGATGCCATCCACGCGCTTCGAAACCGGCTTGCCCTGCTTCGCGGCCCCGATGCGGTCGAGCGGCTGTTTCGCTGCCGCCTGATCGGTGACGATCTCCATTTCGACGTCGCGGTCCATCGGTCGGGAGGCTCGACCCTCGTCGAGGCCGAGCCGTGCACCGGGCAGTCTTATGGCGACATTACAGGCGCCGTCCGGGGAATGATCGAGCGGCTCGACCATGACGACAGCCTGGAAGCCTTGCTCGAGACCGGTGCCCGCCAGCTTCGGGCGATGACCGGCTTCGACCGGATCGTGATCGCCCGTTTCGGCGACAATAAGGGCGAGGTGGTCGCCGAATGCGCGCGTGGCGGGATCGGGACCATGCTCGGCGAGCAATTGCCGCCCGCCCGTCATCGCCGCGCGGCGCTGGAACTGGTCGCCGATAGCGACGCCGCGCCGGTCGCCATGGTGCCGCGAAGCGCTGCTTCGGGCCAGCCGCTCGACTTGTCGCTGGCGGTGCTTCGCGCCCCCAGCCCTCAGCGGATCGAGGCGCTTCGCGCGCGCGGTGCCAAAGCCGCAATGTCGATCGCCCTCAATGTCGGCGGGCGGGCGTGGGGGCTGATCGACTGCCACCATCACTTTGCGCGCATCCCGGGGTTCGAACGGCGGGCGATGGCCGATCTGTTCGCTCAGATGTTCGCCATGCGGGTCCGCATAAGCGAGCTTGAACGGCAATCGGCGCGGCAGCCCCTAGGCGTCTAGGATCGACTTTAGCCGGCTGAAGAAGCCTTTGCTCGCCGGGCATTCGTCGCCCGTCTCGGTCC
>JAIVIZ010000118.1 GCA_020200315.1 Sphingomonadales bacterium | reverse complement strand
CGACCCGGTGATCTTCTTCGAGCATCGTGCGATGCTCGATTTCGCCTGGGCGCGGCGTCCCTATCCCGGCGACGATTTTGCGCTGCCGTTTGGCAAGGCGCGCGTCACGCGCAGCGGGGACGAGATCACCATCGTCACCTGGGGCGCGATGGTGCCGCGCTGCGAGGCGGCCGCGGAGGAGCGATCGGCCGATGTCATCGATCTGCGCACGCTAATGCCGTGGGACAAGGACGCGGTGTTGCAATCGGTTCGCCGGACCCGCCGCTGCCTGATCGTCCATGAGGATCTGCAGACCGCGGGCTTCGGGGCCGAAATCGCCGCCGTGGTCGCCGACGACGCCTTCATGGACCTCGACGCACCGGTCAGCCGGCTGACCATGCCGGATATCCCCAGCCCGCATCATCCGGTGCTGCTCGACTGGGCGGTCCCGTCAGCCGAACGCATCCGGGCGAAGATCGACGAGCTGGTAAGTTTCTGAAGGATGGCGACGATCGATATCCTCGTTCCTGATGAGCAGGAAGGCACCAAGGCGGTCGTTCGCAGCTGGCTGAAGAAGGTCGGCGATACGGTGGCGCTCAACGATCCGCTGGTCGAACTGGAAACGGACAAGGTCACGCAGGAAGTGCCGTCGCCGGGCGAAGGGGTGCTCGATGAAATCCTGCTCGACAGCGACGCCGAGGCCGAGCCCGGCGCCTTGCTCGGCCGGTTGCGGATCGGCGGTGCGATCGCCGGCGAACGCGAGACTACCGAGCCCGTTGTGCAACGCGCAAAGCAGGACGCCCCGCAGCCGGCAAACGGCGCGCTCTCGCCGGCGGTCCGTCGCGCGCTCCGCGAACGCGGTCTCGATGCTGCGCTGATCGTCGGTACAGGCCGGGGAGGGCGACTGACCCGAGCCGATGTCGACCAATTCACCGGCACGGCGGCAACGCAGCCATCGGCGACGCGCGGTCCCATCACGATCGTTCCGCACGACCGCATGCGCCTCGCCATCGCGCAGAACATGATCAGTTCGGTGACCGTCGCGCCGCACGTCACGGCGGTGTTCGAGGCGGACTTCAGCGCGATCGTCGCGCATCGCAAGACGCACAAGGTTGCGTTCGAGCGGGACGGGGCGAACCTCACCTTCACCGCCTATTTCATCGCCGCCGCGGTCGCCGCGATGCGGGCGGTGCCGGCGGCCAACAGCCGCTGGTTCGACGATCGGCTGGAGCTTTACGAGGACATCAACATCGGCGTCGGCACCGCGCTGGGGGACAAGGGGCTGATCGTGCCCGTCGTCGCGGGCTGCCAGCATCTGTCGCTGCGGGAGATCGCGCGCCGCCTCGGCGACCTGACGTTACGCGCACGCGGGGGCAAGCTGACCCCGGCCGATGTCAAGGCTGGGACGTTCACTATTTCCAACCACGGCGTGTCCGGCTCGCTGTTCGCGTCACCGATCATCATCAACCAGCCGCAATCCGCGATCCTCGGCATCGGCAAGACCGAGAAGCGCGTGGTCGTCCGTGAGGTCGACGGTGCCGATGCAATCCAGGTCCGGCCGATGGCCTATGTCTCGCTGACCATCGACCATCGCGTGCTCGACGGCCATCAGACCAATGGCTGGCTATCGGCCTTCGTCGAAACGATCGAGACCTGGCCGGCGGACTAAGTGGGAGGCAGGAGTGGCGCGGACCCAGGCGGCCGATTACGAGCAGCGGCGCGATGCGATCGTCGAGAAGGCCGCCGACCTGTTCGCCGAGCTGGGCTTCCGCGGCGCCTCCGTCAACGACCTGGCGAGTGCGTGTAACACCTCGAAGTCGCTGATCTATCATTATTATCCGTCGAAAGAGGATGTCCTCTACGCAGTCATGCTCAGCCACATCGACCAGCTGGTCGATGACGTCGATGTGATGCTGACCGAGGAGTCCGCGCCGCGCGCGAAGCTCGATCGGCTGCTTCACCGATTCATGATGCACTATGTCGGCGCGGCGAACCGGCAGAAGGTGCTGCTCAACGACCTTGCCCATCTGCCGTCCGACAAGCGCGCGAGCATCGTCGCCAAGCAGCGACGGATCGTCGATGCCGTGCAGGGCTTGCTGACGGCGGTCAGCCCGCAACTGGCGGACGATTCGGTAGCAGCGCGCGTTCACACCATGCTGCTGTTCGGGATGATCAACTGGACCCACACCTGGTTCGACCCGGCGGGCCCGGCGAGCGCGGACATGGTGGCGGATGCCGCCCTGCGGATGGTCGCGCCGGATTGAGCGGCGTCAGGCGTCGAAGTCCAATTCGACATCGTCGCTGAGCGGAACCGCCTGGCAGGTCAGCACATAACCCTGCGCCACCTCGTCGGCGCTGAGGCCGTAATTGGCCTTCATCGTCACCTCGCCGCTGACCAGCTTCGCACGGCAGGTCGCGCACACCCCCGCCTTGCAGGCGAAGGGAGCCGGAAGACCGTTCGCCCGCGCGTTCTCCAGAATGCTGCCTTTGTCGGCGTCGAACACGACGGTGCGGCGACGCCCTTCGAGGGTGATCTTCACCTGACGGCCCGCCGCGCTCCGTTCGACCTGCCGCATCGCCGCGACCTGAGCGGCCGAAAGCTCCCCTACGGTGAACCGCTCGATCAGAATGCGGTCGGGCGGGACTCCGGCTTCGGTAAGGCCCGCCTCGACCGCGTCCATCATCGGGCCGGGCCCGCAAATGAAGGCGGCATCGATTTTCGCGGGGTCGATCAGGTTCGCGAGCACTTCGGCGATCTTGTCGGAATCGAGACGGCCGTTGAACAGCTCCACGTCCTCCTCCTCATATTCGAGGAAATGATAGACCTGCAGCCGGTCCATGAACCGGTTCTTGAGGCTGGCGATTTCTTCCAGGAACATGATCGAGTTGCTGGTGCGGTTGCCGTAGAGCAGCACGAAATCGCTGGATGGCTCGGTCGTCAGCGCGGTCTTGAGCAGCGAGAGGATCGGCGTGATGCCCGATCCCCCGGCGAACCCGGCGTAGGTCGCGCTGCGCGCCGGATCGAACGTCCAAGTGAAGCTGCCGTGTGGCGGCATCACATCGATGCAGTCGCCTGGCTTCAGACTGGCGTTGGCCCAAGTCGAAAAGGCGCCGCCGGCAATCTGCTTGATGGCGACGCGCAGCTCATTTTCCGATGGAGCCACGCACAGCGAATAGTTGCGGCGGACGTCTTCGCCGCCGATCTCCGTCCGCAGCGTCAGATGCTGGCCAGGCGTGAAGCGGAACGTGTCGCGCAGCGAATCCGGCAGGACGAAGCGCAGCGACACCGCATCGTCGATCTCGCGCCGTACCTCGGCGATTTCGAGCTCATGAAATCCGGCGGACATGCACGCCTCCTAATGGCATTTGAAGCGGTCGAACGGCTCGAGACAGGCGCGGCATTGCCACTGCGCCTTGCACGGCGTCGATCCGAAGCGGCTGATTTCGGCGGTGTCGGCGGATCCGCAGCGCGGGCATTCGACGCGGTCAGAGGCACGCAGCGAACGCGCGGCGCTGCCCCGCGGCGGCGGCGCGATGCCATAGGCGCGAAGCTTCTCCCGCCCGGCCTCGCTGATCCAGTCGGTGGTCCACGGCGGCGACAGCGTCGTTTCGATCGGCACGTCCCGAAATCCGGCATCGTCGAGCGCCGCTCGCACCGACGCTTCGATCACCAGCGTGGCCGGGCAGCCGGTGTAGGTCGGCGTGATCAGCACCGCCGGGGGATCGTGCCGCACGCCGCGCACGATGCCGAGATCGACGATCGAGACGATCGGGATCTCGGGATCGGGCACGTCCGCCAGCGCCTTGAAAATTCGCTGCTCGGCCTCGCTGTCCAGGGACAGGGTCACGTCCCTACCAGACAGCGTCAGGGTAGGCGCGCGGTAGATATTGCATCGTCGCGAGGAGATGCCCGAGATGCTCGCTGTGGTGACCGACTCGTCCGCCGCGGATCGCGTAGGGGAGGGGCGGCATGTCGATCGTGGCTTCCTTGAGGACGCTCGCCAGCGTGGCGTCGAAAGCCGGACGCAACGCGCTCTTGTCGGCGGCGATCCCTTCGGCGACGAGCTGCCGCTCGACCTCGTCCATGTCGAACAGCTCGTCGACGAAGCGCCAGAACCAGTCGAAGCCGGCAATCATCCGCGCGCGGCTGTCCTCGGTGCCGTCGCCGAGGCGGATGACCCAGTCGGCCGACAGCTCGGCATGATAGCGAACTTCCTTGACCGCCTTCGCCGCGATCTCTGCAATCCGCTGGTCGGTCGAGCTCGTCAGCGCTTCGAACAGACCCAGGCTGTAGGTCGAGTAGAGGAATTGGCGCGCGATGGTCTGCGCGAAGTCGCCATTGGGCTGCTCGACCAGCAGGCAATTGCGAAACGCGAGCGCGTCGCGGTGAAACGCGAGCCGATCGCCATCGCGCCCCTTGCCTTCGAGCTCGCCCGCATAGTTGAGAAACAGCGTCGCCTGGCCGATCAGATCGAGTCCCAGATTGGCGAGGCTGAGGTCGACTTCGACCGACGGCGCGTGCCCGCACCATTCGGCGAGCCGCTGGCTGAGGATCAAGCTGTCGTCGCCGAGGCGCAGCAAATAGTCGGCACGAGCAGAGTCGACCCTGTTTCCGGCTCGACTATCGGATACCGCCACCTCGCCGGCGTTCTTTGGCCCGTCGATTGACGATAAGGATGCCATTAGGCGCGACCTATGCACCACGGCTCGGGCTGCATGTCGATTGGTGGATCAGCTCTGTCCGGGGGCGGAAAACGCAGCTTGAACGTGAAAGCGTGCTGAGTGGGGCCGAACCGGTCAATCTGCCACAATCGCGACAACCCGTCGTTGATGGTCGGCAACGTACCGGCCGGAATCCACCATAAGGCTTGATAGGCGCTATCGAAACCGCCGAAGAACTCACGTCGCCGAGCCATCACTGGCGTGTGTGCACTACGATACACGAAGGCGAATAGATCATCGGCGCCGGTCCACACCGACATGTTGAGGATGAATAGCGGATCGGCGGTCGGCTGGATGCAGGTGGCATTGCCCGCTTCGTCCTGAAGCCGCCACACGAAACCCGAACTCGCTTCCGCGAGCGCATTCACCCGATCGAGATCATCGAAGAATGGCTGAACGGCAGAATCCCCGCGCGGAGCGACAAGTCGCCCGACATTGATCTGCGCGATATGCCATCGGTCGTCCATACGTCTCTCCTCACATGTGCTTCACTTCGTCGGGCAGGTCATAGAAGGTCGGGTGGCGGTAGATTTTGTCCGCGGCCGGATCGAACAAGCTGCCTGCCTGCTCCGGATCGGACGCGACGATGTCGGCCGATCGCACCACCCAGATGCTGACCCCTTCGGACCGGCGCGTGTAGGCGTCGCGGGCGTGGCGCATCGCCAGCTCGGCGTCCGATGCGTGGACCGATCCGACGTGGCGATGGCTGAGTCCGCCGCGCGATCGCAGGAACACTTCCCACAGCGGCCAGTCCTTGCTCACCTCATTCTCCCGATCAGGCGGCGCGCCGAGCCTGGCGCTTGGCTTCGTGTGCGTCGGCGGCCTCGCGCACCCAGGCGCCCTCCGCCCACGCGTCTCGACGCGCTTTGAGCCGCTCCTTGGCGACCGGGCCTTCGCCGCGCACCACGGCGTAGAACTCGTCCCAGACGATCGCGCCGAAGTCATAGTGACGGCGTTCTTCGTTCCACCTGAGTTCGGCGTCGGGAATCTCGAGTCCGATCAGGTCGGCCTGGGGAACGGTGGCGTCGACGAACTTCTGGCGGAGCTCGTCATTCGTGTCGCGCTTGATCCGCCAGCGCATCGAACGCTCGGTGTTGGGTGAATTGTCGTCCGGCGGGCCGAACATCATCAGGCTCGGCCACCACCAGCGGTTGAGCGCGTCCTGCGCCATCTCGCGCTGTTCGGGCGTGCCGGCCGCCACCGCCATCATGATTTCATAGCCCTGGCGCTGGTGAAAGCTTTCCTCCTTGCACACGCGGACCATGGCGCGGGCGTAGGGGCCATAGCTGGTCCGCTGCAGCGGCACCTGGTTCATGATCGCCGCGCCATCGACCAGCCAGCCGATCGCGCCGATGTCCGCCCAGGTCAGGGTCGGGTAATTGAAGATGGTGCTGTACTTGGCCTTGCCGGCGTGGAGCGCCTGGATCATCTGCACGCGGCTGGTGCCGAGCGTCTCGGCCGCGCAATAGAGGTAGAGGCCGTGGCCGGCCTCGTCCTGGATCTTGGCGAACAGGATGGCCTTGCGGCGCAGGCTCGGCGCGCGCGTCAGCCAATTGCCCTCGGGCAACATACCGACGATTTCGCTGTGCGCATGCTGGCTGATCTGGCGGACGAGCGTCTTGCGGTACGCTTCGGGCATCCAGTCCTTGGGCTCGATGAATTCATCGGCCGCGACCCGCGCCTCGAACGCGGCGACCAGCGCCGGGTCTTCGCCGTCGATCGGGGTCGGTGCTCCGGATTTGCCGAGTTCGGTCGTGTACATCGCGCGATCCTCCTTCAGGCCGTCGGCGGGACCATAAAATTCCCCGACCGATCGGTCAACGAATTATTGCACCCGCTCCAGCACCATGGCGATGCCCTGTCCGACGCCGATGCACATGGTGCACAGCGCGAGCTTGCCGCCGCTCCGCTGCAACTCCTCGGTCGCGGTCAGGACCAGCCGGGCGCCCGACATGCCGAGGGGGTGGCCGAGGGCGATCGCGCCACCGTTGGGGTTCACATGCGGCGCATCGTCGAGCAGCCCGAGCCGGCGCAGGACGGCGAGACCCTGGCTGGCGAACGCTTCGTTGAGCTCGACGACGTCCATGGCGCCGATGGCGAGGCCGAGCCGGGCGAGCAGCTTCTCGGTGGCCGGCGCCGGTCCCATGCCCATAATCCGCGGCGGAACACCGGCGGTGGCGCATCCGAGCACGCGGGCGCGCGGCGTCAGACCGTGGCGGTCGGCGGCCTCGGCGCTGGCGACGATGATCGCGGCGGCGCCATCGTTCACCCCGGAAGCGTTGCCAGCCGTCACCGTGCCATCGGGGCGGACGATCGGACGGAGTTTGCCGAGCAGTTCGACGCTGGTCTCGCGCGGGTGCTCGTCGCGGGTGACGACGATCGGGTCGCCCTTTTTCTGCGCGATGGTGACGGGCACGATTTCCGCCGCAAGGCGTCCGCTGGCTTGCGCCGCGCTCGCCCGGTTCTGGCTTTGCGCGGCGAAGCGGTCCTGGTCCGCGCGGCCGATATTATACTCGTCGGCGACGTTCTCGGCGGTCTCCGGCATCGAGTCGATGCCAAATTCCGCCTTCAGCGCGCGATTGACGAAGCGCCAGCCGATCGTCGTGTCGTACACTGTATTGGCGCGGGAGAAGGCCGTCTCCGCCTTGGGCATGACGAACGGCGCGCGCGACATGCTCTCGACGCCGCCGGCGATCATCAGATCGGCCTCTCCCGCCTTGATGGCGCGGGCGGCATAGGCAACGGCGTCCATGCCCGAGCCGCACAAGCGGTTGATGGTCGTCCCCGACACTTCGCTGCCCAATCCCGCCAACAGCGCGGCCATGCGCGCGACGTTGCGGTTGTCCTCGCCCGCCTGATTGGCGCAGCCGAGCACGACATCGTCCACGGCGGTCCAGTCGACACCCGGGTTGCGGTCCTTGAGGGCTCGCAAGGGGATGGCGGCGAGGTCATCCGGGCGCACCGACGACAGCGCGCCGCCATAGCGGCCGATCGGCGTGCGAACCGCGTCGCAAATGAAAGCGTCGACCATGATGTCCTCGAATGGGTTTAGCGCACGAAGGCCGCCGTGGTTTCAAGTGGACGCCTAGCCGGGCTCACCTGCCTTGCCAACAAATGGCCGACGGGGCACTCTGCTCATCCCGCCGCCGGAACCCGATGATGAGCTTCGAAACCATCCTGTTCGACATCGACGCCGGCGTCGCGCGGCTGACGCTCAACCGGCCAGAGCGGCTCAACAGCTTTACGGTGCAGATGCATGGCGAGGTCGCCGATGCGCTGTCGCAGGTGGAAGGCGATGGTAGCGTTCGCGCCCTGCTGCTGACGGGCGCCGGCAGAGGCTTTTGCGCGGGACAGGATCTCGCCGACCGCGCCGTGGCGCCGGGCGGAGCGCCGGTCGATCTCGGCGACTCCGTCGAGCGCTACTACGCTCCGCTGATCCGCCGCCTGGCGGGTCTTGCGAAGCCGGTGGTGTGCGCGGTCAACGGCGTCGCGGCGGGGGCAGGGGCGAACATCGCGCTGGCCTGCGACGTGGTCATCGCCGCCCGCAGCGCCAAGTTCATCCAGTCGTTCGCGAACATCGGCCTGATCCCCGATTCCGGCGGCACCTGGGTGCTGCCGCGCCTCGTCGGCCAGGCCCGAGCGCTCGGCCTCGCCCTCACCGGGGAGCCGCTTCCAGCCGAAAAGGCGGAGCAGTGGGGCCTCATCTGGAAGTGCGTCGACGACGATGCGCTGGCGGCCGAAAGCCTGAGCCTCGCCCGCAAGTTCGCCCAGGGGCCAACGCGCGGGCTTGCGGCGACCAAGCGCCTGATCCGCCAGTCGGGGCTCAACAGCCTCGACCGGGAACTCGATCTCGAACGCGATATGATGCGCGAGCTTGGCGCATCCGACGACTATCGCGAAGGCGTCGCTGCGTTCATGGCGAAGCGCGCGCCGACCTTCACCGGACGCTGATCGACGAGGTTCCCATGACGACGATGCTCAAAAACTATGCCGCCGACCAGTGGGTTGCGGCGACCGGCGGCGCGGTTCCGATCCTGTCGGCGATCAACGGCGGCGAGGTGGCGCGAACCGGCAGTCAGGGGCTCAACTTCGCGACGATGATCGAC
>JAIVIZ010000029.1 GCA_020200315.1 Sphingomonadales bacterium | reverse complement strand
GGCTTGCTCAGATCCTCCCCGGAACGGGGAGGGGAACCATGCGCAGCATGGTGGAGGGGGCTCGCCACGCGCTCTTCTCTCTCGCTGCGAACCCCCTCCACCACGCCGCTTCGCGTCGCGGTCCCCCTCCCCGGTCCAGGGAGGAATTATGATCGGCCTGACCCATTACCTCGCCGTCGCGGCGATCCTGTTCACGATCGGCGTGCTCGGCATTTTCCTCAACCGCCGCAACATCATCCTGATGCTGATGGCGATCGAGCTGATCCTGCTCGCGGTGAACATCAATTTGGTCGCGTTCAGCGCCTTCCTCGGCGATCTCGTCGGGCAGGTGTTCGCGATGTTCGTGCTGACCGTCGCCGCGTCGGAAGCGGCGATCGGCCTCGCCATCCTCGTCATCTTCTTCCGCCGCCGCGGCACGATCGCGGTCGACGACGCCAGCCGAATGCACGGGTGATGGGGGTTGCCAAGATCCTCCCCGGAACGGGGAGGGGGACCATCCGCAGGGTGGTGGAGGGGGCCCTCCACCTGAACTCCTTTCACGTTGAGAACCCCCTCCGTCAGCGCTTTGCGCTGCCACCTCCCCGTGCCGGGGAGGAATGCTAATGCACGCCATCATCCTCATCCTCATCGTCTTCCTGCCGCTGTTCGCCGCCATTGTGGCGGGTCTCGGCGGCCGGGTGATTGGCAGGGTGCCGGCGAAGGTCGTCACCACCGGCGCGCTGTTCCTGTCGTGCGCGCTGTCGTGGCCGATCTTCGTTCGATTCCTGACGGGCAGCGCGCAACCGGCGGTCGTGCCGGTGCTCGACTGGATCCACTCGGGCGACATGGCGGTCGACTGGGCATTGCGCGTCGACACGCTGACGGCGGTGATGCTGGTCGTCGTGACCACCGTCTCCAGTCTCGTCCACCTCTACAGCTGGGGCTATATGGAGGAGGACCCGAGCCAGCCGCGCTTCTTCGCCTATCTGTCGCTGTTCACCTTCGCGATGCTGATGCTGGTGACCGCCGACAGCCTGGTGCAGATGTTCTTTGGCTGGGAAGGGGTGGGGCTCGCGTCCTACCTGCTGATCGGCTTTTGGTACTATAAACCGTCGGCCAATGCCGCGGCGCTCAAGGCATTCGTCGTCAACCGCGTCGGCGATTTCGGCTTCTCGCTCGGAATTTTCGGCACCTTTCTGGTGTTCGGCACCGTCTCGATCCCGGCGATCCTCGCCGCCGCGCCGGCGATGGCCGGGTCGACGCTCCACTTCGCCGGTATGACGGGGAGCACGATGACGGTGCTCTGCCTGCTGCTGTTCGTCGGCGCGATGGGCAAGTCGGCGCAGATCGGGCTTCACACCTGGCTGCCCGACGCGATGGAGGGTCCAACCCCGGTCAGCGCCCTCATCCACGCCGCGACGATGGTCACCGCCGGCGTGTTCATGGTGTGTCGCTTGTCGCCGATGTTCGTCACGTCAGAGACGGCGATGACGGTAGTGACCTATGTCGGCGCCGCGACCTGCATCTTCGCCGCGACGATCGGCTGCGTTCAGAACGACATCAAGCGAGTGATCGCTTATTCCACCTGCTCGCAGCTCGGCTACATGTTCTTCGCGGCGGGCACCGGCGCGTTCGGCGCGGCGATGTTCCACCTCTTCACGCACGCTTTCTTCAAGGCGCTGCTGTTCCTCGGCGCGGGCTCGGTGATCCACGCGATGCACCATGAGCAGGACATGCGTTACTATGGCGCGCTTCGGAAGGATATCCCGATCACCTTCTGGACGATGATCGCCGGCACGCTGGCGATCACCGGCGTCGGCATCGCCGGGGTGTTCGGGTTCGCCGGCTTCTATTCGAAGGATTCGATCCTCGAGGCGGCGTTCGCCAACGGCAGCGTCCACGGCGGCATCGCCTGGTTCCTCGGCAGCCTCGCCGCGCTGCTGACCAGCTTCTACTCGTGGCGGCTGATTTTCCTGACCTTCTTCGGCCCGGCGCGGTGGGCCGCATCCGAGCATATCCAGCACGCCTTGCAGGGCGAGCACCACGACGATCCATCGGCCGAGCATGGCGACAGCGCACACGACGCGCATGCCGTGCCGGCGACCGGCAGCGGTGGCTATCACCCGCACGAGAGTCCGCCGACGATGCTCGTGCCGCTGATCCTGTTGGCGGTCGGCGCGGTATTCGCCGGTATAGGCTTCGGGCGCTTCTTCGTCTCGCCCGAAGGCGCCGGCGCGTTCTGGCGCGGCAGCCTCGCGTTCAATGAAGAGCTCGCCCATGCCGCGCATCATGTGCCGTGGCTGGTGTCGCTGACGCCGACGATCGTCATGCTGATCGGGCTCGCGCTGGCGCACCGCAATTACATCCGCGTGCCGGACGCACCCGCCGCGTTCGTCGCGACCTTCCCCGGGCTGCACCGCTTCCTTACGCACAAATGGTATTTCGACGAAATCTACGCGATCCTGTTCGTCCGGCCGGCATTCCGCATCGGGCGCTTCTTCTGGCACCGCGGCGACGAGCGGACGATCGACCGCTTCGGCCCGCACGGCGCGGCGACGCTGGTCGGCTTCGGCAACCGTGTCACGGCACGATTCCAGTCGGGTTATGTCACCAACTATGCACTCGTCATGCTGCTCGGCCTGATCGGGGCCGCGAGCTGGGCGCTGTGGTGGGCGCGATGAGCGGCGTTCCCGTGCTCTCATTCCTCATCGCGATTCCGTTGCTGGCCGGCATGGCGGCGCTGTTCGTCGGCGCCCATGCCGCGCGGTGGGTCGCGCTGGTCGCGACGCTGGTCGATCTTGCCCTCGGCATCCTGCTGTGGCGCGCCTATGTGCCCGGCGGTCCGCAGTGGCAGTTCGTCGAGCATGTCGCCATCGGCGGCCCGCTCGGTTGGTCGCTCGGGATCGACGGCATCGCGCTGATGCTGATCATGCTCAGCGTGTTCCTGATGCCGATCTGCATCGGCGCGTCGTGGCGGGCGATCGAAACGCGCGTGCCCGAATATATGGCCGCCTTCCTGCTGATGGAGGCGCTGATGCTCGGCGTGTTCGCGGCGCAGGACCTGCTGCTGTTCTACATCTTCTTCGAGGGCGGCCTCATCCCGATGTACCTGATCATCGGCATCTGGGGCGGCCCGGAGCGGATCAAGGCGAGCTACAAATTCTTCCTCTACACGCTGGCCGGGTCGGTGCTGATGCTGATCGCCATGCTGGTGATGATCGGCCAGACGGGGACGACCTCCATTCCGGTACTGATGGTGGCCAACTTCACGCCGTCGCTCCAGGCATGGCTATGGCTCGCCTTCTTCGCCAGCTTCGCGGTGAAGTTGCCGATGTGGCCGGTCCATACCTGGCTGCCCGACGCCCACGTCCAGGCACCGACCGCCGGCTCCGTGATCCTCGCGGGTGTGCTGCTGAAGTTGGGCGGCTATGGCTTCATCCGCTTCTCGCTGCCGATGTTCCCCGAGGCGTCGGCGCAGTTCCTGCCGCTGGTATTCACCCTCAGCGGAATCGCGGTGGTCTATACCAGCCTCGTCGCGCTGGTGCAGCGCGACATGAAGAAACTCGTCGCTTACTCGTCGGTCGCGCACATGGCGTTCGTCACCTTCGGCCTGTTCGCCTTCAACCGGCAGGGTATCGAGGGCGCGATGCTGGTAATGCTCAGCCACGGGCTGGTGTCGGGCGCGCTGTTCCTGTGCGTCGGTGTGATCTACGACCGGCTGCACACCCGTGAGATCGCGCGCTATGGCGGCCTTAGCAACAATATGCCGGGTTATGCTTTGCTGTTCATGCTGTTCACCATGGCCAGCGTCGGCCTGCCGGGCACGAGCGGCTTCGTCGGCGAGTTCCTGAGCCTCACCGGCACCTATCGCGCCTCGTCGTGGGGCGCGGTGGTGGCGACGACCGGGATCATCCTCGGCGCCGCCTATATGCTCTATCTCTACTGGCGGATCGCGTTCGGCACTTCGATGCACGCCGATGCGGCCGCGATGCCCGACCTCGACGCCCGCGAATGGTGGCTGCTCGCGCCAATCGCGGCGGTGGTGCTGTGGATGGGCGTCTATCCCGAAAGCTTCCTCCATCCGATGCGCGACGATGTGGGACGCTTGTTGACCCGCATCGAGCGTGCCGCACCGCCGGGCGATGCGCGCCTGTCCACCGGCGCTCCCGCCCCTGCACTCAAGGCGCAGCACTGATGTTCTGGGCTCCCCTCCTTCCTGAATTTGTCGTCGGCACCGGCGCGATCGTGCTGATGCTGGTCGCCGCCTTCGTTCGGCGCTCCGGCGCGATCACCAGCGGCGGCGCGGTGGCCGTGCTGTGCGCCGCTACCGTCATGCTGATCGGCGCGCCGCAGACGACCGGGCCGCTGTTCGGTGGCCTGCTCGCCGAGGACGGCTTCGCGGCCTTCGGCAAGCTGTTGATCTTTCTTGGCGCGGCCGTGGCGATTGTCGGCGCGCATGGCTGGTTCGCCGAGATGGCCGGGGGCGACGGGCGTGCGAGTGGGAATGTGGCCGAACATGGCGCCGAATATCCGGTGCTGATCCTGTTCTCGGCGGTCGGTATGGCCGTGATGGTCTCGGCGACGAGCCTCATCACCCTCTATGTCGGGCTCGAGCTGCAGAGCCTCGCCGCCTATGTCCTCGCCTCCTATCGCCTTACCGACGCGCGCAGCGCCGAAGCGGGGCTCAAATATTTCGTTCTGGGCAGCCTTGCCTCCGGCATCCTGCTGTACGGCATCTCGCTGCTCTACGGCTTTACCGGTACGACCGACTTCTCCGGCATCGCCGCCGCCTTCACGCGAGAAGGGCCGCACTCGCTCGGCCTGCTGTTCGGCCTCGTGTTTCTGCTGGCGGGGATTGCGTTCAAGATCAGCGCGGTGCCGTTCCACATGTGGACGCCCGACGTTTACGAAGGCGCACCGACCCCGGTAACGGCGTTCTTTGCTTCCGCGCCGAAGGTCGCCGCGGTCCTCCTCGCCACCCGCATCTGCTTCGGCGCGCTCGGGCCGGCGATCGATGCCTGGCGGCAGATCGTCACCGTCGTCGCACTCGGCTCCATCTTCCTCGGCGCGATCGCCGCCTTCGGCCAGATGAACATCAAGCGGCTGCTGGCTTATTCGTCGATCAACAATGTCGGCTTCGCGCTGATCGGCATCGCCGCCGGCGGCCGCGAGGGAGCGAGCGCCGTGCTGTTCTACATGGCAGTCTATAGCGTCATGACGCTCGGCGCCTTCCTCTGCATCCTGCGCTTGCGCGACGCGGACGGCCAGCCGGTCGAGGATCTCGCCGCTTTCTCCGGCCTGTCGCAGTCGCAGCCGGGCCTCGCCGCGGCGCTGGCTTTCTTCATGTTCAGCCTCGCCGGCCTGCCGCCGCTGTTCGGCTTCTGGCCGAAACTGCAGGTGTTCATCGCCGCCGTGCACAGCGGCCTCATCGCGCTCGCGGTGCTCGGTATCATCGGCACGGTGGTCGGCGGATATTATTATCTGCGGGTCGTCAAAATCCTCTATTTCGATGCGCCGACCGCGACCCTCCGCCACGTGAAGGCGCCGCTCGAGGGCGCGTTGATCCTGCTCGCCGCGCTGTTCGTCTCACCCTTGGGTTATCTGCTGATCGGCCCCATCGGCCGCCTCACCGGCAACGCTGCGAGCAGCCTCTTCTGACCCGCATCCGCATCGTCGAGCGCGTCGGCTCGACCAATACGGCGTTGCTCCGCGACATCGGCGCGGTCGAGGGCGACTGGCTCGTCGCGCTTGCGCAGGAAGAGGGGCGGGGACGCCAGGGCCGCGTGTGGGAGGCGCCGAGCGGCAATTTTTCGGGCTCGACCCTCATCCAGCTTCGGCCAGGCGATCCGCCCCCGGCAACCCTCTCGCTCGCCTGTGGCCTTGCCCTAATCGAGGCGCTTGCGACGTTGGTCCCCGACGCGCAGCTTCAGCTCAAATGGCCGAACGACCTGCTCCTCGGCCATGCCAAGCTTGCGGGCATCCTGCTCGAACGCGAGGGCGATCGGGTGGTGGCCGGGTTTGGCATCAACCTCGCCCAGGCGCCCGCGATCCTTGGGCGCGCGACCGCCGCGCTGTTTCCCGTGGCAACCGTTGCGCCGCAGGCCGTCGCCCCTCTGCTGGCCGCGGGCGTTGCGCGAATGCTGGGGCTGTGGCGAAGCGCCCGCCCTGAAGACTTCGCCCGCGCCTGGCTGGCGCGCGCCCATCCGCTCGGAACGCCGCTCATCGTCCATGATCGTCCCGGCCACCAGATTGAAGGGCGCTTCGAAGGGCTTGAGCCGGATGGAGCCCTCCGCTTGCGCGTCGAACACGGAGGAATCGAGATTGTCCGGGCGGGCGATGTCGAGCTCGAATAGCCGCGCTCTCGCCTTCATCCGCCAATCTCGCTAGGCACCCGCCAATGCTGCTCGCCATCGATGCCGGAAACACCAATCTCGTCTTCGCTTTGGTCGATGAGCAGCGGACCATCCGCGCCCGCTGGCGCATCGCGACCGACCCCCGCCGCACCGCCGACCAATATGCGGTCTGGCTCCATCAGCTGCTGGAACTGGAGAATTTCACCCGCGCCGATGTCGATGCGGTGATCATCGCCACCGTCGTGCCGCGCGCGCTTCACAATCTCGAAGTGCTCAGCGAGAAATACTTCCATGCAACGCCGCTTGTAGCGGGAAGCGCCAATGCGCCCTATGGCATCGCGCTTGATGTGGATGAACCGGGCAGCGTCGGCGCCGACCGCGCGCTCAACGCCATCGCCGCGCATGAGCGGCACGCGGGCGACCTTATCGTCATCGACTTCGGCACGGCGACGACCTTCGACGTGGTCGACTTCAACGGTGCCTACAAGGGCGGGATCATCGCGCCGGGCATCAATCTGTCGCTCGACGCGCTGGTCGCCGCCGCCGCCAAGCTGCCCCGCATCGCCATTGCCGCCCCCACCGGCAACAGCGTCATCGGACGGACGACCGAGGCGCAGATGCTGACCGGCATCTACTGGGGCTATGTCGCGATGATTGAAGGGCTTGTATCGCGGCTCAAGGCCGAGATCGGCCGCCCCGTAACCGTTATCGCGACGGGCGGGCTGGCCACCCTCTTCGACCGGAACACCAGCGCGTTCGACGCGATTGAGCCTGACCTCACCATTCAGGGCCTCGCCCTGCTTGCTTTGAAAGTTGGTACATGACTCCCGGCAACGAGCTCCTGTTCCTTGCGCTCGGGGGGTCGGGCGAGATCGGCATGAACGTCAATCTTTACGGTTGTCAGGGCAAATGGCTGATGGTCGACATGGGGCTGACGTTCGCCGATGCGGACACCCCCGGTGTCGATCTTATACTCCCCGACCTCGCCTTCATCGAGAAGCGCCGCAAGGATCTCGTCGGCATCGTGCTGACCCACGGACACGAGGATCATATCGGCGCGCTGCCGTATCTCGCCGCCGACCTCAAGGTGCCGCTCTACGCCACGCCATTCACGGCCGGACTCATTGGCGGCAAGCTCGACGAGGAGGGCCTCACCGGGCAGGTCAAACTGAACATTGTCGAGCGTGGCGGGAGCATCGAGCTTGGTCCGTTCAAAATCAGCTTCGTGCCGGTGGCGCACTCGATTCCCGAGGGTAACAGCCTGCTGATCGAGACGCCGCACGGGCGTGTGTTCCACACCGGCGACTGGAAGATCGACGAGTCGCCGGTGCTTGGCCACCCGGCCTCGAGTCAAACGCTCACCAAGATCGGCGACGAGGGCGTCCTTGCACTGGTGTGCGATTCGACCAACGTTTTCCAGGATCGTCCGTCAGGAAGCGAGTCGAGCGTCGCCAACGGCCTCGCGCTGGAGATCGCCAAGGCCAAGGGCCGCGTGCTGGTGACGACCTTCGCGTCCAATGCCGCCCGGCTCGACACCATCGGGCGGGTCGCGGCCGAAGCGGGCCGAACGGTGTGCGTCGCCGGACGAAGCCTCGACCGCATCCTCAAGGTGGCGCGGGCGACCGGGTATCTGCGCGACTTCCCCGAGACGGTGCGCTTCGACGAAGCGATGCGCTTGCCCAAGTCCGAGATGGTGATCATCGCCACCGGCGGGCAGGGCGAGCCACGCGCGGCGCTCGGCCGGATTGCCGGCGGCCAGCACGAGCTCAAACTGACCGACGGCGATACGGTGATCTTCTCGTCGAAACAGATCCCCGGCAACGAGGTCGCCATTGGCCGGATCATGAACCAGCTTAGCGAGCTCGGCGTGCTGACCGTCACCGAGCGCCAGGCGCACGTCCATGTCTCGGGGCACCCCGGACGTCCGGAGCTGGCCCAGATGTACCGCTGGATGCGGCCGCAAATCCTCGTCCCGGTCCATGGCGAGCCGCGCCATCTGGCGGAGCAGGTCCGCTGGGGTCTCGCCAACGGCATTCCCAGCGCGATCAAGCAGGAGAATGGCGACATGATCCGCCTGGCGCCGGACGGGCCGGTGCGGATCGGGCAGGAGCGGGTCGGCCGCCTCGTGCTTGACGGCGACGTGATCCTTCCCGCCGATGGCGCGACGATCAATGCCCGCCGCCGAATCTCACGCGACGGCATGATCACCGTTGCGCTCGCCGTGACGAAGGACGGTCAGCTGGCCGGCACCCTGCCCGCCTCGATCGCGATCTGGTTCCTGTTCTTTGTCGCGAGCGCCTTCATCACCCTGTCGTTCGGGGTGCGGACCGATGAGGAAGTCGGCACGGCCAAGGTGCCCGGCCAGGCTGACAGCGCTCCCCACCGCTTCGATCTCAAGCGCCACCTGCTGCGCGCCGCGCTGATCGCGACCGGTCTGTTCGCGCTCTACGATCTCAACTGGATTTACGGCTGGATCGGGATCGACAGCTTCGACTTTTACCGCCGGATTTACGGGAATCGGGGGTAGGCTGTCCGTCAGCCCGGACTTGATCCGGGGCCTACCTTAGGAGCAGGCAGGAAAGAAGGCGGGTCCCGGGTCAAGCCCGGGATGACGGTCTACCGCCGCCGCTCCACCGCCTGCGCCAGCGCCGCGTAGAGCTTGCCGACGTCTGACGACATCAGCGTCACCGCGATCATCCCGCCATCGCGTTCCGCCAGCACGCGGCGAAGCATCGATTCGAAATCGCCGACGTAGCGATTGACCGATGCAGCGAACTCGGGGTCCGCCTCATAATGGCCGGCGATGGCGCGCGTCTCACCGCCGCCGAGCAGCCGCGCCGCACGCCGCGTGAACACCCCGCGATTGCCTTTGAGATAGGAATTCCACGCCTTGTCGTCGACCTCGTCGGCGAGGATCTTGCCGACGTCGATCGACGCGGAATGCATCGAATCGATCAGCAGCGAGACGCGCTTGGCGAATTCGTCGCTGTCGTGCTGGCGCTGCGCCTCCTGGCTGCGTTCGAGATGCGCTTCGAGCGCGGATGCGCTCTGGCCGATGCTGAGCATCTGCCGTGTCAGTCGCTCGGACGCACCCTGCGCCGCCTCGACGGCGCGGGCCGCGACCCGCTCGACATCCCGCAGCTGCTCGGCGACGCTCGCCTGCACGGCTTGCTCCAGTGCCTGGCGCGTCGCGTCGGACAGCGCACTGGCGCTTTCGGGGATCACCGCGGCGATCGCCTCGCGCGCCCGCTCCGCGGCATGAGCCGCCGCTTCACGCACCTGGGTGAGCGCGTCGATCAGCGCCGGCCCGGTCTCGTTGCTCAGCCGGGCGGCATCGTTCGCCGCCGTCCCGATCGCCGCACCGAGTTCGCCGAGCCGCTTCTCCGCGCCGCCGACCCCAGTGTCGATCGCCGCCAGCAGGTCGGCCAGTCGGTCGTGCTGCGCTTCGACGGCGCTGGCGCCGCTGACCAATTTGTCGCTCGCTTCCACCGCCGCATCGCGGACCCAGCCGATCGCCGGCTGCGCTGCGGCGGCTTGCTCGGCGACTCGCGCGGCGCCCCTCTCCGCTTCGCCGAGCGCCTGGCTTAGAACGTCGCGAACATCTCCCGACAGATGTTCGACAGCACTGCGCAACCGCTCGGTTCGAGTCGCGAGACCCTCCACCAGCCCGTCATGTCCCTCGGCCTGCTCGCCAAGTGAGGTCAATTCGCCGCGCACGCGGCCGAGCGCGCCAAGCATGGCCGCGGCACGATGATCGCCTTCCTGCGCGAGATGGAGGAAGCGCTCGTCGAGTACCGCCAGCCCGGAATCGAGATCCGCGACCAGCCGCTGGGACGCGCGTTCCTGCTCGGCGATCCGCGCGCTCAGCCCGTCGATCGCGCTCGCGGCCCGGGTGAGCCGCATGCCAAGCTCTTCGGCCGACTCCTGCCCAGCCCGGCCGAGCCCGGCCGACGCTTGAGCGACCAATGCCGCGACCGCGGCCGCCTGCGTATCGATCCCGCCTCGAATCGACTCGAGCGCACTGGCGGCGTGGCTCAGCAATTCTTCAATCTCACCGCGATGTGCGGTCGCCGTTTCGACCAGTTGCGCTCGCGCCGCCGCGCTGCTGCTTTCGATGTGCGTGAGGTGCGTCACCAGCCGGCCCGCCGCCTCGCCGACCGCCGTGTCCGCCTCGCGTGTCCGGTCGGTCAACGCTGCTACCCGCTCCTCGAACAGGCCCGCCTGCCGGCCAGCTTCGCTGCCCGCTCCGCGCAATGTCTCCGCCAGCGCTCGCGCCCGCTCTTCGGCCAGCGGCAGGTCGGCCAGCACCACGCCAAGATCGCTCCGCGCCATGTCCGCGCTGCGGTCGAGCGCCGCGCCATGCTGCGCCAGCTGCGCCGAACCCGCCGCCAGCTCACGTGTAACGGCGCCGAGCCGCTGCGCCGCTTCATCGCCCAGCCCCATCAGCTG
>JAIVIZ010000028.1 GCA_020200315.1 Sphingomonadales bacterium | reverse complement strand
CTCCTAAAGTCTGGTTAACAGGTCTCCGACCTTGTTGCGGAAACGGTAGGTGCGGCTAGGTTGGCGAGCGGGACGGGAGAGGCGCAATGCGATTGATGTTGATGATCGCCGGAGCGGCACTGCTGAGTACGCCCGCCATAGGCCAGACCGTCAAAGGCGGCATCGATGCCTGGGCCCGCGGCGACTACGCCGGCGCGCTCGCCGCCTGGCGTCCGCTCGCAGCGCGCGGCGATGCCGACGCCATGTTCAATCTCGGCCAAGCCTACCGCCTCGGCCGAGGCGTTCCGATCGACCTTGGGCAGGCCGTGGATTGGTACACACGCGCCGCGAACCAGGGCCATGTCGACGCCCAGACCCAGCTCGGGATCCTGCTGTTCCAGAACGGCAACCAACTGTCCGCTATGCGCTGGCTCAAGTCGGCGGCGGATAAGGGGGATGCGCGTGCCGAGTTGCTCTACGGAACGGCGCTGTTCAACGGCGACGGGCTGGTGCGGCGCGATCCGGAAGCCGCCTATCGTTATGTCGCGAGCGGGGCAGCGCAGGGGCTTGCGGCCGCCAGGACGACGCTGGCGGAGATGGACCAGACGATCCCCGCCGATGTCCGGCGGCGGGCGATGGCCGCTGTCGCTTCGCCAGCCAAGGCAGCAGTGAAGTCGGTGAAGCGTGGCCCTGAGTTGCGCGTGATCTCAACGCCCGCGAAACCGGTATCGCCTCAAACCACCCCTTCACTTACGGGAAGCTGGCGGATCCAACTCGGCGCGTTCGGTCAACGCGCCGCGGCCGAGGCACTGTTCCGCAAGCTTGCCGGAGGCCCGCTCTCAGGGAAACAGTCCTTCTTCGTTCCAGTAGGCGCGGTTACCCGGCTGCAGGCCGGTCCTTACGCGAGCCGTGCCGCCGCGAGCGTAGCCTGCGCGACCCTCACCGCGCGCGGCCAGGCCTGCTTCGCCGTTCCGGCGCGTTAGGCATCGACCCACTCGGCGCGAGGAATACCCTGCGCCCACAGCAGCGCATCGAGACGGTGATGATCCAGCCGCGCATCGGCAAGATCGGCCAGCACCGGCTTGGCGCGATAGGCCACGCCCCACCCCGCCGCTTCGACCATGGCGCAGTCATTAGCGCCGTCGCCGATCGCCATCGTTGCCTCGACGGGGAGTTCCAGCGAAGCGTAGGCCTCTTCCAAAGCCGCGCGCTTGGCCACCGAGTCGACAATCGGACCCTCGACGGTGCCCACCAACTTTCCATCCCTGCGGCTCAATACGTTCGCACGGACCTTATCGAAGCCGAGCATTGCTCCCACGGGCTCAGCGAACGCCGTGAAGCCGCCCGAAACCAGCAGGCAGTGCGCGCCCTGCTTGCGCATCGTCGCGATCAGCGTGTTCGCGCCGCGAGTGGGCCGCACCCGTTCGGCAAGGCAGCGGCCCAGCACGCTCTCGTCGAGCCCGGCAAGCAGCGCGACTCGTTCTCGCAGCGCACTGGCGAAATCGAGTGCACCCTGCATTGCTCGTTCGGTGATCGCCGCGACTTGCGGCTTCACTCCAGCATAATCGGCCAGCTCGTCGATGCACTCCTGGCCGATCATGGTCGAATCCATGTCGGCGACGAGCAGCGCGCGGCGGCGCGGTCCGGACGTGATCGCGACAAGATCTACGCCTTCCCAGCCATCCGCTTGCGGCACAGCATTAGCGAAGTGGAGATCGATGGCACTCCCCTCCTCGACCCAGGCGCCCTGGACCGCGCCGAACCGGGCGCACGCAGCGGAAGCGAGGCTTTCGTCGAGCCGGTCGGCTGCTATCAGCGTGGCGATGGGCAAAGCTCTTCCTCCTGTCGCGCTCATCGCCGGTCCGACCGCCAGCGGCAAGTCGTCGCTGGCGCTCGTGCTGGCCGAGCGCACAGGCGGTGTCATCATCAACGCCGACAGTGCGCAGATCTACCGAGACCTCGACGTGCTCAGCGCGCGGCCGAGCGCCCCCGCTCTCGCGCGGGCCGAGCACCGGCTCTATGGCGTGCGCGATGGTGCAGAGCCTTGTTCCGCCGCAGAGTGGGCAAGTTTTGCAAGAGAGGAGATTACTCAGGCGCACACCGCTGGCCGGCTCCCCATCGTGGTCGGCGGGACCGGACTTTATCTGCGCACCCTGCTCGACGGAATTGCGCCCATTCCGCCGATCGACCCGACGATCCGGGCGGAAATCCGGACAGCTCCGATAGAGATCAATCGCGCCGCGCTCGAAGCGCTCGATTCAAGGGGCGCTAGCCGGCTTCGGCCGAACGATACGGCAAGAATCTCGCGCGCGCTCGAAGTGATCCGTTCGACCGGCCGGCCTATATCGGCGTGGCAGTCCGAACGACGAGGAGGGATCGGTCGGTCGGTCGCCTTGAAGCCGCTCATCCTGCTGCCGCCGCGCGAATGGCTCTATGGCCGGTGCGATGCCCGCTTTGCCGGGATGCTTGACGGGTGCGCGAGCCACGAAGTCGCCGCCTTGTTGCAACGCCAGCTCGACCCTCACCTCCCCGTCATGCACGCGATCGGAGTGCGGGAAATTGCGGCGATGCTGCGGGGCGACGCAAGCCGCGACCAGACGCTCGCCGCCGGTGCGTTGGCGACCCGCCGCTATGCCAAGCGGCAATACACCTGGTTCGCCCACCAGCCGCCCGCCGGTTGGCCACGTTTCGTTGACGTGCTCGACGATGACGGCATCGGCGCCGCGCTGGCGCTGCTCGATCCATCCGACTAGCGAGGGGCCATGGACCTGCTGCGCGACGCCGACATCGATCCCGCACCGCTCGCGGGCAAGCGGGTCGCCATCATCGGCTACGGCAATCAGGGCCGGGCGCAGGCGCTCAACCTCCACGACAGCGGCGTCGATGTCGTCGTTGGCCTACGGCGAGATTCACCGAGTGCTGCGCGCGTGGAAAGCGACCGGTTGCACCACGCACCGATCGATGTGGCAGCAAGATCGGCGGACCTCACCATGTTGCTTGCGCCGGACGAGACGCTGGCCGGTCTCTACCGAGAGCTTGAGCCCGCCCTTCGGCACGGCAGTGCGATCGGCTTCAGCCACGGGCTTGCGATCCGCTTCGGGCTGATCATGCCGCGTGCGGATCTCGACGTCATCATGATCGCGCCCAAGGGACCGGGCACGGCGCTTCGCTCGTTATTCGTCGGTGGCCGGGGAATGATCGCGCTGTGGGCGGTCGCTCAGGACGCCAGCGGCGCGGCCGGTGCGCTCGCCATTGCCTACGGCCGGGCGATCGGCTGCGGACGTGCCGGGCTCATCGCCTCGACCTTTGCCGAGGAGTGCGAAGCCGACCTGTTCAACGAACAGGCGGTGGTTTGGGGTGCAGTCCCCGCGATCCTCGAAGCGGGTTTCGACACGCTCGTCGCCGGCGGGATTTCCCCCGAAGTCGCCTATCTGGAATGCGTCGGCGAGTTGAAGCTGGTTGCCGAGCTGATCGAGGCGCGCGGTCTCGCCGGCATGCGGGAGGCGATCAGCAATACGGCCGAGCTCGGAGCGGTGCTCGGCGGCCCCCGACTTATCGGCGAGTCCATGCGTCAGGCCATGCGCGACATCCTCGAAGACGTCCGCAGCGGCCGCTTCGCCGCGCAGCTCGCCGATGAGGAAGCGTCGGGCTACCCTCAGCTTCGGGCCGCCCGCGCTCGGGCGCGGTGGACCGGAGTCGAACAGGCTTACGAGCGGCTGCGCGGCATCGACGGCTAGGCTCAGCGGCGGCCGAACAGCCGTTCGATGTCGCCATGCGCTAGTTTGACCCACGTCGGACGCCCGTGGTTGCACTGGCCGGATCGCGGCGTGACTTCCATTTCGCGCAGCAGCGCGTTCATTTCCGCGACGGACAGGGTTCGCCCGGCGCGCACCGAGCCATGGCAGGCGATGGTCGCTGCGACATGGTCGAGCCGGTCGCGTAGGGAGAGCGTGCCGCCGAGTTCGGCGATTTCCGCCGCAAGGTCGGTGAGCAGTTCAGCGGCATTGGCGTTGCCGAGCACTGCGGGGAGCGCTCGGACCAGCATCGCCGTGGCGCCGAATCGCTCGATTTCGAGACCCAGTTCGGCGAGCTCCGGCGCAGCCTCCTCGAGCCGGTCGCAATCGACCTCATCCAGTTCAACGCTTTCGGCGATCAGCAGCGCCTGGCGCGGAATCTCGCCTCCCTCACGTGCCGCCCGCATGCGTTCGAGCACCAGCCGCTCATGCGCCGCATGCTGGTCGACGATCACGAGGCCGTCTTCTGCTTCCGCGACGATGTAGGTCTGCGCGACCTGGCCGCGGGCGACTCCGAGCGGGTGCGCCGGAACCGAGGCGAAGGCCGGCTCGGCACGCGCAGCGGGGGCAAGGTCGAAGGCGAGCCGCTCTTCTCTTAACCCCTCCCGCCAGAGCGGGAGGGGAAGAGCTGTCGAAGACAGCGAAAGGGAGGGTTTGTCGTCGACGAAACCGACATGCCCTCCCCCGGTCGCCGGCGGCGACTCGACCCCTCCCGCTCCGTCAGTCCGCGCACCGCCGTCGGATCGCGGAAGCGGACTTCGGTCTTGGCCGGATGCACGTTGATGTCGACCTCGTCGCCAGGCACCTCGACGAACAGCGCCGCGATCGGGTGGCGATCGCGGGCGAGCATGTCGCGGTAGGCAGCGCGAAGGGCACCGACCAGCAGCCGATCCTTCACCGGCCGGCGGTTGACGAACAGAAACTGCTGATCGGCCATGCCGCGATTGAAGGTCGGCAGGCTGACCACGCCCGTGAGCATCAACCGGTCGCGAGCATGATCGATGCCGATCCCATGCCGCTCCAGCCCCGGGTCGAGCAGCGCTGCAACCCGCGCCGGGGCGCTGCTCCGCTGGACACTCAACGCGCGGCGACCGTCATGGTCGACCGCGAACGCAACGTCGGGCCTGGCGAGCGCAAGCCGCTTCACGGCGTCGCTGCAGGCGGCATATTCGGCGCGCGGCGAGCGCAGGAACTTGCGCCGCGCGGGCACCTTGTCGAACAGGCCTTCGACCCGCACCCGCGTGCCGGGCGGGAGCGCCGCCGGCCCCTCGCCCGCCGGCGCGCCATGATCGACGACGATCTTCCACCCATCCGCGCCGCGCTCGCGGCTCTCGATCGTCAGCCGCGACACGCTGGCGATCGACGGCAGGGCCTCGCCGCGGAAGCCGAAGCTCGAAACATCCTCGATCCTGTCGTCCGGGAGCTTCGACGTCGCGTGCCGCTCAAGCGACAGAGTCATCTCGGACGGGCTCATCCCGTACCCGTCGTCGGCCACTTCGACGAGGTCGAGCCCTCCAGCCGACAAGCGGATCGCGATGCTGCTCGCCCCGGCATCCAGCGCGTTCTCAACCAGTTCCTTGAGCGCGCTCGCGGGGCGCTCGACGACCTCGCCCGCGGCGATGCGATCGATCAGTCCGGAAGGCAGCCTTCTTATTGACATTGTAACCATTACTAGACCAATCGTTGCTATCTCGCGAAGCGCTGATTTCTCACGGATTCAACTGGTCTTCAGCGGGATGGACTTAATGTCGGTTAATGGGCGCCGAGCCCGCCGATCAAGCGAAAGTGACCCTGAATGTTCTGGACGCGCTGGTTCAAGTGGATGTCGCACGACATGGCGATCGATCTCGGCACGGCCAACACCTTGGTCTATGTGCGCGGGCGCGGCATTGTCCTTAACGAACCGTCGGTCGTCGCGATTGAAACCATCAACGGGGTCAAGCGAGTCAAGGCGGTCGGCGACGACGCCAAGCTGATGATGGGCAAGACGCCCGATCAGATCGAAGCCATTCGCCCGCTGCGCGACGGAGTCATCGCCGACATCGATGTCGCCGAGCAGATGATCAAGCACTTCATTCACAAGGTTCACGGCGGCAAGATGCGCGCCTGGCGCTTCCCCGAAATCGTGATCTGCGTGCCGTCGGGTTCGACCAGCGTCGAGCGCCGCGCGATTCGCGATGCGGCGTCCAACGCCGGCGCGAGCGCCGTCTATCTGATCGAGGAGCCGATGGCCGCTGCGATCGGCGCCGACATGCCCGTAACGCAGCCGATCGGATCGATGGTCGTCGACATTGGCGGCGGGACGACCGAAGTCGCGGTGCTGTCGCTGCGTGGGCTGGCCTACACCACCTCGGTGCGGGTCGGCGGCGACAAGATGGACGAGGCGATTTCCTCCTACGGGCGCCGTAACCACAACCTCCTCATCGGCGAAGCAACCGCCGAGCGGATCAAGAAGGAGGTCGGTATCGCCAAGCCGCCGGTCGACGGCATCGGCAAGACCGTCCACATCAAGGGCCGCGACCTCGTCAACGGCGTGCCGAAGGAAATCACCATCAACCAGGGCCAGATTGCCGAGGCGCTGTCGGAGCCGGTCGGGACGATCGTCGAAGGCGTGCGGATCGCGCTCGAAAACACTGCCCCCGAGCTTGCCGCAGATATCTGCGAGCAGGGCATCGTCCTCACCGGCGGCGGCGCGCTGCTCCAGGGGCTGGATGAAGTGCTGCGCGATGAGACCGGCCTGCCGGTGACGGTCGCCGAGGATCCGCTGACCTGCGTCGCGCTGGGGACAGGCCGCGCGCTCGAGGAAGAGCAGTTCCGCGGCGTCCTCCAGACCGCGTAGCGTAGCCATGGCCGTTGCGCCGACCGCAGGGTCGCGCCCCGGCTGGTCGCGGCGGGCGCAATATAGCCTGTTCTTCAGCCTGTTGGCGACCATCGCCGGCGTGGTCGTCGGCTTGATACTGTTGGCTTTGTCGCTGGTCGCGCCCAGAAGCTATGCGGCGGTGCGCGGCGCCGCGCTCGATGCGACTGCTCCGGTCACCGCCGGACTACGGGCCGTCACCTCCACCGTCGGCGGACTGGTGAGCGGTGCGACTGACTATTGGGACGCGGCACGCCAGAATGGCGATCTCAAACGGCTCAATCAAAAGCTGCTCCAGCGAATGGTTGAAGCCAAGGCGATCCAACTCGAAAATGGACAACTCAAAGCGGCTCTGCAGCTGCGCGAGCGCAGCCGCGACGCCGTCGCCACCGGGCGCATCGTCGGTTCGAGCTACGAAAGCCCACGACGTTTCGCGGTGCTCTCCGCCGGCAGCGGCGACGGCGTGCAGATCGGCATGCCGGTACGTTCTGCCGCCGGCCTTATCGGCCGCGTGATGGATACCGGGCGCTTCGCCAGCCGCGTCCTGTTAATCAGCGACCGCGCGAATATCGTTCCTGCACGGCTGCTACGCGGCGGGCTGCCGGTCATCTCGACCGGACGCGGGGATGGCACACTTGACGTCCGCCCGCTGGAAGTCGGGCGAAATCCATTCAAACCGGGCGATCTTATCATCACCTCAGGCACCGGCGGTCTTTATCCACCGCTCGTACCAGTGGCGCGGATCGTCAAACTGGATGATGATGGTGCGGTGGCCTTGCCTTTGGCCGATCCCGCGAATGTGAGTTTTGCGTTGGTCGAACGGCCGTTCGAGCCGCTGGCCGAGGAGGCGCCCCCTCCCCCGCCCGCGCCGCCGCCGCCAAAGCACAAGCCGAAATTGGTGAAAAGCTGATGGTCCGCGCCGCGCTGCAGCCTCATTCCGGCGCCATCGGGCGCGGCCCGAGATCGAGCGTGCGCATCGTGCCCGCGATCAGCGTGGTGGCCGGATCGCTCTGCGCGCTGCTGCCGATCGTCTCCTCGGCTGGCTGGGCGCCCGACATCGGCTTTCTCATGCTGATCGGCTGGCGGCTGCTCCGCGCCGACGCGTGGCCGGCGTGGTGGGCGGCACCCCTCGGACTCGCCAACGACCTGATTGTCGGCACGCCGGTCGGCCAATCGGTTGCGCTGTGGACCGCAGTCATGCTGTTCCTCGACCTTGCCGACCGCCGCACCATGTGGCGTGACTATTGGCTAGAATGGCTCCTCGCCGCCGTTCTGATCGTCGTGAACGGGGCCTTCGACTGGCGCGTTGCCGCGTGGAGCGGAGCCCGCGTGTCCTTTGCCGCCATGGTGCCGGCCATTCTCGTCTCGATTGTCGCCTTCCCGCTCGCGGGCGGCATCGTGTACCGTCTCGATCGCTGGAGGCTGGGCCGGTGAGCAAGTGGCAGCGGGTGACCACCGCGCATCAGTCGATCAGCTTCTCGCGGCGGATGATGTTCGTCGGCGGGGCGCAGGCGGCGTTCGGTGCGCTCCTCGCGGGGCGAATGGCGTGGCTGTCGGTGGCGCAGAACGCCAAATATGCGCTGATGTCGGAAAGCAACCGGGTGCAGCTGATCCCGGTGCCGCCGCGTCGTGGGTGGATCGTCGACCGCAACGGCAAGCCGATCGCCATCAACCGGTCGAGCTTCCGGGTCGACTTGATCCCACAGCAGATCGTCGACCGCGCCAAGCTCGTCCCGGCGCTCGCCTCGATTCTCAAGCTACCGCCGGACGAGGTCGACAGGATCAACAGCGAACTCGATCAGGCGCGCGGCTTTCAACCCGTCTCCGTGGCCGACAACATCCCCTACGAGCAGTATGCCACGATCACCGTACGGCTGCCCGAGCTTCCCGGCGTCGCCGCCTCGCGCGGCTTCGCGCGCTACTATCCCGGCGGGAGCACGGTCGGCCAGCTGGTCGGCTATGTCGGCACCGCCAATGCTAAGGAATATGAGAAGGAAAGCAAGAACCCGCTATTGATCATTCCCGGTGTCAAGATCGGCAAGGAAGGTCTTGAAAAAACGATGGAGATGACCCTCCGGGGCCAACCGGGCGGGCAGCGGGTCGAGGTCACGGCGCGTGGCAAGCTGGTGAAGGAACTCGACCCCAAGCCCGACCGCAGCGGCGGCTCGGTCAAGCTCACCATCGACTCCGACCTCCACCAATATGCGGCGCGGCGGATCGGCGATCAGTCCGGGTCCGTGGTCGTGCTCGACGTTCAAAACGGCGACATTCTGGCGATGCCGTCGATGCCGTCGTTCGATCCCAATAATTTCTCCGACGGCATCAGCCGCAACGAGTGGAAGATGCTGTCGGAAAACGACCATCTCCCGCTCGTCGACAAGGTGACGGAAAGCCTCTACCCCTCCGGTTCGACGATCAAGCCGCTGATGAGCCTGGCCTTATTGCAAGCCGGCATCAATCCCGCCGAGCACGTCTTCTGCGCTGGCTCCTACCGGGTCGGCAACGCCATCTTCCACTGCGACAAGCACCATGGTTCGCTGGCGATGGCCGACGCGATCATGAGAAGCTGCGATATTTATTTTTATGAAATGGCGCGGCGGGCGGGCATCGAGGTTATCGCGCCGATGGCCAAGCGGATGGGCTTCGGCGAGAAGTTCGACCTGCCCTTCTCCTCCCAGCGGTTCGGGACCGTGCCGGACCCCGAATGGCTGATGCGCCGCTATCACCGGAAGTGGGAAATCTACGATACGGTCAACATGTCGATCGGTCAGGGCAACGTGCTGGTCAATCCATTGCAGCTGGCGATCATGGCCGGCCGGATCGCCAGCGGCCGCGAGATCCGGCCCCGGCTGATCGCCAACCAGCGGGGCGCGCCTGGAGCGCCGTTGCAGGTCACGCCCGATCATCTCGAATTCGTTCGCCAGGCGATGGGCGGGGTGGTCAATGGCGGCGGCACGGCTGCTGCCGCGAAGCTGCCGCTCGACAATGTGCAAATGGCCGGAAAAACGGGAACTGCGCAGGTTCGGCGGATCAGCATGGCCGAGCGCAATTCGGGCGGCGTGCGCTCGAACGAGAGCCTCAACTGGAAGGTGCGCGACCATAGCCTGTTCGTAGCCTTCGCCCCGGTCGAGAATCCTCGTTATTGCGCTGCCGCGGTGATCGAGCATGGCGGCTTCGGCGCTGCGGTCGCGGCGCCGCTCATCCGCGACACGATGACCTTCCTGTTCGACCGGCCCAAGGCAATGGCTGCGCTGGATGTGTTCGAGGCCAGCATTGGTGGACCGCTCGACCAGCGGCTTGCTGCGAAGACGGCGGCATGGCGTCAGGCGAACGGCCTGCCGCTCAAGGACAATAAGGCGTGATCGGGTCGGCGATCATTCCGCGGCCGCTGGCCAAGCTGCCGTGGCGGCTGATCTTCATGGTGACCGGCATTTCGCTATTCGGCCTGGTCGTGCTCTACTCGGCCGCCGGCGGGTCGATGAGTCCCTGGGCGACCAAACAGGCGATCGTCTTCATCGTCTTTCTAGCGCTCGCGGTCTCGATGTCCTGGCTCAGCGAAGCGACGATTAAAGCCGCGACCTTTCCGATCTATGCGGCAATCCTCGCCATGCTCCTTGGTGTTGAGGCGCTCGGGCTCGTCAGCAAGGGGGCGCAGCGCTGGCTCGAGCTCGGCCCGGTGCGGCTGCAGCCCTCCGAGTTCATGAAGCCGGCTATCGTCCTGACCCTCGCCCGCTTCTACGAGCTTCTCCCGGCCAGCGAGATAAGGCGCTGGCGGGCGATCTGGCCGGCGCTGGCGCTGCTCGGCGTGCCCGCCGTGCTGATCCTCGTTCAGCCCGACCTTGGCACCTGCATCATGGTGCTATTGTGCGGCATCACGGTGATGTTCCTCGCTGGGCTGCCGCTCTGGATATTCGTCGGCAGCGGCATCGCGCTCGCGGCGGCGGCCCCGATCGCCTTCTCCTTCATGCACGATTATCAGCGCAAGCGAGTGCTGATCTTCCTCGATCCGGAAAGCGATCCGCTCGGCGCCGGATACCACATCAGCCAGTCGAAGATCGCGATCGGCTCGGGTGGGATCTGGGGCAAGGGCTTTCTCCAGGGCAGCCAAAGCCACCTCGATTATCTGCCTGAAGGCCACACCGACTTCGTCTTCGCAACCATGGCGGAGGAGTGGGGCCTCTTCGGCGGCATCCTGCTGATCCTCGCGTTCGGCATGGTCGTCCGTTGGGGGATGCAGGTCAGCGCCAATTCGAAGTCGCGCTTCGCGCAGCTGACCGCCGCCGGCCTGTCCGCGACGATCTTCTTCTACGTGACGATCAACCTGATGATGGTCATGGGCCTTGCCCCGGTGGTCGGCGTGCCGCTGCCGCTAGTCAGCTTCGGCGGGTCGGCGGTGATGACGATCATGCTCTGTCTCGGCATTCTGATGGCGCTGGAGCGGCAGCAGCGAACGCAATCGCGCATCGCCTGACTGGCATCAGTCACGCATCGCCCGTCGCCCTTGCTTCGTGCGCGGCCGCTTGTTAGAGGCCCGCCCGCACGAACCCGCACTCGCCGGTCCGGAGCATTGCCAATCGGCATGGACGCATAGCTCAGTTGGTAGAGCAGCTGACTCTTAATCAGCGGGTCCTAGGTTCGAGCCCTAGTGCGTCCACCATTTTCCCTTGAAAACATTAAGAAAAATTGGAACCGCAAGGTAACTGGCGGGCGGTGTTTTCCGATTAGGTATCAATCTAGGTAACTGGTCGGCCTAGAGCGGCGGTGGCTGCGCGCCGTGGGGCCGATCAAAATGCCCCGATGCGACTCCGACCTGCCTCCCCTCGCCAAGTTGCCCTAGGTGACGCGTTCCCCGGCAGGGTTGTCTTGACCGACGAGTATGCCGCCAACGCCGCCCCCAATAACCAATATGTCCGAGATGCCGTGGTGACCCGGCTGCTATTCAGGGCTGGACCCCGCAAGCGGGTCTGGTTGCTTCGCTATGGCAAGAACGGGCGGATGAAGATTGGGGAATGGCCGACCATGGAAACGCACGAAGCGCGCGAGCGGGCTCGGGCAATGGTTCAGGGGCTTCGAGTAGCCCGCTCGGCCGCTAACGGGGTCGACCATCACAGCACTCGATCCCCGTAAAACAATTTACGGGGAAATCAGTAGGAAACGCGGGGATTGCTGGATTTAGCGCGTCGACAGCAACTTTTCACGCTTGCGCATGCGGAACATGGCAGCAAGAAAAACGCCGCCCAACACTCGGCTCTGCAACCTGTGTCGGACGGCGTTCAATGACGCTCAACCAAAGGACTTCAACAAATGATTGAACATGTGAAACCTACCGCACGCATCCCGGCAGTTCAAGGTCAGTTCGGCCCGCGACTCGTGACCTACACCACCCAACTGCCCGCTGGCGCGATTGAAACGATCCTCGGCCATGACCCGCGTTACCGGCAGTGGAAGCAGCTTCCCGATGACCTGAACTACATCTACCAGCACCTCCAGCGCGCCACGACCAAGGCCCGCCTGGACTCGATCATCCGGTATATCCGGTTCCGGTTTGCTGAGGGCGCGATCATCCCCGGCGCCTTCCCTGCGATCTCCATTGCCGTGCAGAACAACGCACCGTTTGAAGTCGCGGAGAACATGGACGCCGGGATCGGGGTCCTGCACTTCGACCTGTCGCGCCGGAACCTCCGCGTTGTCGTCGACGGCCTCGGCCGCGCGTCGGCGGCGCTCGAACTGGTCGAGCAATCGGAGCGCGCCGACCTGCCGACCGAGACGCGGGAAGCCCTGCAAAAATTGCTCAGGGAGTTCGCGCTGCCGACGGTGTTCTACATGCCCGCTCCGGGCACAGCACCGTTGTCGCTCGACGAGATGCAGCAGCTATTCCACGACTTCAACTTCAAGGTGACGGCTGTTCCGGCGCGTGTGGCCATCGCTCTTGACCATTCCGACCTCTACATCGGTTTGACCAACCGCCTCGGGCAGTCCGACACGGTCAAGAAGTACGGCGGCATGGAGCTGAAGGCTGCTTCGCTCGGCAAGAAGTCGACGGCCATTGTGGTCCAGCAGAACCTTTTGCGGTTCGTGCGCGGTGCGACCGAAGGCGAGCGGTTCCTTGAAGGTAGCAACAACGCGGAGATCGACGACCCGGCGCTGAACGAAGAGACGCTTAGCTATTATGAGGATAGCATCGGCTCGTTCATCGAGGCCTTCGCCGAGAGCATGGGTGAAGAGCGGTTCAAAGACCGCGAGAGCCTTCATCTGACGTCGCCGGGCTGGGGCGCGTTGGGCATCATCTTCAACGACCTCGTGGTGCGCTTGAAGGTGCCGGACTACGTTTCCGCCGCCCGCAAGATCGGGGAACTCGATTGGCATCGCTCCGCCGAAATCTGGAGTGAGATCGTCCGCGAGAAGGTCGACAAGGAAGGCAATACGGTTCTCGGCCTCGCCGGTGGTGGCGCTCAGACCCGCCGCTTCATCACCCGCGTGATCCGCGAGAAGCTGGGCTTGGATGACCTCCTTCGTGAACGCGGCTTCGACGACGACAGCGGCGAGGCCGAACGCGAGGCGGCCTAGGCCTATCGGGGCGGCGGACTCGGTGGCCCGCCGCTCATCCCCCAATCCACGAAACGAATGGAAATCCACATGGCTCGATGCACTGCACCCACTTATGGCCATCGCTCGGCGAGTGCGGCCGCGAATTGTCCCGCATGTCGCGGACGCTACGGTCGTAGCTACGGCGG
>JAIVIZ010000027.1 GCA_020200315.1 Sphingomonadales bacterium | reverse complement strand
GTCCTCGGCCCGGGCGACGGCGTCGGGGCGAAGATCGAGGGTCGATTTGAGCGATGCGTTGGCTCCCTTGTCGAGCCCAAGCGAACTGGCCAGCTGCGGCGACCGTGCGACTCGCTCCTTGAAGACGGCGTCAAACAAGGCGTTGAGCTTGGCATCACCCGCGCCTGCATCGCCCGTCGGCGCCGCAACGGCCCCGGAGGCAGTCGTCAGCGAAAGGCCGCCTACGGCAAGGCTGGAGCAAGTCAGAAAGTGGCGGCGGTCCATGATCGTCTCCCGGAAATATGCGGGGCGACCCTAGTGTCATCGCGGGCCGGGGCAAGGCCGCTTGTCGAAGCCAAGCCTATGTTTGCAGATGATATTGCTTCAACAGATCGTAGAGCGTTGGGCGACTGATGCCGAGCAGCTTGGCGGCGCCGGAGATATTGTTTTCGGTCCGGGTCATCGCCTGGCGGATCGCGCGCCGGTCGGCCACTTCGCGAGCCGCGCGGAGGTTGATCGCGATGGCCGCCTCCTCGCTCGGCCGCCCGCCCGGCAGGTCGAGATCGCTCGCGCCGACCGTCTTGCCGTCGGCCATGATGATCGCGCGCTTGAGGCGATTTTCCAGCTCCCGGACATTGCCGGGCCAGGGATAGGCGTCGATGGCGGCAAGCGCGTCGGAGCCGAGGCCCTGGACCTTCGGATTGAGCTCGCGCGCGAAACGGCTCGCGAAATGACGGGCGAGCAGCACCGCATCTCCCGGCCGCTCCGCAAGGCTCGGGATCTTCACCACGATCTCGGCCAGGCGATAGTAGAGATCCTCGCGGAACCGGCCGTCCGCCTGCATCGCATCGAGATCCTGGTGAGTCGCGCAGACGATGCGGGTGTCGACTGCGATCGGCGAGCGCCCGCCGATGCGCTCGATCACCCGCTCCTGCAGGAAGCGCAGCAGCTTGACCTGAAGGGGCAGGGGAATGTCGCCGACTTCGTCGAGGAACAGAGTGCCGCCCTGAGCGAGCTCGATCTTGCCCGGCGTGGTCTTCACCGCTCCGGTGAATGCACCGCGCTCATAGCCGAACAGCTCGGCCTCGAGCAGGTTCTCCGGGATCGCGGCGCAGTTGATGGCGACGAACTCACGCTTCGCCCGCGGGGATTTGTCGTGCACCGCCCGCGCCAGCAGTTCCTTCCCGGTGCCGGATGCACCCAGCAGCATGACCGACACATCGGCCCCAGCCACCCGCTCGATGGTCCGCGCAACCTTGAGCATTTCCGGCGCCCCGCTGAGCAGCGTGCCGAGCACCGCACCACCGCCGCCCTGCTCCTCCAGCAGCCGATTCTCGCACTCGATCGCATGGAGGTGGAACGCGCGCGCTACGATCAGGCCGAGCTCGTCGATGTCGACGGGTTTGCGGTAAAAATCATAGGCGCCGAGTGCGATCGCCTTCAACGCACTTTCTCGTGCCCCGTGACCCGAGGCGACGATGATCTTCGTGTCCGGCTTGAGCGCCAGGATGGCGCTTAGCGTGGCGAAGCCTTCGGCGGTTCCGTCCGCGTCCGGCGGCAAGCCGAGATCGAGCGTCACGACGGCGGGCTCGTGCGCGCGCAACTGTTCGATCGCCTGCGCGCGATCACCGGCGATGATCACGCGATAGCCTTCATAGGCCCACTTCAGTTGCCGCTGCAGGCCCTCGTCATCCTCGACGATCAGCAGCACGGGAAGGTCTGGGGTGTCGGTCATGCGATCTTCCGCAAGGGCGCCGCGTCGGCGGCGGTGAGGTGGATGGTGAACTGACTGCCTTTGCCGGGCGTGCTGGTGACGGTCAGCCGCCCACCCATGCCGGCGACCAGCGAGCGAGCCTCGAATGCGCCGACGCCGAACCCGCCTTGCTTGGTCGAGGCGAACGGCTGGAACAGGCGGTGGCGGACGAACTCGCTGTCCATGCCAATCCCCTGATCGGCGATCGCGATGCTGATGCCCGCGCCATCGCCATCGACACGCACGATGACGGGCTCGCCGCTCGGCGACGCATCGATCGCGTTCTGAAGGAGATGGCCAACCGCCTGTTCGAGGCCGAGCGGATCGACCATCGCCCACAGGCCGGTGTCGCCGAGCAGCCGGACGTCGTGGTCGCGGCGCTTGGCGGCGATGGCCGACGAGAGGAGATCGCGCAGCGGGGTCGCTTCCGCGCGTTCGCTGCGCATTCCGCCTTGCGGGGCGAGCCGCGCCAGCAACTCGTTCATCTTGCCCACCGAACCCTTGAGGGTCGCGACCATGTCGGCGCGGAACTCGGGATTGTCGGCATGTCGCTCCGCGTTGCGCGACAGCAGCGACAATTGGCTGACGAGATTCTTCACATCGTGCAGGATGAAGGCGAAGCGGCGATTGAATTCCTCAAACCGCTGCGCGTTCAGCAGCGCTTCCTGGCCATGCGCTTCGGCGAGCGAGGACGCCGCCTGCCGCCCGGCCGTTCGCAGCAGGTCGAAATCTTCCCAATCGAGCGAGCGACGGTATTCGGGCGCGGCGAGCAGCACCATGCCGACGAGTCGCTCGTGATGGATCAGCGGAACGGCGATCCACGCTACCGGCTCCTTGGTCATCCACGAAGGCACGCCGAGCTGGCGGTCGCGGCTTGCCCCCCATCCGCGTCGAGCGGCGTCGAGATCGACGGTCCGTCCTTCGGACTCGACGCGCCGCCAGAAGTCCGGGGCGACCGGCCCATCGCCGCTGGCTAATGGCCTGCCTGGCCAGTTCCATGACGCGGCGCAATCGATCGCGCCACTTTCGTCGGCGACCAGCAGCAGGCCGCCGGGCGCGTCCAGGATGTCGGCGAAGGCCTTGATCACCCGTTCGCCGAGCGGAGGAGCATGGGCGCCCGACCGGCCGATCGTTCCGGTGAAGCGCAGCCATTCGGTTCGGTAATCGTAGCGATGTTCGAAGAAATGCTTGGCGAACTTAACCTTGGCCCAGCTCCGCACCCGGGCCGAGGAAATGAGCAAGATCGCAGTGAGCGAGATGAGCACGATGGCTCCGGCGCCGAGATATTGCGTCCCGTCCCAGCCGCTACCCCTGAGCGCGGTCGCGACCACCGTCATCACGGTGAAATAGCCGCAGATCGCCAGCAAAGAGAGCGATTGGAAAGTGGCTGCCCGGGACAGGCGAATGCGCCAGCCATCGTGACGCCCGTCGCTCATCGCCAGCAGCGGCATCGTCGCGGCGATCAGCAGCCCCCGCCACACGAACAGCTGCTCGGCCAGTGGCGATCCGAGGTAAGCGAAGGTGAACAGGTTGAGGTCGTAGCCCCACATCAGGGTTAGCGCGAACATCGCCAGCCGGATCGACCCGCGGCTCGACGGCGCTGCTTGTCCGTACAAATTGTGGATGATGATCAGTGCGCCTGAGGCGGTCACGATCCGCAGCAGGCGGGAAGTCTGGGTGAACGTCTCGAGTGAATCGGACGGGACCGAGCCCGACAGCACGACGAGGTTCAGCGTCAGCTGGATAGCAACGACCAGCGCTTCCGCCCCGAACACCAGGTTGAGTCCGGCGGGCGGCGATTCCTCATCGCTCCGTCGGCGGGTCATTGAAAAGAGCAAGCTCAGCCACGCGAGGTTGCGCAGCGTTCCGGCCAGCACGGTCAGCGGCGACCAGACACCGACCACGGCGCTGACGCCGGCCCAGATGGCGGTCATCAGATAGGCCGCGAGCAACAACCTTTGGGCCGGTGCGTCGAACGGTTGGCGCAACCGCCACGCCAGCAGCCCCGCGAAGCAGGCGGCGGCGAGACCGTAGGTCCACGCTGCCGTCACCGGCGTCCCGATCCCAAGAGTGTCAAGCGAGCCGACATGCCGCCACTGTCGGCATTATTTACAAAGAAGTGGTGAACGCTTGGCCTGGCCGAGCTTTTGGTCGAGGGGAGCCGAGAGGGAGAGCGCGATGCAGAAGCGGTTGATCGGAATGAGCGGCCTTGAAGTCGCGCCGCTGGCGCTCGGCGGAAACGTGTTCGGCTGGACCGCCGACGAAGCGACCAGCTTCCGCATCCTCGATACGTTTGTCGATGCCGGGGGGACGATGATCGACACCGCCGACGTCTATTCGGCGTGGGCGCCCGGCCACCAGGGCGGCGAGAGCGAGACCGTTATCGGCAAATGGCTCAAACGATCAGGCAAGCGCGACAAGGTCGTGATCGCAACCAAAGTCGGGTTCCTCGACGGCAAACTGGCCGATGTGGTCGATGGCGAATATGTCGCGTCCCTTGATCCCCACGTCATCGCTCGCGCTTGCGATGCGTCGCTTCAGCGGCTCGGCGTCGACGTCATCGACCTCTATTACCAGCACCGCGACAATCCGAAGGTTCCGTTAGCCGACAGTCTCGGCGCCTTCGATGTGCTGCTGAAGTCCGGAAAGATTCGAGCGATCGGCCTTTCCAATTTTGAACCGCCGCGCATCGAGGAGGCGCTCCGCGTCGCGCATCGCGGCGGCCTCACTATCCCGAGCGCCTATCAGGGCTGGTACAACATGGTCGAGCGCGACAAATATGAAGGACCGATCGAAGACGTCGTGACCGGGCAGGGGCTCGCCATGTTCCCTTTCTACAGTCTGGCGAACGGCTTCCTTGCAGGCAAGTACCGCTCGGAAGCGGACTTGAGCAAATCGGTTCGCGGCGGCCGCAATCGGGAATATTTGGAGGGGAAGGGACCGCGCGTGCTTGCGGCGCTGGACGCGGTCGCGGCAGAGACCGGTGCGCCACTGGCGGCGGTCGCACTGGCATGGACGAGGGATCGGGCGGGGATCACCGCCCCGATCGCCAGCGCCACCAGCGTCGAGCAGCTCGCCGAGCAGCTACCGGCGCTCACCCTCGAGCTGACGCCCGCCGAAACCCAGCTGCTCGAGGAAGCGAGCGGCTGAGATCAGCGCGCCGGCACCAGCTCGATCACGTCGATCATGGACTCGAACGCCGGCCGCGGCACGATCAGCCGCCAGCGGGCGGGGCCGATCCGCTCGACGAACCCGGCCATGTCGCGGTCGGGATCGCCACCATATTGCATCGCGCGGCCCTCATCCCCGAGCATCAAAGTGCCGAGAAATACCGAGCGCATTGCGTCGCCGGGGAAGATTCGCCCGACCGGCCGCTGCGATCCCGTCGTTTTGGCAAGGCTCTGGCGTCCGCGGCCGGCGCCGACGCGACAGCGGAACGCTGGATAGGCGAGAAAATCCGGTGCGCCGGGGTTTTTCGCGCCGAGCTTGATCGTGCGGCAGGCATAATCGCCGTCGGGCAGGGCAGCGCCGGGCAGCGCCGCGTCCGGGGCGAGCAGCGCGCCCTCGGCGTCGATCTTCGTTCCCGCACCCGACACGCGCGCGGCGTGCAACCCTTCGACGAAAGCCGAGCGCCATTGGCGCAGCCGATCTCCATCCTGAGCGGTGGCGACCTCACGCCAGTCGCGCGCGGGGCTGTCGATCAGCGCACCCTCGCGATCGAGCTGTCGATTGACGCTCGCGCACGCCGGCAACAGCAGCGCTGTGAGGAGGAGGGCGAACCGGCGGGCGATCGTCACTGCGCGGTCCAGCCGCCGTCGGCGCTGAGGTTGGCGCCGGTGATCGATCGCGCCTCTTCGCGGCACAGGAACAGCGCCAAGGCGGCGATCTCCTCGGGCGTGACGAACCGCTTTGTCGGCTGCGCGGCGAGCAGCACGTCGTTCATCACCTGATCGCGGGTCAGCCCGCGCGCGCGCATCGTGTCGGGAATCTGGTTCTCGACCAGCGGCGTCCAGACGTATCCGGGGGAAATGCAGTTGGCCGTGATCCCGCTCGTCGCAACCTCCAGCGCCACGGCCTTGGTCATGCCGGCGATGCCGTGCTTGGCCATGATATAGGCGCTCTTGTTGGGGCTTGCGATCAGGCTGTGCGCCGACGCCGTCGAGATGATCCGGCCCCACTTCCTCGCCCGCATTAGCGGCACGACGGCGCGCGCCATGTGCCACGCCGCGCTCATGTTGAGCGCGATGATCCGGTCGTACTGCTCGACCGGAAAGTCCTCGATCGGCGCGACATGCTGCATGCCGGCGTTGTTGACCACGATGTCGGGTCCGCCGGTCTCCGCATGGCAGGCCTCGACCAGCCGCACGATCGCCGCCGGGTCCATCAGGTCCGCGCCGTCGTAGCGCGCCCTGGTGCCGCTCACCCGTTCCAGTTCCGCGCGCTCCTGCTCGATCGCGGCGGAATCGCCGAAGCCATTGATCGTCACGCTGGCGCCCTCGGCGGCGAAGGCCTTGGCCATGGCGAGCCCGATGCCGGATGTCGATCCGGTGACGATCGCGCTCTTGCCCTTCAGGATCATGCAGGCTCCCTTTGCTTCGACCGCTCAATAGGCGCGTGAACCGCTCCGTTCCACCCGGCGTGAACGAATGTTTTGCAACCGTCACGGCCTCCGCGCATTGGACCGCCACAGGGAGACGCACATGCGGCTGGACGACCAACGCGAGAGTTCCAATTTCCAGGACGACACCGGACGGGGCGGCATGGGCTTTGGCGGTGGCGGCTTCGGCGGAGGCGGGATGGGCCTCATCTTCTCCCTCATCGCGAGCCGGTTCGGAATCGTCGGGATCCTCATCTTCGCCTTGGGTTATTGCGCGCTGACCTCGCTCGGAGGGGGTGGCGGCGGCCTGCTGCCGGGCTCGCAAGTGAGCAGCAGCGCTCCCGCCGGGCACTCCACGCTCGATCCCACCACCAGGCATTTCGTGCTGAGCGTGCTGGGTTCTACCGAAGACACATGGAGCAAGCTGTTCGCCGCCAAGGGGCAGCAGTATCAGCCGACCGAACTCGTCGCTTACTCAGGCCAGGATCAGTCCGGCTGCGGCGCGGCGCAGTCCGCGATGGGCCCATTCTACTGCCCGACCGACAGGAAAATCTATCTCGACACCAGCTTCTTTAAGGAACTGTCCCAGCGCTTCCAGGCGCCCGGTGATTTCGCGATGGCGTATGTCATCGCTCATGAAGTCGGTCACCACGTCCAGGACATGCAGGGACTACTCGACCGAGCGCACAACGCCCAGGCGCGGGCGAGCGACACCGAAGGCAATGCCATCCAGGTCGCGATCGAATTGCAGGCGGATTGCTATGCCGGGGTGTGGGCGGCGAACGCGCGTGACGCCAAGGGCCAACTGCTTGAGCCCGGCGATGTCGAGGAGGGCTTGCGCGCGGCGGACGCGATTGGCGACGACACGCTGCAACGGGAATCGCAGGGCAGGGTGATGCCCGACAAGTTCACCCACGGCGCATCCGCCCAGCGCATCGCCGCGCTGCGCAAGGGGTTGACCACCGGCGACCCCGCCCAGTGCACCAATCTCGGCGGCGAAAGCGCGGGCTAGCTTTATCCTCCCCGAGATTTCTCGGGGAGGTGGCTGCGCAAAGCGCAGACGGAGGGGTTCTTCGACAGGATGCTGCAAGAACCCCCTCCGTCAGCCGATGGCTGACACCTCCCCGCGCAATCGCGGGGAGGAGAGACTCAAACCTTGACCAGCATCTTGCCCGTATTGGCGCCCTTGAATAGGCCCAGAAACGCCTCCGGCATGCGTTCGAGCCCCTCCATCACCGTGTCCCGACTCTTGACCTGTCCGCTCGCGATCCAGCCGCCCATGTCACGATAAAAGTCACCCATCCGCGCCATGTAATCGGTGTAGATGAAGCCCTGCACGCGGATGCGCATGGCGATGACCCGCATGATGTAGCGGAAGGAGGCTGGCTCGCCGCCGTTGTAGCTGTCGATCATGCCGCAGATGGCGAAACGCGCATCCTTGCGGGCATGGGCGAAAGCGGCGTCGAGGTGATCGCCGCCGACATTGTCGAAATAGACGTCGATGCCTTTCGGTGCGGCCTCGCCGAGGCCGCGAACGATCGGCCCCGCCTTGTAGTCGATGACCGCGTCGGCGCCCAACGAGCGCACGAAGTCGCATTTTTCCGCTCCGCCGGCCGAGCCGATGACGGTCATGCCCTTCGCTTTCGCGATCTGCACCACCGCCGAGCCGACCGCGCCCGCCGCCGCCGAGACGAAGACGATGTCGCCTTCACGCGCGGATGCCGCTTCGAGCAGCCCGAAATAGGCCGTTCCTCCGGTCAGCCCGAGGTTGCCGAGGAACGCTTCCGGCGCGACCCCTAGCTGCGGCAGCTTGTTAAGCGCGGAACCTGGCACGACCGCTTCGTCGCGCCATCCCGCCATGTGCAGCACCATGTCGCCCGGCGCGAACCCCGGATCGCGCGATTCGATGACCTCGCCGATGGCCCCGCCGTCCATCGGCGCGTCGAGCGCGAACGGCGGCACATAGCTTTTCACGTCGTTCATTCGCCCGCGCATGTAGGGATCGACCGACAGGAAGCGGTTGGCGACCCGCACCATTCCTTCGCCCAGCGCCGGTTGGTCCAATTCTTTCAGCGCGAAATTGGCTTCTGTCGGAAGCCCATCGGGGCGGCTCATCAAATGCCAGGCACGGGCCATTCGTCGTTCCTCGTCGGTGAAGTTGGCGCTGCCATGAGCCGGCGACGTGCAAAAGAAAAGTGCCGTGGCGGCAGGGGACCGCCACGGCACTGGGCCTTCGCGCAAAGGGGAACGGGAAGGCTTAGGCTCGTCTAGCGGTAGGTTCCCGAAAAGCTGCGCTCGAGATTATGGGGTCCCTCGCCGCGCTGCTGGTCGGACGGGCGCTGCTCCATCCCGCCGCGCTGCTCCTTGCCGCTGCGCTCGTCGAAGCCAGGCTCCTGGTGCAGTTCGCGCTTGGCCTGCTCGGCCGGTTGGCTGAGGACCAATTTGTCGCCCTCGATCCGATCGATCATGTTGCACCCGAACGAGCGGTGCATGCCGCCCGACTCCGGGTCGTTCTTGGTCAGGATGATACGGTCGCCCTGCACCTTGTCGACCGTGCCGATGCGCTGCTCGTCGCTGCCGACGACCTCCATA
>JAIVIZ010000026.1 GCA_020200315.1 Sphingomonadales bacterium | reverse complement strand
GCCGAGCACCGCACGCCCACCGGCGCCGTCATGCTCCGCCCGCGCCTCCTGCCATTCGGCAGCGTCGAAACGCGTCGCTTCGGGTTGCGGGTTCACGGCTACCATGGCGCCCTCCTCGTCGATCGGGGCATCGGACGCGGCGGGGCGGAGCGGGTGCGGTTCCATGAACCGATGTTTACCACCTTTCCGCGCCGGCGAAAGGAGCAAACGGAAGCGCTGGAATTGCCGCCGCCCGGTCCTTAGAGCGGTTCGCTTCACGGGCGGGGAAGGCCATGGCGCTTGGTGCGCTCATCGGAGCATATCAGGAGGACGACTCGGGCGGCCTGCGCGCGCTGCTCCCACTCGCCGGACGGACCTTGCTCGAATATCAGGCGCGCTGCGTTGCCGCCGTCGGCGCAGCGCCGATCGTGGTTCTCGTCGAGCGAGTTCCCGCCGCGCTTCAGGAAGCGTTCGAGCGGCTACGGGGGGAGGGGATCCAGGTCGTTCGCGTGTCCGACGGCAACGAGGCGGCGAGCCGCTTCGAGGCGGGCACGCGCATTCTTCACCTGGCCGACGGAATCGCGCCCGACATCGGCGACCTCAACCGCTTGGTCGAAATCGATGAACCGGCAATAGCGACTCTACCGGATGACGAGGAATATCAAGGATATGAGCGCATCGACAGCGTCAGCCGCTGGGCAGGAATCGCGCTGGTCGATGCGGGAACGCTCGGCTCGACGGCGGCGATGCTCGGCGATTGGGATCTGCAGTCGACCCTGTTGCGCCGCGCGGTGCAGGCGGGCGCTCGCCTTGTTCGACTCGACGGCCCGGGCGGCGGCCCGCTGCTCGCCGAGAACGCCGATGTGCTGGCCGGGTTCGAGCGGCGCCTGCTGATCGCCTCGCGCGGCGCTCGGCACGATCTGATCGCGCGCTATCTCCTGCCGTTCATCGAGGAATTCGCCACCGAGCGGCTGATGGAGACGAAAGTTCGTCCCGAATGGCTGGTCGACGCCGCGCTCGGGCTCACTCTCGCGGCAGCCTTTGCCTTCACCCGGGGCTGGCTCTGGCCCGCGCTGGGGATGTTGCTCCTGTCGACCCCCCTCGATCTGATCGCGGCGCGGCTCGCGACCCTCCGCCTGCGTCCGCTCGCGCGCTCCCTATGGTCGAAGCGCGCCCTCTGGCCAGCCGCTGGGGGCGCGCTTATCGCGCTTGGCTGGTGGAGCGCGCGTCACGGCGATGGCGGCTGGGGTGCGATGATCGCGGCGCTCGCTGCAGCTGCATTCGCCCAGGCGATGCGGATCGAGCGCGGTGGCGCGGAGCTACCCTTCCGCCAATGGCTGTTCGCCCGACGCACGGCGATTGTGGCCGCGGTGCCCTTCGCGGCCTTGGGCTGGTGGAATCTACTGCTCGGGAGTCTCGCGCTCTATGCCGCGGTGTCTTTTTTCCTGGTTCAGCACGTCGCTCACCGGATCGAGGCCGATTAGCCTCGATTGAGGCGCCGTTAACCCCGATCGGCTAACAGGCCGATGATGATGCCCGAGGAATGGCCGATCGCTGCTCCGGCAGCCGACCCTCCAGTCGAGCCCGCGCGTCCCGCGGGAAGCAATCGGCTGGCCACCGTTCGCCGCGATTTCTTCCTCGATCCCGCCGCCCGCCTGAGCGAGCAGGAGCGGGCCTTGATGAATGCCATGCTGGATGACCTCGTCGCGACCCTCGCCGATGAGATCATCGCGGCGCTGCCGAGCGGGCTCGATGCCATCGGCAGCGATGGCCATGAGCCTCTGATCGCGCGGCTTCGGGGGTCGGGCCTGCTCGATCGGCCCGGGCTGGTCGCCCTGCTGCTTCGCCGGGCCGATGAGCAACGCCTTGCGGCAGCCCTCGATTTTCGCGCGGCGCCGGGTCGCGCGCCGTTGATCCAGCGCTGGGTCGCCGACAAGGACGCGGACCTGGCCGCGGGCGCGATGGCCCTCGTCATCGCTCGCGGCCGCCGTCGGGACCGGTTCGGCCAGCCGCGGCTCCTGTTCGACGATCTGCCCGCCGAGGAAGCTGTCGCCATCGTCAACCTCGTCGCCGCCGGGCTGCGCATTCCCTTGCGCGCGCACCCCGCGATCGATCGGGCACTCGCCGATGCCGCGGAATCGCTTCTCGCCCGCCATGACGAGGGGCTGCGGATGGATGCACAGCTGGCGGGGTTAGTGCGTCTGCTTGAACGCGCCGGGCGGCTCGACGACAGGCTCGTTGAGGATGCCGCATCGGAAGGCGAAATCGCGCTTCTGTCGGCGATCGTCGCTCGCCGCGCCGGGATTCCTGAAGCGCGCGTCTGGGATCATCTCATTGCCGGTGCGGATGGACGCCTGACGCTGCTCGCTCGCCTCGCCGGGCTGGGCCGTTCGACGGCGGCGCGGCTTGTCGCCGAATTAAGCCCATTGACCGGCATCGCTGACCCAGCCGCTGAAATGGCGCGGTTCGACAGAACCGGTGCCGAAGCGATCGAGGATACGCGCGGTGAATGGCGCCTTCCGCCCGAATACAGCGCCGCGCGCGAGGCGCTTCGTGGCTAGCGCGCCCTCGGGTCCCGGCGTCGTCGTCGGGCGCGTCGATCGCGACGGGCGTCTGATCGCCGCCGATCCGCCGCTCGCCGCCTTGCAGACCGAGGCCGGCTCCGCGCTCGGCGCGCGCCTCGCTTTGCCGCAAATCGCAGCGATCGCGCGGCTTGCGCGAGAGCTTGGCATTCCGGTTTCGCGTTCCGCGATCGCCGCGGGTCAGCGCAGCGACTATGATTTATGGGTCCGCGCCACGCTCGACGGAGACGAGGTCCGTCTAGAGATCGAAGGCTGGCGGGAGCGCCCGCCGACCGCGCCCCGGCTCGATCTCGTGCTCGCCGCGGCCGACGACGAAGCGACCGTCGCGCGCGATCCTGAAACAGGCACATGGGCCGCGGATGCGGAATTGATGCTCACCGCGCTCGCTCCGGACCTCGCCGACCGGCTTGCCGTCAGCCAAGGCGATGCGATCGGTCAGCCGCTGACTCGCCTCATCCGGCTTGAGGAAGAGGACGACGGTACCCTGCCGATCCTCGCGGCGCTGGGCGCCCGCAGCGCTTTTACCGGGCAGCGGGCGAGTCCGCGCAACGTTACCGGGGCCGCGCTTACCTTCTCTGCCGAAGTTCTCCGCGATGACGCCGGGCAGTTTGCCGGGTTCGCCGGACGCGCGGTGCCNNGACCTGATCATCGCCGCCGCCGACAAGATCGTCGAGCGGTCGGACGGCCCCTTGCGCGGTGACTATGCCTCCTATGCCGACGACATCGCCGCCGCCGGTCGTCATCTGCTGTCGGTCGTCCATGCCATGAGCCAAGGGGTTGCAGCACCGTCCGGGGCGGTCGATCTGATTGCCGCCGCCTCCGAAGCCATCTCGCTCGTTGCCGCATCGGGCCAGGCGAAGCGCATCGCCGTCGACCTGATGGCCTCATCACGGATCGAAGCGCGGGGCGACAAGCGCGGAATCGTCCAGATCATCGTCAACATCCTCGGCAATGCCATCCGCCACTCGCCGCCTGACAGTGTGGTGACGATCAATATCGTCGCGCAGGGCGGACGCGCCTTCCTGACGATTGCCGATCAGGGACCGGGTATCGCCCCTGAAGATCAGCGCCGGATTTTCGAGCGGTTCGAGCGGCTTGGGACAACCGAGCCCGGCACCGGCCTCGGCCTCGCCATCGCGCGCCGACTGGCCGACGAGATGGGCGGCGGCATCCACCTCCAGAGCGCGCCCGGCGAGGGTGCGCGTTTCACGGTCGAATTGCCGCTCGCCTAACGGCGATCGACCGGCACATAATCCCGCTGCGTCTCGCCGACGTAGAGCTGGCGCGGCCGGCCGATCTTTTGCTCGGGATCGGAAATCATCTCATTCCACTGCGCCACCCAGCCGACGGTGCGGGCGAGCGCGAACAGCACGGTGAACATCTCGGTCGGGAAGCCGATCGCGTTGAGGATCACGCCCGAATAGAAATCGACGTTGGGGTAGAGCTTCTTGTCGATGAAATAGGGATCGTTGAGCGCGATATGCTCGAGTTCCTTGGCGACATCGAGTACCGGATCGCTCTTGCCGAGTTCCTTCAGAACCTTGTCGGCGGTCGCCTTCATCACCTTCGCGCGCGGATCGAAATTCTTGTAGACGCGGTGGCCGAAGCCCATCAGTCGGAACGGGTCGTTCTTGTCCTTGGCGCGGGCAATATATTCGGGGATGCGCTTCACGTCGCCGATTTCGCGCAGCATGTTGAGTGCCGCCTCGTTCGCGCCGCCATGCGCCGGGCCCCACAGGCAGGCGATCCCCGCCGCCATGCAGGCGAACGGGTTGGCGCCCGACGAGCCCGCCAGCCGCACCGTCGAGGTCGACGCATTCTGCTCATGGTCGGCATGGAGGATGAAGATCTTGTCCATCGCCTGTTCGATGATCGGATTGACCTCATAAGGTTCGGCCGGGACGCCGAAGGTCATGCGCAGGAAATTGCCGGTGTAGCTGAGCTCGTTCTGCGGATAAAGGAACGGCTGTCCGATGCTGTATTTGAAGGCCATCGCGGCCAGCGTCGGCATCTTCGCGATCAGCCGATGCGACGCGATCAGCCGCTGGATCGGATCGGTGATGTCGGTCGAATCATGATAAAACGCCGATAGCGCGCCGACCACGCCGCACATGATCGCCATCGGATGCGCATCGCGGCGGAACGCGCGGTAGAAGGTGGAGAGTTGCTCGTGGACCATCGTGTGGCGCGAGATGGTCCAGCTGAATTCCTTGAGCTGCTCGGCGCTCGGCAGTTCGCCGTGCAGCAGCAGGTACGAAACCTCCATGAAGCTCGACTGCTCGGCCAGCTGATCGATCGGGTAGCCGCGATGGAGCAGGATGCCCTGGTCGCCGTCGATGTAGGTGATCGCGCTCTGGCAGCTGGCGGTCGAAGTGTAGCCCGGGTCGTAGGTGAACATGTTGGTTTCCGCATAGAATTTGCGGATGTCGACCACCTCCGGACCGACCGTTCCGGACAGCGTCGGAAAGCTTTTGTCGAGCGATCCGGTCTTGAACGTGGCGGTCTCGGTCATTCCTTCGGCTCCAGTCGATCTTCGATTCTCGCGATGGATTCGCCCTGCCCCAGCAGCAGGAGCACGTCAAAGATTCCGGGGGAGGTGATCCGCCCGGTGAGCGCGGCGCGGAGCGGCTGGGCAAGCTTTCCGAGCTTCAGGTCGAGGGTCTCCGCCACCGACCGGACCGCGGCGTCGATGCTGTCGTGATCCCACGAGGGGAGGGCGGCCAGCGCGTCGCGCGCAGCGGCGAGCGCCTTGCGAGCGTCGGCGTCGAGAAGGGCCGCCGCCTTGTCGTCGAGGGTGAGCGGCCGCGCCTCGAACAGGAAGCGAGCACCGTCCGCCCCACTCGACCGCCTGCTCGCGGCTGAAAATCTCATCGTCGCCGTGTCCCCAGCCGAGGCGCAGCAGATAATTCACCAGCGCCTCGGGCAGGATACCGAGCTCGTCGCGGTAGGCATCGACCCCAAGCGCGCCGTGGCGCTTGGACAGTTTCGCGCCGTCGGGCCCGTGGATCAGCGGGATATGAGCATAGATCGGTTCCTGCCAACCCATCGCACGAACGATCGCGAACTGCCGGAACGCATTGTTCAAATGATCGTCGCCACGGATCACATGCGTGACCCCCATGTCGTGATCGTCGACCACCATTGCCAGCATGTAGGTCGGCGTCCCATCGGAGCGCAGCAGCACGAAATCGTCGAGCTCGGCATTGGCCACGGCGACCCGGCCCTGGACCCGATCGTCGATCACCGTCTCGCCGTCGCGCGGCGCCTTGATCCGTACCACGAACGGCGCACTTTCCGGCGCTCCTTCCGGCGAGCAGTCGCGCCATTCGCTTTCCAGCCGGAACGGGCGCCGCTCAGCCTGCGCTGCGGCGCGCCGTTCGGCAAGCTGCTCCTGGGTCAGGTAGCAGCGATAGGCATGCCCGCCGGCGAGCAGTTGCTGCGCCACCTCGGCATGGCGGCCGGCGCGCTGGAACTGAAACAGCGGCGGTTCGTCGCCCTCGATGCCGAGCCAGCTCAATCCGTCGAGGATCGCGTCGATCGCCGGCTGGGTCGAGCGCGCCCGGTCGGTATCCTCGATCCGCAACAGATATTTGCCGCCATGGTGGCGCGCGAACAGCCAGTTGAACAGCGCCGTGCGCGCGCCGCCGATGTGCAGATAGCCGGTCGGGGAGGGGGCGAACCGCGTCACGACGGTCGCCGGATTATCGCTTGCGCTCAACCGCGCTTTCCTTTGTTCTGGGGCCGCAATGGATTGGGTCAGCGCCCCTAGCATAGCCGATGTCCCGCTGCCACTGGCGGAGGGTCGGTTGCGCGCGTGGATTTCAGCAGCGTTCGATCGCCTGGAGGCGTTCCTGGACGCGCAGCGCGAGCAGTTGCCGCTGTGGGGCGTGATCGGCTTCGGGCTGGGCATCGGACTGTGGTTCTGGCTTGGCGCGCCACCGCAATGGGAGGCGATCCTGTGCCTGGCGGGCAGTGCGACGCTGGCCGGCAGGGCATTGGTGCCGGGCAGGACGGGGCAAGCCCTCTTCTGGCTCGGGATTACGGTCGCCGCCGGCCTTTCTCTCGTGTGGGCTCGGTCGGAGTGGGTCGCCGCGCCGCGTCTCGCCAAACCGCAGGTTACCGCCTTCGCCGCAACGGTCGTCAAGGCGGAGCCGCGAGTCGCGGACGGCAAGCTCCGCCTGACGCTCGCACCACACGATGCGGCGCTGCCGCCGCTGGTCCGCGTCTCACTCGACCTGCCCGCCGCGCCGCCAGGCCTCAACGACGGTGCCGAGATCAGGCTGCGTGCGCGACTGGCCCCGCCGCCGCCGATGGCGCTGCCCGGAAGCCACGATTTCGCGCGCGACGCATGGTTCATGGGCCTGGGGGCGGTGGGCAAGGCGTTGGGCGACGTCAGCATTGTTCGTGCCGCCCCGCCATCGGGGCTCGACGGGCTTCGCAACCGGCTCGACATCCATATCCAGCAGTCGCTGCCCGGGTCCGCCGGTACCATCGCAACGGCGTTCGTCAGCGGCAATCAGAACGCCATTTCGCAGGACGATGCCAATGCCATGCGCCGCTCGGGTCTGGCGCATCTCCTCTCGGTCAGCGGGCTGCACATCGCGGCGGTCGTCGCCGCGACCATGTTCCTCTCGCTCCGGCTGTTGAGCCTGAGCGAGAGACTCGCGCTTCGCTTCAACCTCGTCCTCGTCTCCGCCGGCTGCGCCGCGGCAGCCGGAATCGGCTATACGCTGCTGACCGGGGCGCAGGTGCCGACGGTGCGCAGCTGCATCGCCGCGCTGCTCGTGCTGGCGGGCCTGGCGCTGGGCCGGGAAGCGCTCAGCCTCCGCCTCGTCGCGGCCGGCGCGGTCGTGGTCCTGCTGATCAGCCCGGAATCGCTCGTCGGACCAAGCTTTCAGATGAGCTTTGCGTCCGTCGCGACGATTATCGCGCTGCACGGGTTCGGCCCCGTAAACCGCTTCCTCGCCCGACGCGAGGAGGGGATGCTGCGGCGCTTCGGACGCCACTTCGCGTCGCTGATCTTCACCGGGCTCGCCGTCGAATTCGCGCTGATGCCGTTCGCGCTGTATCATTTTCACCGCGCCGGCTTCTACGGGGTGATCGCCAACCTCGTCGCGATCCCGCTCACCACCTTCGTCACCATGCCGCTCGAAGCGCTCGCGCTGGCGCTCGACCCGCTCGGGCTTGGCCATCCGCTGTGGGTCGCGACCGGCTGGTCGCTCGACCTGCTGCTGGCGGTGGCGCATCGTGTCGCGTCGGCGCCGGGCGCGGTGGCGATGCTCCCGACGATGCCGACTGCCGCGTTCGCGGCGATGGTGCTTGGCGGCCTGTGGTGCTGTCTGTGGCGCGGGCGCGTCAGAGCCTACGGCCTGCTGCCTGTCGCTGCCGGCGCGTTAGCCGCGATACTTGCGCCAACACCCGATCTGCTCGTCACCGGCGATGGCCGCCATGTCGCGCTGGTGCAGGCCGACGGCGCACCGCTAATGCTGCGCGAGCGGAGCGGCGACTTTACCCGCAGCCTGATGGCGGAAAGCGCCGGGTTCGACGGCGACACGGGGTGGATCGAGGACAGAGCCGACGCGCAGTGCAGCGCCGACTCCTGCCGCTTCGCCGTGCAGCGGAGCGGACGGGCGTGGCAGGTGCTCGCCTTTCGTTCCTCCTACCTGCCCGACTGGCGCCAGACCGTCGTGGCGTGCGCCGCCGCCGACATCGTCGTCGCCGACCGACGCCTGCCCCGCGCCTGTACGCCGCGCTGGCTCAAGCTCGACGCGCCCGCGCTGCGCGACAGCGGCGGCCTGTCGATCATGCTCGGCCCGACACCGGCCATTGCGACGGTGTCCGAGAGGGTGAGACAACATCCCTGGGCGGCCTGACTTGGAAATCCTAGGCTTCGGCGCTGACCCACACCGCCAGTTCACTTCCCGCAGGATCGATGAAGTGGAAGCGGCGCCCGCCCGGAAACGCGAAGATCGGCCGCGCGATCACGCCGCCGGCTTTCGTCACCGCGTCGAACGCGGCTTCGAGATCGTCGACGCGGATGACGGGGAGCGGCGCCGAGAGTGCGTCGTCGCGCTGTCCGTTGAGCCCGACATCGACCGCGCCGTTGGACGTCGCCGCATAGCCCGGCCCGTAATCGGTGAACGCCCAATCGAACGCCTTGGCATAGAAGGCCCGCGTCAGCTCGTGCGCGGTCACGCTCGGCAATTCGACGTAATCGATCCGCGCAGGCACCTCAGTAGCGCCGGATCAGGCCGGCGAGGCGGCCCTGGATGCGGACCTGGTCAGGGCGGTAGCGCTGCGCTTCGTAGCGGCGGTTGGCGGGGTCGAGGCGGATCATCTGTCCTTCCCGGCGGAAGGTCTTGAGCGTCGCTTCGGCCTCGTCGATCAGCGCCACCACGATCTCGCCCTCGCGCGCCGTATCGACCCGGCGGATGAGCGCGAAGTCGCCGTCGAGAATGCCTTCCTCGACCATCGAATCGCCGGACACCTGGAGCGCATAATGTTCGCCCGGGCCGAGCAGCGCCGCGGGCACCGCGAACCCCTCAGACCCCTGCAACGCCTCGATCGGCGTGCCCGCCGCGATCCGCCCGTGAAGCGGGATCTCGATCGTGTCGTTGGCGACGACGCGCAGCGGGGCAGGGGGCGCGTTGAGCGGCGTCACGTTCGTCACCTCGGGCATGCGCAGCACCTCAAGCGCGCGCGCCCGGTTCGGCAGGCGGCGGATGAACTGCCGCTCCTCGAGGGCCGAAATCAGCCGGTGAACCCCGGACTTGGACTTGAGGTCGAGGGCCTCGCGCATCTCGTCGAAACTGGGGCTGACTCCGGTCTCACTCAACCGGTGATGAATGAAGTGAAGCAGTTCGTTCTGCTTGGCGGTGAGCATGTCGCATCTCCGTCGCGTTCCCATTGTTGCGAGCGTGGGAACAGAGAGGGAACGTGTAGGCAACGGCTGGACTCGCGTCAAGCTCTCTTCGCAATGTTCCGGAGAAAGGCCGCGAGGATCGCATTGCCAACCTCCGTGCCGATGCTCTCCGGATGGAATTGCACACCGTGGACTGGCGCGCTTTCGTGGCGCAGGCCCATCACGCACCCGTCGTCGCTCCACGCATTGGCGAACAGCGGCGGCTCCACGCCGACCGCACCGAGCGAGTGATAGCGCGTTGCCTCGAACGGCGAGGCAAGCCCTTCGAACAGCCCAGTGCTGTCATGGCGGACCGGTCCGATCTTGCCGTGCACGGGTGGTGTCCGTTCAATCCGTGCCCCGCAGGCCAGCGCGATCGCCTGGTGACCGAGGCATACGCCGAGCAGTGGGCGGCGTCGCGCAATGCAGGCCGTCGCAATCGCGACCGACACACCCGCATCCTCCGGTCGGCCCGGTCCGGGCGAGATGACGACGCCATCGAATGCGTTGCCTAAAGCGTGATCGACTCCGACCTTGTCGCGCCGTTCGACCGTGACTCTCGCCCCGACCTGACGCAGCGTATTCGCCAGCATGAAGGTGAAGCTGTCGACATTGTCGATCAGCAGCAGCCGCGGCGCGCGCTCGGCCCCGCTGCCCACCTTGCTACTGGGCGGCGCTGGGCGGGGCGGTCAGGCGCTGTCGGGTCGCCGCGATCGCGGGCTCATTGCGGACGAGGCCCTCCTTGGCGGCAACCGCGCTGAGGAACTGACGCGCATATTCCTCGGACGCGCCCTGCTGAAGCTGTCCTTGCATGCGCGCGATCAGCGCCGGCTGGGCCATGGCATTGCCGGGGGTGATTTTGGTCACATGGACGATCGCGAAGCCCTGCGCCGCCGGGGCCGCCACCATCCGGCTTTTGCCTTCGGTGAGCGTGAACAGCATGCGCATCGCTCCGGCGACGGCCGGCGGCGCCTGATCGACCTCGATCCGCCGGGCCGAGATCGGGCGCGGTGCGGGCAGCGCGACGCCCGCGGCCGACACGGCCTGCGCCAGTGGCGTCCCAGCGGACGCCTTCGCGGCAATCGCGCTGGCGACGGTTCGCGCGCGGACGGCTGCTTGCTGGGCGATCCAGTCCTGCGCCACCTGATCGCGAATCTGATCGAGCGGAGCGGGCGCCGCCGCCACCCTGCGGGGTCATCTCGAACCCCGACTTGAGCGCGCCGGCAATTTCGGCCGGCAGCTTGAAAGCTGGGTCCGCCCGCGACGTTCCCTGAGCGGTCACCAGCGGCGTTTCGCTCGCGCCGAGCTGGTTCTTTCCGACCACCTCGGCGAAGCTCTGGCCGCCGTCGATCGCATCTTGGATGCGGTTGACGAGGTCGGTCAGCGCGGTCTTGCGCTTGTCCTCGTTGAGCTTGGTGGCGATTTCGGGCTTGGCGGCCTCGAGCGTCTTGCCCGCATCCCCCTTGATGCTGTCGATGCGGATGACGTGCCAGCCGAGATCGGACTGGATCGGGCCGATAATCGTCCCCGCCTTCGCGGTCGGTGCAAAGGTTGCCGCCGCAACCTTGTCGCCGGCAAGCTCCCCGAACTGGGCGCGAGTCTGCGGCCCGACCGACACGTCTTCGGCGCTAAGCCCCGCCGGCTGCGCGGCGGCGACGAAGCTTGCGCCGCTCCTGGCGCGCTGCGCGATGGCTGCGGCGGCCTTCGCATCGGGCACGACCGCCTGGCTGATGACCCGCGTTTCCTTGGCGCCATAGATCGCCTGGTTGGCCTGATAATAAGCGGCGATCTCCTGGTCCGTGGCGGCCGCGGATGCGACATTGGCGGGACCAAAGCGCGCGATCCGCAACGTCCGCTGCTCGGGCACGGTGTAATGCGCGCGATTGAAGTTGTAGTAAGCGGCAAGCTGCGCGTCGGTCGGCTTCAATTCCGCCGCAAATGCGGCGATCGGCACCAGCGCCAGCTCGCCCTGCCGCTGCTCCATCAGCATCGTCGCATAGGGCGCGGCGAGGCCGACGCTGAGCCGGGCGTTGGCCGCTGCGGGCGCGAGCAGCAGGCGTTGCGCGAGCGATCCTTCGAGCAGTCGGCGCAGCTCTCCATCGGTCAAACGCTCCTTGGCGAGGAACGCCTGATAAGCGGCATCCGAGAATTTCCCGTCGAGCCCGCGGGTCTGCGGCAGCTTGGCGATCTCGGCATCGAACAGCCGCTTCGAAAGAACCAAACCATTGTCCTCGCCGAACGCCGTCAGGGCTTGCGATTGCACGAGCTGCTGCAACAGCGGGTCGAACTCGCCGGCGAGATCCTGGCTCGTCGCGTTGGGGTTTTGCTCCCGGGCGCGGTTGAGCAACTGCGCCATCGCCTGACTGACGTCGCGATCGGTCACTTCGCGGCCGCCGACCTTGACCAGCGTGCTGCTGCCCAGTCCGAAATTGCCATTCCTGAGCGAGGTGACGTCGCTCAGCGCGAAACTGGCGAGCATGCCCACGCCGAAGACGATGAGGATACCGGTGCCGACCTTCGACTTGGACAGGCGGCGGAAACGATCGAGCATGACACCTCGCGGGGGGTTGGACCGCGCCGCTTTAGAGGGCAGGGGCGGCGGCCACAATCCTCCCGCGCCAGCTGCCTTTCAGCAGCGCTTGGCGAGACCGGCCGTCCTTGCTAACCGCCCGCCAGCAGGGAGTGTCGAATGCCGAACCGCAAGCTCGTCGCCGGCAATTGGAAAATGCACGGCACCGCCGCCGGCATCGCCGAGATCGTGCGCATCGCCTCTGCGGTCCCACCCGAGGTCGATGTCGCGCTGTGCCTTCCCGCTACCTTGATCGAGCGCGCTGCCCGCGCGGTACCAAGCTTTGCCATTGGCGCGCAGGACGTTCATTCGGAAGCCGGGGGTGCGTTCACCGGCGATGTCTGCGCAGCGCAGCTTCACGACGCCGGCGCCTCAATCGTGATCGTTGGCCACAGCGAACGCCGCGACCTGCATCGTGAGGATGACGCCGTAGTGCGGAGCAAGGCGGCTGCCGCGCTTGTCGCGGGCCTTCGGGTGATCTTGTGCGTCGGCGAAACCCTCGAAGTGCGCGACGCCGGCGAAGCCATCGCCACCGTCACCGCGCAGCTCGATGCCTCGCTCCCGCCCGCGCCGGTCGAGGCTGTCGCCTACGAGCCGATCTGGGCGATCGGCACCGGGCGCATTCCCTCGCTCGAAGACATTGGAGCGATGCACGCCGCATTGCGCGGCCGCTTGGTCGCCGCCCATGGGGATCGCGGCCACTCCGTGCGCCTGCTGTACGGCGGCTCGGTGAAGCCTGCCAACGCCGCCGCGATCTTCGCCGTCTCCGATGTCGACGGCGCCTTGGTCGGCGGCGCCAGCCTCACCGCGTCCGATTTTCTGCCGATCGTCGAAGCTGCGGCGCAGGCTTGATCCCCCGCTGGGAAAACCTTGTCCGGCGCGCTTTCCGGGAGCATGTCGGGCGGTAGTCGAACCAAGGGGCTGACCATGATGCACTTGTTCCTGCGTACTCTGACCGCTACCACCGCTATCGCGGCGTTTGCCGCTCCCGCCCTCGCCGACGAAGGCATGTGGACCTTCGACAATTTCCCGTCGGCCAAGGTTCGCGCCGCCTACGGCGTGGATGTCACCCCCGCATGGCTCGATCATGTCCGCAATTCCGCCGTTCGCCTGTCGACCGGTTGCTCCGCCTCGGTGGTCAGCGCCGAGGCACTGGTGCTGACCAACAATCACTGCGTCGCCGGCTGCGCCCAGGATCTGTCGTCGACCGCCAACGACTATTACACCCACGGCTATGTCGCGGACCGTCGCCAGAAAGAAGCCAAATGCCCTGGCATGCAGGCCGAGATCCTGACCTCGATCAGCGACGTCACGCCGCGGGTCACGGCGACCGGCAAGGGGCTGACCGGCGATGCGCTGGTCCGCGCCCGCACGGCGGTTTCAAGCACGATCGAGAAGGAAGGCTGCACCGACACGGCGACGACCCGTTGCCAGGTCGTGAATCTCTATCACGGCGGCCAGTACAAGCTTTACAAATATCGCAAATATTCGGACGTGCGCCTCGTCCTGTCGCCCGGCGTCCAGACCGCGTTTTTTGGAGGCGACCCCGACAATTTCAATTTCCCGCGCTACGATCTCGATAGCGCTTTCGTCCGCCTTTACGAGGATGGCGCTCCCGTCGCGGCGCCCGACCACCTGCGCTGGAACGCGACCACGCCGGTCGCCGGACAGCCGGTGTTCGTCGCCGGCAATCCGGGCGGAACCGACCGCCAGCTGACCATTGCCCAGCTCGAAACGCAGCGCGATCTGACCCTTCCGGTGACCGCGCTGCAATATTCCGAGCTGCGCGGCCGGCTGATCCGCTTCGGCGAGCAGAGCGCCGAGAACCGCCGCATCGCTCAGGACGAGATGTTCGGCCTCGAGAACAGCTACAAGGTTTTCTACGGCCGCTTGATGGCCCTCAACGACCCGGCCTTCCTCGCTACCAAGCGCGCCGAGGAGGCCGCTCTCAAGGCCCGCATTCCGGCTCTGAGGTCGAAGCTCGGCCCCAACTTCGGCGATCCGTGGCAGACCATTGCCAAGGCGCAGGGCGAATTGCGCTCGATCTATCTCGCCCGGCGTCAGGTCGAAACCGGCCCAACCGGCTCCGACCTCTTCCGCTACGCCCGGGCCCTGGTCCGCGCCGCGGCCGAGCGGGACAAGCCGTCGGCCGAGCGGCTGCCCGGCTACAGCGATTCCGCCCTCCCGTTGCTCCAGAAGACGGTGCTTGACGTCAAACCGATCCACCCCGAGCTGGAGCAGCAACTGCTCGAATTCTGGCTGTCGAAGACCCGCGAATACCTCGGGGCCGACGACGCCGACACCAAGTTGCTGCTCGGGCGCGACAGCCCGGAATCGCTTTCCGCGCGTCTTGCTCGCTCCCGCCTTGGCGACCCGGCCTACCGCAAGGCCTTGTGGGACGGCGGCTCGGCGGCGATCCGCGCCTCCGACGATCCGATGATCCGCTTCGTCGCTCGCATCGATCCGGAAGCGCGACGGCTGATCACCGCCTATAACGAGAAGGTCGAGGGTCCGATCACCGACGCCGCGGAGAAGATCGCTCGCGCCCGCTTCGCCGCTTACGGCACCAACACCTATCCCGACGCGACCTTCACGCTGCGCCTCTCTTACGGCAAGATCGCGGGCTGGAACGAGCGTGGCACCGCCGTTCCGCCGTTGACCTACACCCGCGGGCTATGGGAGCGGGCGACCGGCGAGGATCCGTTCAAGCTCGACGACCGCTGGCTCGCCGCGCGCAACACGCTCAACCCGAACACCGTGTTCAACATCTCGACCACCAACGACATCATCGGCGGCAATTCGGGCTCGCCGCTGATCAACGCCAGGGGCGAGGTGATCGGTGCGGTGTTCGATGGCAACATCCACAGCCTCGGCGGCGATTACGGCTACGATCCGGCCCTGAACCGCGGCGTCGCCGTTTCGGCCGCGGCCGTCAGCGAAGCCCTCCGCAAAGTCTATCGCGCCCCGGCAGTCGCCGACGAGCTGGAGGCAAGATAGTCAGGGCGCGGCGCGGTGCGTTGAACATCGCGCCGCGCCTCGCTATCTGCGCGGCATCTTCATTTTCGAAAGCGCTGCATGTTCACCTTCCTCCTGATCGTCCAGACCCTGATCGCCGCCAGCCTCGTCACGGTTATCCTGATGCAGCGGTCGGAGGGCGGTGGGCTGGGCGTTGGCGGTTCGTCGTCGGGCTTCATGACCGCTCGCGGTGCGGCGGATTTCCTGACGCGGGCGACTGGCGTCCTCGGAGGCGCCTTCATCATTCTCTCGATGGTGCTGGCCGCCATCGCGGGCACGACCACCGGCCCGGCCAAGATCGACACGTCGCTGGTGAAGCAGCAGACGGTGCCGACCGGGCCGGCCCCAGCGCTCGGCGAGCGGCCGATCCCGCCGGCGGAGACCGGCGGCAGCGTCAATCGCAACCAGGCCGCTGCAGGTCAGCTTCCTGCGGCCGGCAACGCGCAGGCGCCCGCTGTCCCGGTTCAGTAAGGCCTGCCACAAATAAACCGATTCGGGCGCTTGCCAGTCGGGGCAGGCGACCCCTAAGGCTCGTCTCCCATGACCCGGTATATTTTCGTCACCGGCGGCGTGGTCTCATCGCTTGGGAAGGGCCTGCTCGCTGCGTCGCTTGGTGCGCTGCTCCAGGCGCGGGGCTTTTCGGTCCGAATTCGCAAGTTCGACCCCTATCTCAATGTCGATCCGGGCACGATGTCGCCCTACCAGCACGGCGAAGTCTACGTCACCGACGACGGCGCGGAGACCGACCTCGATCTCGGCCATTACGAGCGGTTTACCGGCGTTTCCGGCCGCCAGTCGGACAATATCACGACCGGTCGCATCTACCGCGACATCATCGCCCGCGAGCGCCGCGGCGATTATCTCGGCGCGACGGTGCAGGTCATCCCCCACGTCACCAACGCGATCAAGGAATTCGCGCTGGCGGAGACCGACGGCATCGACTTCATCATCTGCGAAATCGGCGGGACGGTCGGCGACATCGAGAGCCTGCCGTTCGTCGAGGCGCTGCGCCAGCTGCGCAACGACCTCGGCCGCGACCGCACCGTGTCGGTCCACACGACGCTGGTGCCGTGGATCGCGGCGGCGGGCGAGCTCAAGACCAAGCCGACCCAGCATAGCGTCCGCGAACTGACCAGCCTTGGCATTCAGCCCGACGTGCTGCTGTGCCGCTGCGACCGGCCGCTGCCCGACAGCGACCGCGCCAAGATCGCGTTGTTCTGCAACGTGCCCAAATCGGCGGTCATTCCCGCGCTCGACGCGCGCTCGATCTACGACGTGCCGCTGCAATACCATGCTGAGGGCCTCGACGATGCGGTGCTCGACGTATTCGGCATCGACGCGCCGCGCCCGGATCTCGCCCGCTGGCATGACATCATGGATCGCCTCGACAACCATGAGGGCGAAGTGACGATCGGCGTGGTCGGCAAATATGTCGGCCTGCCCGACGCCTACAAAAGCTTACGCGAAGCGCTCGTCCACGGTGGCCTCGCCAACCGCACCAGGGTCAATATCCGCTGGCTCGACGCAGAGTTGTTCGAGGGGGACAGCCCCGACCTCGCCGCCGAATTGGAGCCGCTCAACGGCATCCTCGTCCCCGGCGGCTTCGGCGAGCGCGGCAGCGAGGGCAAGATCGCATCGGTCAAGTTCGCCCGGGAACGCGACGTGCCCTTCTTCGGCATCTGCCTCGGCATGCAGATGGCCTGCATCGAGGGGGCGCGCAATCTCGCCGGCATGACCGACGCTTCGACCACGGAGTTCGGCCAAACGAGCGAGCCGGTGGTCGGCCTCATCACCGAGTGGATGAGCAAGGCGGGTTTGCAACAGCGAGCGGCGGACGGCGATTTGGGCGGCACGATGCGTCTCGGCGCCTATCCGGCCGTGCTCGCCGGCAACAGCCATGTCGCCGCCATCTACGGCGCGACCGAGATCAGCGAGCGCCACCGCCACCGCTATGAGGTCAACGCGCATTACAAGGACGCGCTGGAGAAGGGGGGGCTGGTCTTCTCCGGACTGTCGCCCGATGGCCAGCTGCCCGAGATCGTCGAGCGCCCCGACCACCCGTGGTTCATCGGCGTCCAGTTCCACCCGGAATTGAAGAGCCGCCCGTTCGACCCGCACCCGTTGTTCGCCGGCTTCATCGGCGCGGCGTTGAAGCAATCGAGACTCGTCTAAATCCTCCCTGCCTTCGCAGGGGAGGGGGACCGTCCGAAGGACGGTGGAGGGGCCTCTCCTTCCGGCGGGACTCTAATTCCCCTCGAACGCGCTGAGGATCGGGCACGGTCCAGAGTCGCCGGAAGCGCAATGGTCGGCCAGTCGGGCAAGTGCATTTCGTGCAGCCACCAATCCGGCGATCCTGGCGTCCAGCGCCACGATGCGCTCGCCGGCCATCGCGCGCGCCGTTGCCCGATCTTCGGTCGCATCGAGATCGAGCAAAGTTCGAATCTGCTCGAGCGTGAAACCAGCGGCCTGTGCCGAGCGAATGAATCTCAGCCGCCGCAGATCATAGTCGCCATAACGCCGGATGCCGCCATTAATGCCCTCGCTCTCTCGACCCGGAACAGGCATCAGGCCGCGGCGCTGATAATAACGCACCGTCTCGACGCCGACTCCACCCGCGCGGCCCAGCCGCGCGATTGTCATGGATTGCATCTGTTGACTCCGGACCATGGTACGGAGGCTATATTGCCGGGCAACGAGAACGACAATGGGAATCCCAGTGAGCGCCCGACCTTCCGCCGTCATCCACCGCATGGTCATGCCAGGCCACACCTGCCCTTATGGTCTCAAAGCCGTCGACCTGCTGCGCCGCCAAGGCTTCGCCGTTGAAGACCATTGGCTCAAAACGCGCGAAGAGACCGACGCGTTCAAGCTCGCCCACAGCGTCACGACGACCCCGCAAATATTCATCGATGGCTTGCGCATCGGCGGCTACGACGATTTACGCCGGCATGTTGGCCTTCGCGTCGCCGAGGCCGGTTCTACCAGGTATCGCCCGGTCATCGCGGTGTTCGCGATGACCGGGCTGATGGCGCTCGCCGCCAGCGCCGCGGCGTTCGGATCACCGTTTACCTGGCGCGCGCTCGCCTGGTTCATATCGTTCAGCATGTGCGTACTCGCGATCCTCAAGCTGCAGGATATCGATCGTTTCTCGACCATGTTCCTCAATTACGACCTGCTGGCGCGGCGCTGGGTTCCCTATGCCACCATCTATCCCTTCGCCGAGGCGCTGGGGGGCGTGCTGATGATCTGGGGCGGCCTGCGTTGGCTATCGGTGCCGACTGCGCTGTTCATCGGCACGATCGGCGCGGTGTCGGTGTTCAAGGCTGTCTACATCGATCGGCGGGAACTCAAATGCGCCTGCGTCGGAGGGTCCAGCAACGTCCCGCTTGGCTTCGTCTCGCTGACGGAGAATCTGATGATGGTGGCGATGGCGATCTGGATGGTGGCGATGTGACCGCGCCCAACTCGACATTGTCGAGGCCGACGCGGGTTGTGGCGAATGCCCGGCCGCCCCACATGCGACCGGTGACCATTCTGTTTCGCTGGATTGCGCTACTCGCGCTGATGCTTGCACCGCTCGCCCCAGCTACGGCGGGCAGTGCCGCTCCCATCGAGACTTGCGCGATGCATCATGCCGCCGGGCCGACCGGGCACCATGACGGCGCCGGCACCGCGCACTCCTGCTGCATCGCCGCGCAGGCGCTGCCTGATCGCGATGTCGTCACTGCACCGCCGCCCCGGGCCCATCTCGTGCCCGTCAAGGCGTTGATCGAGCCGCTTGCTCCGCTCAGCCATCCGGAAATCGACTTGCCGCCGCCAAGGCGCGGCTGATCACGCCAGCTTGAACGCGGCGCGCATCCCGCCGCAGCACCGATTTCCCGGAGAAGACCAAATGTACCGCACCCTGTTGACCAGCGCCGCCGCGCTGGCGCTCGCGTCGCCCGCCGTTGCCCAGTCGATGCCCGGCATGAACATGCCTGCCGCTCCCGATCACCACGCGCATCACCCCGCTCCGTCGCCAGCAACTCCCGATCCGCAGCCGAGGTCGCCGAAGGATTCGACCGCTGCTCCGGAAACCGCGCCGGCGACCGACGAGCATGTGGACCATGCCGGCCATCAGGGTTCCATGGAATCGATGCAGATGGACCACGGCGCCATGTCGGGAATGGATCACGGCGCGATGGCCGGGATGGAGCATCACCATGCCATGAAGGGCGTGTTCGGCCCCTATTCGAGCAATCGCGAGGCCTCCGGCACCGCGTGGGCGTGAGCTTGGGCCGGGCACGCTCCAGTTCCGCACCATCCTCAGCCCCGAGCCGATCATCGGCAAGCGCGGCTATCCGCTGCTCTTGGCGAGCGGGGAGACCGCCGACGGAGTCACCCGTCTCGTCGACCGCCAGCACCCGCACGACTTTATCGGCGAACTGTCGGCGAGCTACTCACTGCCGCTGTCGGACCGCAACAGCATCTTCATTTATGCGGGTCTGCCGGGAGAGCCGGCGTTCGGCCCGCCGGCCTATCTCCACCGCGAGGCGATCGAGGATTCGCCCGAAGCGCCGATCACCCACCACTGGCTCGATTCGACCCACGTCACCGAAGGTGTGATCACCGCCGGGCTGGTGCTTGGCGACGTCAAGCTCGAAGCCTCGCGCTTCAACGGCCGCGAGCCCAATCAGCACCGCTGGGACATCGAGACCGGGCCGCTCGATTCCACGTCATTGCGGCTGTCGTGGAATCCGACGCGGAACCTCTCGCTTCAGACCAGCTGGACCAAGCTCAAGGAGCCTGAACAGCTTGAGCCCGGCGTCAACCAGACCCGCTTCACCGCAAGCGCGCTTTACGCCCGCGACATCGGTACCGGGCACTTCGCCGGGACATTGGCCTGGGGTCAGCGCCGCTCGGATGGCGGTCCCAATCTGGATGCCTATGCCGCCGAGGCCAGCTACGCCTGGAACGATTGGACGCTGTTCAGCCGTGCCGAGCAGACCCGAAACAACGAGCTTGTCGACGGCATCACGGCCACTGTCGGCAAGGTCTCTGCCGGCGTGATCCGCGACTTCCAGGTGGCGCCCCATCTGAAGCTCGGCCTAGGCGGCCTCGTCGCGCGCAACTTCGTGCCGCGCAGTCTCGACCCGGCCTACGGCGGCGACCGCAACGGGGCGATGGGCTTCCTCCGGCTCAAGATCGATTGACTCTGTTCAGCCAAGGTGCAGCCTATCCACGAAGATCCCACCGGACCTTCGGCGCGGCTCACCGGTTCTCTCCAGCGAACAGTAAGGAGACCGCCGGTGAGTCTG
>JAIVIZ010000184.1 GCA_020200315.1 Sphingomonadales bacterium | reverse complement strand
CTGCGACGGTGTAAAAATTGAGGCGGATCGGGATGCCGAAACGATCGCGCAGCGGGGTGGTGAGCAGGCCTTGGCGGGTGGTCGCGCCGACCAGGGTGAATCGTGGCAGGTCGATGCGCACGCTGCGCGCCGATGGCCCCTCGCCGATCATCAGGTCGAGCGCGCGGTCCTCCATCGCCGGGTAGAGCACCTCCTCGACGGCGGGTGCGAGGCGGTGGATCTCGTCGATGAACAGGACGTCGCCGTCCTCGAGATTGGTGAGCAGCGCAGCGAGATCGCCGGACTTTGCGATGACCGGACCGGAGGTGGCGCGGAAGCCAACCCCCATCTCGCGGGCGAGGATGCCGGCGAGCGTGGTCTTGCCGAGGCCGGGCGGGCCGAAGAACAGGACATGGTCGAGCGATTCGCCGCGCGCCCTGGCTGCGTTGACGAACACGCGCAGATTCTCGCGCGCCGCCTGCTGGCCGACAAACTCGTCGAGCGACCTGGGCCGCAGCGCGGCATCGACGTCCTCCGGCTGGCGCTCGGGGGTGGTCAGGCGGGCGGGGTCAGTCGCCACGCATGACGCCCAAGCTGAACAAGTTGACGCCGTAAAGTTGACGATCGCGTCCCGCATCGGGACGGCGCGGCAGGGTGGTAGGGAGGACGAGGCGAGTCACGGCGCCATCAAGCATATTTGCCGGGCAGTAGGACAGGACTTTTGACCGTTACCCGTTTATGCAGCGCAAAAGGGAGATCGGCGATGCACCGAATGGTTTCCGCGATTATCTTAGCGCTGTTGGCGACGACGCCCGTCACGGCACGGGTCGTCGAGCCCATCATCGACATGCACATGCATGCGCTCAAGGCCGACGATCAGGGAACGCCGCCGCTCGCGATGTGCACGCCGATCGTCGCGATGCCGGTGTGGGATCAGCGCGTTCCCTATGCAAAAATCTTCATGGAGCGGTTGAAGCATCCGCCCTGTCCCGACCCGGTGTGGTCGCCGACGACGGACGATGCCCTGATGCGGGAATCGATCGGCGACATGGACCGTTTCAATATCATCGGCATGGTCAGCGGATCGCCGGAACGGGTCGCGGCGTGGCGCAAGGCGCGGCCCGCGCGAGTCATTCCGGGCCTCGTCTTCCAACTCGAGCCCGAGCTCACCCCGGCAAAGATCGAAGCGATGCACGCGGCGGGCGAACTCGCCGTGCTGGGCGAAGTGACCACGCAATATGCGGGAGTTGCACCAACCGATCCGCGGCTGGAGCCCTATTGGGCGTTGGCGGAAAAACTCGATATTCCCGTTCAAATCCATGTCGGCACGGGGCCGCCGGGTGTGATCTACCTTGGCGCCGAAGGTTACCGGGCGCGGTTGCATAGCGCGCTGACGATGGAGGAGGTGCTGGTCAAACATCCGCACCTCCGCGTCTATCTCGCGCACGCCGGCTATCCGATGATCGATGATTTGCTGGCCCTGCTTTATGCCCATCCGCAAGTCTATGTGGACACGGGTGTGATCGTGTTCACCCAGCCCCGCGCAGCCTTTTATCGCTATCTGCAGCGGATCGAGGAGGCAGGCTTCGGCAAGCGGGTCATGTTCGGGTCGGATCAGATGGTCTGGCCTGGCGTGCTCGGCCGGTCCATCAAGGTAATCCAGGAAGCTCCGTTCCTGAGCGCAGCGGACAAACGCGACATTCTCTACAACAATGCCGCGCGATTTCTTCGCCTCACGCCCGAGCAAATCGTGGCGCATCGCCGGCTGGGGGGCGCCCGCTAGCCTCTCCATGCTGCGCGCGATCCAAATATTTGCCGGGACTATAGGAGAGGTTTTTGACGAGCGATGGATGAACGCGCGATTAGACCTGCCGGTCCTGCCCGGCGCGGCGCTGCCACGGCCAGCGGCCCTCGATTTCGAGTTCGAGGCTGAAACTGAGGAAAGTGCGGATAGCGACAATGCCGGCGAGCACGGCGACGCTGATCAGGGTCGGGGTGACGGCCACGGTATTGATGATATCGGCGGCGACCAGGAACTCGAGGCCGAGCAGGATCGAGCGGCCGAGGTTCGAACGGAAGGCGGCGACGGCCTCGTCGCGATCCCTAGTGGCGCTGCCCGCCAGAAAGTGGGTGAGGAAGCGTAATAGTGTGCCGAACGCACCCAGCGCGATGATCGCCACACCGACGATTTCCACGAGGTGGGTGACAATGCGGACGATATCGACTTCGGCGGTTTCGAACATGGGCGATCAATGCGTGAGGCGCGGGCTTGTTTCAGGACCGACTCACTTCGCCGCCTTGCGCAGCGCCAGCCGGACC
>JAIVIZ010000183.1 GCA_020200315.1 Sphingomonadales bacterium | reverse complement strand
ATAGTTGGGCAGCAGCGGCGCGTCGGGCCGGAACTGCCGCCCGACATTGGTCGCATGATGAATGCCGACGTAGAAATCAGTATAGTCGCCGATCCGACACGGTAGATGCATCGTCGCTTCGGCCCGCGCGACCAGATGCGGTTCGACCGCCGCTCGCTGCGCCGGATCGCTCAGCAGTTCCGACACGCGGCGGCGAAGCGCGGTGGCATGCGCCGGGCCGTGGGCGAACCAGTCGTTGAGGCTCGGCTGCCACAAGGCCCGCTGCCACGCCGGATCGAGCAGCGGTGCGGCGTCGTGCAGGTCGAGAATGGAATCGCCGATCGCACAGCCGATCCGTGGCTCTTTCTGGGCCGTGGAGAAGATCCCGAGCGGCAGGTTCTGGATCGGAAAGTGCGGATGGCCGTAGGCGCTCTCGACCCAGCTCAGGCGCTGCGGATCGTGGCTTTCGTCGAGCCCGGCGGTGGGCGCCATTGCAATTCTCCCCGTCGATGTGCGGCGGGGTTAGGGCCTTGCTCCATCAAGTCAAATGCGACGCCGCGGCCGGTGACGACCGCGGCGCCGGCCCACCGCTCAATGCGAGTTGACGTTGACGTCGATCTTGTCGGGAACGCTGATTGAGCTGGTCTTGGCGCCGCCGAGGCCGAGCTGACCGCGGAACAAGAACAACAGCACCAGCACGACGATGATCAGCACCACCACCGCGACGATCCCGCCATTGCCGCCGCCGCCGGTCTCGACGATCGTGGTGCGCTCGACCGGCTCCCTGTCGTCTGCCATTTTCAGTCTCCCTGCTTTTGGAAAAAGATTATGTCTGCGTAACAACCGTCCGCGTGGCACATGGGTTCCGCGCGACCCATCGGGAGACTGCGGGACGCATCCTTCGGCGATCCGCGGCGTTCAGCGGGCAGTAAAGCGAAGGAGAAGGTCATGGCCGGTTTCGAGGACATCCGCGAGCATATGGAAGTGATCGGCGCCGACGGCGTCCATGTCGGCACAGTCGACCATGTCGAGGGTGACCGCATCAAGCTGACCAAGAAGGACAGCGGCGAGGGCAGCCACCAAGGCCATCATCATTACATCTCGCGCGGGCTCGTCGCCGACGTCGAGGACGATCGGGTACGGCTGTCGGCCAACGGCGATGTCGCCGTGACGTTCGAGGAAGAAGAAAGCGGCGCGAGCTAAGCGGGCCAGCTTGCAACTCAGATCGAGTTGATCGCTTGCGCTAATCGTTGCTCGTCGTCGGCGGTGACCGGGGCGCCGGTGGCGTCGGTCGCGACCGCGTTGGTGCCGTCCTCGGCCTGAGGGGAGGTGCCGGCGACATCGTAGGCGAACCACAGGATCCCGGCCGCCCACAGCAGCGCCCACCAGCGGTTGCGGAAGATCGTCGAGGTGCGCATCGGGATCATCGCACCCTGCTACGCCAACCGGGTTAACCCCGCGTTGCGCCTATGCGGCGCGGCTTCGCGCCAGTTCGTGGCAGGCGAAGCGGCCCTTGATCGAGCGGTTGAAATACTCGCCCTTCGACTCGGCCGCCGCGAACGCATCGGCGACCTTCGCCGGCACCCCGAGATAGAGATAACGCCGGCCGCTGGTGAAGCTCAGCTCGAGCGCCTGCTCGTCGGGCCAATAGCTTGCCCGGGCAATGAGCGTCGAGGCGGTCATATTCGCCCGAACGCCCGTAACCGCCCGCCGACTCACCCGCCCCACCCGCTTGCGACGAAGCGACTCGCCGGCGAGTCGAACCGTTGCGCGGCGGCGAACTCCGCCGCCGGTCGCGCGAATGTTCCGAATGTTCACGGTAACGGGGGTGTTTGGCCGATCGGTCGAAGGACGGCGCGGTTCAGTCCTCGGCGGTGTCCGTCAGCGCGGCGAGCAGCGCGGGGAAGGCGGCGTGGGTATCGGCCTGCGGAGTCGGCGGCATGATCCGCGCGAAGCTCCCACGGCGCGGCGAAGCGCTTGGGATCGAGCCGGGCGAGCAGCCACATCAGCAACCTGTCGCTCGGCACGCGCTTTTCGCCGACCAGATTGCCGTTGCTGTAGAGCTGGTCTATGCGGCCGTGGACGGCACGGTCGAACGCCAGCGCCGACAGCCGCCCGACGGCGAGCTGCTGGGCCGCGTCCCACGCGGCGGCGAAGGCGGCCGAGCGGACGCGCAGGGCATAAGCGCTGCGCGCCGACAAAGCGGCGGCCTTGGCCGAGACATGGATCGAGCCGGTTTCGGCCAGCGTCTCGATGAACCGCTGCTGCCGCTCCGCGCTCCAGCCGCCGGTCTTGCGGCTCGGCCGCGCGTCGAACGGCACGACCTGCGAG
>JAIVIZ010000025.1 GCA_020200315.1 Sphingomonadales bacterium | reverse complement strand
GGCCGGTGCCGTGCGGAACAATGGTCGAGCCCGACGTATCGTCAATCGCGTCGCTGTCGAGCATCGCGTAACCCGCCGGGACGACGCGCTGGCGGAACACGATGCTCCCGCTGCGCACGTCAGCGATGCCGGACGGAGGATCCATCGGCACCACCAGCCAGGCGGTAAAGACATCGCGGCTGCGCTTGTCCTCGGATGTTGCGCTCGCCGGATCAGCGAGGAGCGCCATCAGGACAATGCCGAGGCACGCTCCTGAACGGACTGCTCGCGCTTTCATCAACATGGACAGGCTGGGATTCTCGTCCACTTCCACCCCCTTCGGTGTCCGCCCCTCATGGCGCGCCGCGCGGTCGCTGTCGAGGGGAGAGCAGCACCGCCATTAACCACGCCAAGCCATTCGAAGTTTCCGGAAAATTAAGCTTTCCCCGGCACAGCTTTCGCCGACGAAAGGGATGCCGTGCCCGAGCGGAAGGACATTGCCAGGACCAAAAGGAAGCCCGCGTCGCCGCGCGCCCTGCTTCTGTGGACGCTGTTCGCGGGGCTGATCTTCGGGATTATCGGGCTTGGCCAGCCGCTCGATTTCGCGACCCACGCATTTCGCGCGGCGGTCAATCGGCATCACGCAAGCAACAACATCGTCATCGTTAAAATCGATGACCCGAGTCTTCGCCGCATCGGTAACTGGCCCTGGTCCAGGTCCGCACACGCCAAGCTAGTTGACCAACTTTCGCGAATGGGCGCGCGCCAAATCGCATTCGATATCGTCTTCTTCTATCCGGCCGACCCTGCCGGAGACTCGGCATTCGCTCGTTCCATCGAACGGTCGGGGCGAGTCACGTTGCCCGTGGGTATCAACACCGCCGTTCGCGGGAAGGCATTCCCACTGGCGCAATTCTCGCGGCACGCCTCCCTTGCCGACATTGCACTCGACTATGACTTTGACACCCGAGTCCGGCACATCGCCTTCACGGCCCCCTCTGACAAGGGGGACATTCCTAGCCTTTCAGCGAAGCTCGCGGGTTTGAAAGTTCTGCCCAACGGGACTTTCCCGCTCGACTATTCGGTCGACCCGAATTCTTTCGACTCCGTATCGGCCGTCGACGTCATCGATGGAAAGGTGCCGGCGAGCCGGATCGCCGGAAGGATCGCTCTCATCGGAACAACCACCGACTCGCTCGGTGACCAGTTTTCGATGCCGGGCTACGGCCGCATGGGCGGCGTATACATCCACGCGATTGGCGCCGAAACGCTGATGATGAAAGGACGGCCGTTGAATGTCGGCTGGATTCCCTCCCTGATGATTGCCGCATTGGTAGCCGCCGTCGCGATCACGCGAAGGCGCCCGATCGTTCAAAATGTCCTGCTCGTTGCCGGTCTCCTGCTCATCACGGTGGGACCCCTGCCGCTGGAGGCGAACCTTCTCTATTTCGACGCGTCGCCGGGCATTTTCGTTCTGCTCGTTATCCTGTGGCAGTCGAATTGGGCTCGTTTGCGCAATCGCAGCACGATCAACGAGGTCAGCGAATTGCCTAATCTCGTCGCGCTGCGCGCAGATCCGACGGCCCATGAGTGGCCGCTGGTAGTCGCGCGCCTCCACAATTACGCCGAGATCGTGTCCGCGCTGCCAGCGGACGCCGAGCGCCATTTTGTCGAGCAGGTCACCTCGCGCCTTTGCGTCGGTGCGGACGGCCGCAAGCTGTTTCACGGCGACGAGGGAATATTCGCGTGGTTCGCCGAGCCGAACATCCCGCTCGGTCATCATCTGGAGGCGCTCCACGCCCTGTTCCGCAGCCCGGTCAAAGCGCGCGGCCATCAATATGATGTGATGATCAGCTTCGGCGTCGACATCGGCAGCAGCCGCGCGACGGCCAATCGCCTTGGCAGCGCGCTCGTCGCCGCCGATGAAGCCGAAGCGGAAGGCCTCAAGTGGAAGTATCATGATCCCGCGCGGCTGGCCGACGCCTCGTGGAAGCTCTCGCTGCTAAGTCAACTCGACGATGCGATCGACAAGGGTCAGGTGTGGGTCGCCTATCAACCCAAGCTCGATCTTTCGAGCGGTCGGATCATCGGCGTCGAAGCGCTCGCGCGCTGGACCCACCCCGACAAAGGACCGATCAGCCCGACCGAGTTTATCGGCGCCGCCGAGCAGCACGATCGCATCGAGCGGCTGACCGACTTCATTCTCGACGAGGCGGTTTCCTCGATCGCTCAGGCGGCACGGCAGGGCCATGCGCTGACTCTCGCAGTTAATCTCTCGGCGCGGCTGCTCAACGACCCGAATCTTCCCCGCCGAGTGAAGGACTGTCTCGATCGGAACGGCCTGCCGGCCAATCAGCTGACGCTTGAGCTAACCGAAACGGCGGCGCTCGCCGGCACCGGGCAGGATATCGAGATGCTCGGTCGGCTTCAGTCCTTGGGCGTCCACATCTCGATCGACGACTATGGCACCGGCCTGTCGACCCTCGATTATCTGAAGAAAGTCCCTGCGGCCGAAATCAAGATCGACCAGAGCTTCATCAAGTCGATTCGCGATCATCGCAGCGACCGGGTGATGGTCCAGTCGACCATCGCCCTCGCCCATTCGCTCGGGCGAATCGTCATCGCCGAGGGAGTCGAAGATCGCGACACGCTCGAGCTGCTCACGGCCATGGGCTGCGACATCGCGCAAGGTTTCATCATTGGCCGGCCAACGAGTTTGCGGCATATAATCAAGAAGTTGGCAAGCAAGCGAGGTCTGCGCGTCGCCTGAATAGTTAATCATTTGCTAACCATATCGATTAGGGTTAACATTCCCCTAACGGCGACGTGAGTCGTCGGCCGAGAACTAGGGGAATGTTATGAAGAAGCCATCGACCAAATGGTCCTTCTGGGTTTGGCTTTACGGTCAGGGCACCGGAACCGGCGCTTCGAACGGTTAAGCCTGTTTCGGGGCTTCGCCCTGGATTTGGAAAATGAAAAGCCGTCCTCGTGCCGAGGCGGCTTTTTGTTGTGTCTGAAGGAGCGGCGCGGGACGGACGCGCCGAACAGGCGGTTGCCTCTTAGGCTAGCCGTTCGTTGACGACCTTGCCGTTGCGGGTCAGCCGGATCGCCTTGACGATCTCATCCTCGTCGGGAAGCACGGGACGGCCCGCCTCCTTGTCCCAGAACGCGCTCAGAAAATTATAGAGATTGCGCGCGAATAGCGCCGATGAGTCCGCCGCCAGGCTCGCGGCGAGATTGCGTGCGCCGATAATCCGCACGCCGTGACGCGTAATCGTCTCGCCCACGACGCACCCCTCGACATTGCCGCCCGCGTCCGCAGCCAGGTCGACCACCACGCTCCCCGCCCGCATCGACGCGAGTTGCGCGTCGCTGATCAGCCGCGGCGCCCGACGGCCGGGAATCAATGCGGTGGTGATGACGATGTCCTGCTTGGCGATGTGGTTCGACACCAACTCCGCCTGGGCTGCTTTATATTCGTCGGACATTTCGCCGGCGTAGCCCCCGGCCCCTTCCCCCTCGATTCCGGCGACATTCTCGACGAAGATCGGCTTGGCGCCGAGCGACTGGATCTGCTCGCGCGTGGCGGAACGCACGTCGGTGGCGCTGACCTGCGCACCAAGGCGGCGGCCGGTGGCGATCGCCTGCAGCCCGGCGACGCCGACGCCCATCACGAACAGCTTGGCCGGGCTGATCGTGCCGGCCGCCGTCATCATCATTGGAAAGGCGCGCCCGAACGCCGAAGCGGCGTCGACCACCGCTTTGTAGCCCGCGAGGTTGGACTGCGACGACAGGATGTCCATCGACTGCGCCCGCGTGATGCGCGGCATCCACTCCATCGCCAGCGCTTCCAGCCCGGCGGCGGCGTAGCCATTGATCGCTTGGCGGCGGCGCAGCGGATCGAGTGCTCCGACAAGCACTGCACCTGCACCCGCCCTCGCCGTCAGTGCATCGGGACCGTTCACGCACAGGATGATGTCGGCATCGGCGAGCAGCGCCGACCGCTCGGCGAGGGTGGCGCCTGCCTCGGCGAACGCCTCGTCGGCGATGCTCGCGCCTTCTCCGGCGCCGCGCTCGACGGAGACCGTCGCGCCAAGGGCGATATATTTTTTTACGGTCTCCGGAATCGCGGCGACGCGGGGTTCACCGGCGGCTTCCTTGAGGACGGCGATCTTCACCCAGAGATCAACGAGATATGATGAACAGGACGATCGCCGTGACGATGGCGACAGCGATGACGGACCGTTTCAAGACGGTCAGGAAGCCGTTGTAATTGCGCTCGTGGACCTGGAATTCGCTGCCCGTTCCATCCTGCTGCTGCATGCCGTCGGCGGCCATGAAGCTTCTCCCTGTGCTGAACCCGGCTGCGTCCATAACAAGCAAGCCCTTTCCTCCCAAGCCCTTTAAGGTGACGTTTACCTGACCCGCGCTAAGTCCCTTTGCCATTGGAGGAATTATGCGCGACGATGTTGTTCGCTCGCTATTGCTGGTCGACGCCGACCCCGCCGAGCGGCGGCTGGTCTCGGCGATTGCCTCGCGCGCCGGCTGGAGTGTGGTCGGCGCAGCGGATGGCGAGACGGCGAATGGTCTCCTTCAAGGGCCGCACGGTCGCGAGGTTCGCGCCGCGCTTCTCTCAAGCTGGGATTCGAAAGCGGGGCCCCTCCTGATTGCCGCCCTGCGCCAAAATCGCGCGGACCTGCCTGTGCTTGTGCTTGCGGACCGCGAAAGCCGTCCACTCGCGATTGAGGCGATTCGGGCCGGCGCTTCCGATTTCCTGGTCAAGCCGGTCGCGCCCGAGCGGCTGCTCGAAGCGCTCGCCATCAACGCCGACCGCCGCCGGGCCGCCGGTGAGCTCGCGCCGCTGTCCGAGAAGCTCGCCGATCCGCTCAGTCTGGAGGAGCTAATCGGCGCCGCGCCGGAATTCCGCGCGGCGCTCGCTGTCGCCGCCAAATCGGCCCGCAACCGACTGCCGATCCTGATCATCGGCGAACCGGGCACCGGCAAGGAGACACTCGCGCGCGCCATCCACGCCGCCTCGCTTCGCGCCAAGGCCCCGCTCGTCACGCTCGACTGTAAGGCAGTTGCCGCGAACATCATCGAAAGCGAGCTGTTCGGCCATGTCCCCGGCGCCTTTCCGGGCGCATTCAACGAGCGGGTCGGCCGCATCGTCCAGGCCGACGGCGGCACGCTGCTACTCGATGAAGTCAACGAGCTTCCGCTCGCCACGCAGGAAGCGCTCGACCGCGTGCTGGCGACCGGCGAAGTCCGGCCGGTCGGCTGCAACGGTTCAACGTCGGTCGACGTCCGGCTGATCGCCACCGCCAGCCGCCCCCTCAGCGACAGCCTCAATTCCGGGCTCGCCGCTCGGATCACCACGACGACAGTGACCATTCCACCGCTGCGCGAGCGCAGCGGCGACATCCCCGCGCTGGCTCGCCACCTGCTCGCGCGTCACGCTCTCCAGCCCGGCATGCGGGGCCTGTCGATCGGCAATGACGCGCTCGCCGTGCTGATGCGCTACGGCTGGCCGGGCAATGTCCGCCAGCTCGCCAGCGTGCTGTTCCGCGCGGCGCTGCAGGCCGACGACGCGCTTACCGCGGAGCATTTTCCGCACATCGCCGTCCAGTCGCGCTTCACCAATCGCAAGAGCGACGCCACGACCGAAATGAGCGCCAGCAGCAAGGACGTGGCGCTGGCCGCCGCCTCACCCGTGACGCTGTTTCGCGCCGACGGGCACTTGCGCAGCATGGAAGAAATTGAGGCGGACATCATTCGCCTGGCGATCGGCCATTATCGCGGCCGCATGACCGAAGTCGCGCGCCGGCTCGGGATCGGACGCTCGACGCTTTACCGGAAGCTCGGCGAGCTCGGCATCGACACCGCCGCGTAACGATAAATCTCCCTAACCTGGGTTGTTCGACGGCACACAGGTCTGAGAACAGGCGTTTTCCGCTGCTCATCACACAGGAGCCGCGCGATGTTCATGCACAACAAAAAGCTTCAATATACGGTTCGCGTGAGTGAGCCCAATCCCGTGCTCGGCACCTTCATGCTGGAGCAGTTCGGCGGACCGGACGGCGAGCTCGCCGCCGCGATGCGGTATTTCTCGCAAGGGCTCGCGGAGGACGATGCCGGTCGCAAAGACCTGCTGATGGACATCGCAACGGAGGAACTTAGCCACCTTGAGATCATCGGCTCCATCGTCACCATGCTGTGCAAGGGCGCCAAGAGCAGCATGGCGGAGGGTGCGTTATCGGAGGCTGACCTCTATAAATCCATCAACGGCGGCGGAATCAGCCACACCGAGTCAATTCTCTTCGGCGGCGGGCCGGCCTTCGTGAACAGCTCCGGCGTGCCGTTCAGCGGCTTCTATATCGACACGCGCGGCGAGCCGACCGTCGATCTCCGCTCCAACATCGCGGCCGAAGCGCGCGCCAAGATCGTCTATGAACGGCTCATCAACATTACCGGCGATCCCGGCGTGAAGGACGCACTCACTTTCCTGATGACACGGGAAGTGGCGCACCAGAAGAGCTTCGAAAAGGCGCTCTACTCGATCGAAAACAACTTCCCGCCGGGCAAGCTTCCGGGCGACGAACGCTTTGCCAGCCTCTACGTCAACACCTCGCCGGGTGCGGACGATGTCGAGGGCCCGTGGAATAGCGGTGATGAGTGGCAGCGGATTGACGACCCGACGGAAGCAGTGGCGCTCGATGGAGGGAACGGCATGGCTTCGGTCAAGCTGTCCAAGACCGAATTGGCGAGCGCGAAAGCGGCCGCAAAACGGGGTGCGTCGGATCCGAACGTCAATCCGACCACCGGCGCCGACCTCGGCGCAGGCCCGGGCGCGGGACGGACGAAGGAAGTCGAGCTCACCGATTAAGCGCGGCGCGGGGTCAGCGCCTGATCGCGCAGGCCCCGCCAGATCCGAAGCGCTTGCACCGTCTCGAACACGTCGTGGACACGGATCAGCTGCACGCCCTGCTCTGCAGCTTTCAGCGCGAACGCGAGGCTTCCGGCAAGCCGCTGATCGGCCGGCGCTTCGTTCGAGAGCGCGCCGATGCTCCGCTTGCGGCTCGCGCCAAGCACGATCGGACAGCCGAGGCCGTGGAGTAGCGCGAGGCCGTTCATCAGCTCAAGGTTATGGGCGACCGACTTGCCGAAGCCGAAGCCTGGATCGATCATGATATTCGCCCGATCGATCCCGGCTTGCTCGGCGGCGGCGATCCGCTCCTCCAGCCACAAATAGACCTCGACCAGCACATCCTCGTAGTGCGGCGCGTCTTGCATCGCAGCCGGATCGCCCTGGTGATGCATCAGCACCACCGGCACGCCGGCCGCTGAGATTACGTCCGCCATTCGTTCGTCGAAGGTCATCGCCGAAACGTCGTTGATCAGCCGTGCGCCCGCGCCGAGCGCAGCTTCGGCCACGGCAGCCTTGCGCGTATCCACAGACACCGCGGTTCCGCCAGCGGCGAGCTGACGGATGACAGGCGCGATCCGCTCGATCTCGTCGCCTTCCCACACCGGCTTGGCGCCTGGCCGGGTCGATTCGCCGCCGACATCGAGCAGCGCGGCGCCGTGGCTCGCCATTGCCGCGCCGGCGTCGGCGGCTTCGGCAGCATCGGCGAACCGGGCCCCATCCGAGAAACTGTCGGGTGTGGCGTTGAGAATGCCCATCACCTGCGGCTGGTCGAGGCGGATGGTGCGTTCGCCCATGCGCAGCGCGGGCCGTGGCGCGGTCAGCCGCTGCCAGTTCGCGCCCATCACGTCGTCGAGCCGCGCTTCAATCCCCTCGACGGGGACCAGCTCCGTTGAGACTCGGCGACAACCTTCGACATGCAGCAATTCGACCGAAGCGAACCAGTTGAGCCCCCCGGCCAGCCGCGCAACCTTACCGTCATGCCCGAACGGTGCATCGACGAACCCGGTCGGCCGCAACAGGGTCCGTATCGCCACGGCGCTTAGCCGAGCTTCGCCATCACCCCGGCGGTGTCGACCATACGATTCGAGAAGCCCCACTCATTGTCGTACCAGCTGAGCACGCGGACGAGGTTTCCGAGCACCGCCGTCTCGAGGCTGTCGACGGTCGAACTCGCCGGATTATGGTTGAGGTCGATCGAAACCAGCGGCTCGTTGGTGTAGGCGAGAATGCCCTTAAGCGGACCACTCTCGCTCGCCGCCTTGAGGATGGCGTTGACCTCATCGACGTGCGTTTCGCGGCCCGGCGTGAAGTGGAAGTCGACCAGGCTGACATTGGGGGTCGGCACGCGGATCGCCGACCCATCGAGCTTGCCCTTCAACTCGGGCAGCACCTCGGCGACGGTCCGCGCCGCGCCGGTCGTGGTCGGGATCATCGACATCCCCGCCGCCCGGGCACGGCGCATGTCGGGGTGAATCTGATCGAGGATTTTCTGGTCGTTGGTGTAGCTGTGAATGGTCGTCATCAGCCCATATTCGATGCCGAGCGTGTCGTTGAGCACCTTGGCGAGCGGGGCCAGGCAGTTGGTGGTGCACGACGCATTCGACACGATCCTGCTCTCCGCGGTGAGCTTGTCCTGGTTGACTCCGAACACCACCGTCAGGTCGACGCCCTTGGCCGGCGCCGAGATCAGCACCCGCTTCGCCCCTGCGTCGAGATGCTTCTGCCCACCGGCGCGATCGGTGAAGAAGCCGGTGCATTCGAGCGCGATGTCGATGCCATTGGCGGCGTGCGGCAGCTTGGCCGGATCGCGCTCGGCGGTGACGTGGATGCGCTTGCCATTGACGATGATGTCGTTGCCGTCCGCGCTGACCTCGCCCAGGAACAGGCCGTGGACGCTGTCGCGCTTGAACAGCATGGCGTTCGACTTGGCATCGGCGAGGTCGTTGATCGCGACCAGTTCGAGGTCGTGATCGTCGCGATCGAGAATGGCGCGGGCGACCAGCCGGCCGATCCGCCCGAACCCGTTGATGGCAACCTTGGTCATTTCATGTCCCTCTGCTGGAGGAGCGCGGTGACGCGCTCCGTGATCTTGTCGGGCGTGATTCCGAAATATTCATATAGGTCCTCGGCGGGCGCCGATGCGCCGAAGCGGTCGATGCCGATGCGCAGCCCGTGCAGGCCGGTGTAGCGC
>JAIVIZ010000117.1:4842-18356 GCA_020200315.1 Sphingomonadales bacterium | reverse complement strand
CCCGCCGGGCGGCTCGCTGAGCTACGTCGGCGCGGTCACCAAATCCAACCTCGGCATGTTCGGCAATATTGCGTTCAATGCCCTCCGCGATCTCCGCTTCAGGAGCATGATCGTTCGCCTCGACGGAGATCTGGCAGGCGAATTCGCGACGACGCTGACCGTCGACGAGGTGGCGCTCGGTAATAACAAGACGCAGCGCATCATCCGCAGCGTGCTCAAGAAGGTGCCGTTCAAGTTCAACGTGTCGATCCGGGGGCCCTTCCGGGCGCTGATCGGCACCGCGAAGAGCTTCCGCGACCCGCGCGGCACGATCCACGACGCGCTGCCCGAGCCGATTGCGAACCTGCCCGACGCGGCGGTCGATATCCGCCGGCTGGAGGATCAGCAGCAACAGACCCAGACCCCGGTCAAGGACCAGGTCACCCCGACCAAGAAGAACGAAAAATGAGGAGCGAACTTATGCGACACGCACGCACGACCGCGGGGCTGGCGCTGCTGCTGCCGGCGCTTGGCGGGTGCATCTCGGTCAAGACGCCCGAAAAGCCGATCGAGATCAACCTGAACGTCGCCATCCGGCAGGAGGTGGTGGTGCGGCTGCAGCATGACGTCGATCAGCTGATCAAGTCGAACCCAGAGGCTTTCCCGCAGGCCGCGCCGACTCCGTTGGGCAAGAAGCCGTGAAGTCTTGGTTGCTCGCTCTGGCTGCCGTCGCGGCGACGTTCCCCGCTGTCGCACCGGCTCAGTCGCAGGCTGCGATGGCGGTGGCGCAGGCGCGGGGGGCGGGTCTCGTCGGTGAGCGGTTCGACGGCTATCTCGGTCTCGCGGTGGACGGCGGGCCGATGCTTCGGCATCAGGTCGCGTCGGTCAACATTCGCCGCCGCGCGCTCTATGCCCAACTGTCGGCGAGCCGCGGAGTCACCGTGCAGGAGGTCGGCCTGACCGCGGCGTGCCAGCTCCTCGGCACGGTCGGGGTCGGCGAGCGCTATCTGCTCAGCGACAATGTCTGGCGCGTGCGGGCGTCGGGTCAAAGTGCCCCGGTGCCGGATTATTGCCGCTAGGCTCAGCGCCGTCGCCCACAGTCCGGTTGACACTCCCGACCCCCCTTCATAAAGGAGCGGCGCCTTGGCGGGCTTGGACGCCGCCATGTTCCTTGCCTTTCGCGTTGCTTTTCAGAAGGGCGGCGCACAACCGGGAGAAGGCTCATGGCTGCGGACGAGACCGGGGAGCAACCAGGGACTTCCCAGGATGCGCGGCTGGAATCGCTCGATGAGCGATTGCGGCGTGCCGAACGGGTCGAGGCCGAGCGCACGGGGCGAGCCTCGGCGGAATCGCAACGGGTGATCCGGACCGCCGGGATGCGAATCCTGCAGGATCTGGTCGGACTTCCGTTCGGCGGTGCATTGATTGGCTGGCTGGTCGATCGGTGGCTCCACACCGCGCCGTGGGTGATGCTGGCGATGCTGTTCCTCGGTTTCGGTATCGCCGTGCGCAATGTGATGCAGGTGTCGAAGGACACCCAGGGGAAGTAGAGTGGCCGCCGGATCCAAGATCGACCCGATGCAACAGTTCCAGATCAACCCGATCGCCGGGCATCTGGACGGCCGTGCGCTGGTGTTCACCAACAGCACGCTGTGGATGCTGATCGTGCTGGGCTGCATCTGGTTCTTCATGTTCCGCGGCATGCGGCGCGAACTGATCCCGGGCCGCTGGCAGATGGCGGTCGAGGGGATGATCGGCTTCGTCGATTCGATGGTCATCGGGTCGATCGGGCCCAAGGGCAGGCCGTATCTGCCGTGGGTGTTCACCGCCTTCATCTTTCTGCTCTTCGCCAATTTTCTGGGGGCGATGCCGTTCGCCATCGTTCCCGGCGCACACCCGTTCACGGTGACCAGCCAGTTCACCGTCACCGGCCTCATGTCGCTGATCAGCTTCGCGATCGTGCTTGCCGTCGGCTTCTACAAGCACGGTCTCGGTTTCTTGTCGCTGTTCGTGCCGAAGGGGACACCGTTCATCCTTAAGCTGCTGATCACGCCGGTCGAGCTGATCAGTTTCCTGGTCCGTCCGTTCAGCCTCGGCCTGCGGCCGTTCATCGCCATGTTCGCGGGGCACATCCTGCTCGACGTGTTCGGCAATTTCATCGTGCAGGGGATCAACAGCCACACCGCGATGGGCGCGGGCATCTCGGTGCTGTGCTTCCTGTTCGTGGCGTTCATCAATGCGCTCGAGCTGCTGGTCGGCGCGATCCAGGCCTATGTCTTCGCGCTGCTCACCTCGCTGTACATCAGCGACGCCGTCAACCTTCACTAAACCGCTTTTCGCAAGGAGTTATCAAATGGATCTCGCATCAGCCAAGGTCATCGGCGCCGGTCTCGCGGCGATCGGCGTCGGGGCCGCTTCGGCCGGCGTCGGCATCGTGTTCGGCTCGTTCCTTCAGGGCGCGCTGCGCAATCCGGCGGCCGCCGACGGCCAGCAGGGCCGGCTGTTCATCGGCTTCGCCGCCGCTGAGCTTCTCGGTCTGATGGCCTTCGCCGTCGCCATGATCATCCTCTACGCGATCTAGGCCGATCGACCGACGGGAGCGATCCCGCCGGGGAGGGGAACTATGCCTCAACTTAATCAGCTGTCCGACGTCGCCCTGTCGCAGATCCTGTGGATGCTGCTGGTGCTCGGCTTCATCTATTTCGTCATCGGGCGGGGGATGGTGCCGAAGATCCAGTCGACGGTCGACGACCGCGACCGGCGCATCGCCGACGACCTCGCCGCCGCCGAGCGAGCCAAGGCCGAGGCTGACTCGACCGAAGAGTCCTATCGGGATCGAATGGATGCGAGCCGGGGGGAAGCGGCCAAGCTGACCTTCGCGGCGAAGCAGGCCGGCGCGAGTGCCGCCGAGGCGAACCTTGCCAAGGCAGACCAGGCGATTCAGGCGCGGATCGCCGAGGCTGCCGAGCGGATCAAGGCGAGCCGCACGGCCGCGGTCGCGGAGATCGAGGCTTTGGCGGCTGAGCTTACGCAGGACATCGCGGCACGGGTAGCGGGCATGAACGTCAGCCGGGACGAGGCGATCGCGGCAGTCAAGGAGGTCGGCGTCCATGGTTGATACCGTCACCGCCGTCGCGCACACTGAAGTCGCGGGCAGTCACGGCGAGGCCGAAGCGACCGCCTTCGGACTGAACCCCGGCTGGTGGATCGCACTGGCGATGCTCGTCGTGTTCGCGATCATGATCTGGAAGAAGGTGCCCGGCGCCATCGGCCGCTCGCTCGACGACAAGATCTCGGCGATCCGCGAACAGCTCGAAGAGGCCGCCGCGCTGCGCCGTGACGCCGAGGCGATCAAGGCGGAGTATGAGGCCAAGGCGCGCGCCGCCGAAGCCGATGCCGCGGCGATGGTCAAGCGTGCGCATCATGAAGCCGAGGCGATCGTCGCCAAGGCCAAGACCGATGCGGAAGGTCTCGTCGAGCGTCGCCAGCGTATGGCTGAGGACAAGATCGCCGCCGAGGAGCGCAGCGCCATTGCCGAACTTCGGGCGACCACCGCTCGCGCGGCGGCTGCCGCCACCGCCAGGCTCATCGCCGAACGGCATGACGCCGCGGCGGACAAGGCGCTGATCGACCAGACGATCTCCGGGCTGGGGCGCCGCTAGTTCGTCGTTCAGGGTAACTGGAAGTCGCTGCCGGCCGGTTTGAACGCTGGCCGCATTCCCGCTAAGCCGCCCCGCATGCTCGACACGGTCCAGCCTTCACTTGCCGCACTGCCGCCGGTCGAGAGCGATTCGCTGCTCGCGCTGATTGCGCTCTGCAACGCCGATCCGCGGCCCGAAAAAATCGATGTCGGCGTCGGCGTCTATCGCGATGCGGTCGGCAATACCCCCATCCTGCGTTCGGTGAAGAAAGCCGAAAAGTTGCTGTGGGAGCGCCAGCGAAGCAAGGGCTATCTCGGTAGTCGGGGTGATGTCCGATTCGCGCAACTGCTTCGCCCGATCGTGCTCGGACGCCACGCCGACGATGCGCGGATCGACACGTTGCAGACGCCGGGCGGGTGTGGCGCCGTGCGCCTTGGCCTCCAACTGATCGCGGCCGCCAACCCGGCCGCGCGCGTACTGATCGGCACCCCGACCTGGCCCAACCACCCGCCGATGGCGGAGGGCTGCGGGCTCGAGGTGGTCCGCTATCCCTTCTACGATGCCGACCGCCGCGTCGTCCGGTTCGATGCGATGATTGCCGCGCTCGAGACCGCGCGACCCGGCGACGTCGCTCTGCTGCACGGCTGCTGCCACAATCCGACGGGCGCCGACCTCGATCCGCAGCAGTGGCATACGGTCACCCGGATCGTGGCCGAGCGCGGCCTGTTTCCCCTCATCGATCTTGCCTATCAGGGGCTCGGCCGTGGGCTCGATGAGGATGCCGAGGGCGCGCGCGGCATTCTCGACGCCTGCGACGAGGCGATCATCGCGCAAAGCTGCGACAAGAATTTCGGCATGTACCGCGACCGCGTCGGAACGCTGTTCGTCAAGACGGCCGACCGCGATTCGACTGCGAAGGCGATGGCTCATGTGCTGCAGATGGCGCGCGAGATGTGGTCGATGCCGCCGGACCACGGGGCCGCCACGGTCCGCACCGTGCTGGACGATGAGGCTTTGGCCGCGGACTGGCGCGCCGAGCTGGCCACCATGCGCGAGCGGATCAACACCGTGCGCGCAGAGATCGCTCGCGCGGATCCTCGGCTGGCCTATATTGCCGGTCAATACGGCATGTTCTCGATGCTGCCGCTGACGCTAGAGCAGGTCCGCGCGCTGCGCGACCAGCACGCCATCTACATGGCGGACAGCGGGCGATTCAACGTCGTCGGTATGTCGGACGATGCCCTGCCGCGGTTCATCGCGGCAGTGATCGAGGCGATGGACGGTTAATCCGCGTTTCTCGTTCGCTTGCGTTACAGTGTCTTGGCTTAGGTAGCGGGAACGCTGTGGCGCTTCGGCGGTTTTGAGAAGCACGGAGTGCGCGACCTGCCGCGCTCCGACCAGCATCTCAGGAGGCGCATGTGGCAGAGGCCCAGCCAAACCAACCCGAGCGAATCAAGGAGCGGGACTCGAGCATCGACCGCGCAACCGCGCAGAAGGCGCTGCTGGCGGGCGGAATCGCCGCCGCGGCCGCCGGCGCCGCCTTCCTCCTGGCTCGCAAAAGCAATGCCACCGCTCCTGACGGTCCGGTCATCAGCGACGCACCGGCGTGGACGCTGAAAAAGGCGACGAAGCAGGCCGATCGCCCGATCGCCGCCAAGACCCTGCTCATCGGGCGCCCGCGCGCGGAGCTCTACGCGGTGTGGAAGGATTATCGGCGCTTCCCCGACTTCATGGAGAATGTCGAGGGAATAGAGCCTGCCGACGAGGGTGCCTCGCGCTGGACGATCAAGGCGCCCGCGGGCAAGACGGTTACCCTCGTCACGCGCATTCGCGAGGATATCCCTGACCGCAAGATCAGCTGGGAAAGCCTGCCGGAAAGCGACATCGAAACTTCGGGCCAGGTCGAGTTCGAGGATGCGCCCGGCGGTCGCGGCACCTTTGTCAGCCTGGTGATGTCCTATGCTCCGCCCGCCGGTCGCGCCGGCCAACTGGTCGCCAAGCTGTTCGCGCGTGAACCGAATATCCAGGCCCGCCACGATCTCCGGCGCTTCAAGCAGCTGATGGAAACGGGCGAAGTCACCACGAACGCATCGCCCTCGGCTCGGCCGAGCGAGTCGCCCGCCCAGCCCCGCGTCTAGGAGACACCGACATGCGCGCCCTTACCTGGCATGGCCGCCACGACGTTCGCGTCGATACGGTTCCGGATCCCGAGATCGTCAATCCGCGCGATGCGATCCTCAAGATCACCTCGACCGCGATCTGCGGCTCCGACCTCCACCTTTACGATGGGTATATCCCGACCATGCGGGCCGGCGATGTGCTCGGCCACGAGTTCATGGGCGAAGTGGTCGAGACCGGCGCCCGCTCCACGCTGCAAAAGGGGCAGCGCGTCGTGGTGCCGTTCACGATTTCGTGCGGGAACTGCTTCTTCTGTAACAAGCAGCAATATTCGGCTTGCGACAACAGCAACCCGGCGGAGACCGCCGATATGTCCGAGCTGCTGATGGGGCATCCAATGGGAGCGGCGTTCGGCTATGCGCACCTCACCGGCGGCTATGCCGGCGGTCAGGCGGAATATGTCCGCGTTCCCTATAGCGATGTCGGCCCGATCGTCATTCCCGATGGCCTGCCCGATGATCAGGTGCTGTTCCTGTCGGACATTCTGCCCACCGGCTGGATGGCCGCGGAGAACGCCGGGATCGAGCCCGGCGACACGGTGGCGGTGTGGGGCTGCGGCCCCGTCGGCCTGTTCGCAATCCAGTCGGCGCTGATCATGGGCGCCGCGCGCGTGATCGCGATCGACGAATATCCGCGCCGCCTGCAGTTGGCCAAGGAACTTGGCGCCGAGATCATCGATTATCGCGAAGTGAATCTGCTTGAGGCGCTGACGGAGATGACCGGCGGCATTGGCCCGGACGCGGTGATCGACTGCGTCGGCATGGAAAGCCACGGGCTGACCGTCGACAATGTCGTCGACACGGTCAAGGCGCACACCTTCCTCGGCACCGAGCGGCCGCATGCGCTGCGGCAAATGATCATCGCCTGCCGCAAAGGCGGCCGTGTTTCGATCCCAGGCGTCTATGGCGGCTTCGCCGACAAATTCCCGCTTGGCCAGCTGATGGAGAAGGGGCTGACGATCAAGAGCGGCCAGACCCACGTCCAGAAATATACCAAGCCGCTGCTCGATCTTATCCAGCAGGGGAAGATCGACACGACCTTCCTCATCTCGCACCATGCCGGGCTCGAGTTGGCGCCGGAGATGTACCGTCACTGGCACGACGAGCAGAACACCTACACCAAGATCGTGCTCAAGCCCGGCATGGTCGGTTGCGAGCAAATCGCCGGCGGGCGAGGCGAGCAGCAGGAACCGCGCGAGCAGCGCGACCTGCAGCCGCGTGCGCCCGAGCTTGTCGGTTGAACGGAGGAGAGCAGGAAATGGCCGACAAATTCGCGATCGTCACCGGTGCTTCGAGCGGGATCGGTCTGGAGATCGCCAAGCTCGCCGCGCGCGACGGCTACGACCTGCTGGTTGCCGCCGACACGCCCTTCGTCGATGCCGCGGCGGGGCTGCAGAACCTCGGCGTTGAGGTTCGACAAGTCGAAGCCGACTTGTCGACCGAGCAGGGCGTAGAGCAACTACTCGATCGATGCGGCGGACGCGAGGTGGACGTGCTCGTCGCCAATGCCGGCCACGGTCTGGGTCACGCCTTCCTCGATCAATCGGCGAGCGATTGGCGCCACGTCATCGACACCAACATCACGGGAACGCTGTTGCTGCTTCAGCCGGTCCTTGAACGGATGGTCGCGCGCGGCGAGGGCAAGCTGCTCATCACCGGTTCGGTCGCCGGTCACATCGCCGGTTCCTTCCAGGCGGTCTACAATGGCTCGAAGGCGTTCATCGACAGCTTCGCAGCGGCGATCGGCAACGAGCTCAAGGACACCGGCGTCACCGTGACCTGCCTCAAGCCCGGCGCGACCGAGACCGAGTTCTTCCACCGTGCCGGCATGGAAGACACCAAGGTCGGCGAGGCGAAAAAGGACCCGCCCGAAGATGTCGCAAAGACCGGCTGGGAGGCAATGCTCAAAGGCGAGCACAGCGTCGTGCACGGTCTCAAGAACAAGGCGCAGGTGCTGGCGTCGGGCGTGCTGAGCGAGGCTACAACCGCCGCAATGCACCGCAAGCAGGCCGAGCCGGGCAGCGGGGAGGACTAGGGCTCACGACTGTCATTTCAATGTAACGCGCAGGTCATTATCGAGTCCCCGAATCGCCGTAACGCGGCATCGAGCGCACCTCGGGGTACTTGCTGATGAACTGGCCATCGATAGTTCGCGCTCTCCTCGGTGGAAGTGCCTTGCTCGGCGGAAGCGCAGGCCTCGCTCAACCGCCTGCCGCGACCATCGCAGCCGAAACTGGCGCACCCACGGCCCAAGATGATGCCACGGCGAAGATCGAGCGCCTCACTGCACAGGTGGAAGCGCTGCAAACCCAGCTCGACGCGGTCAAGGCGTCCCTCGCCAGGGAAACGCCCTCGTGGAAGGGCGCTCCCCTGTTCGAGGACAAGAGCGCCGGCTTCAGCTTCAAGCCCAAGGGCCTGATCCAGTTCGACGCAGGCTATGTCGGCTTCCCCCAGGGGCAGCAGTTGAGCGGCACGGCGGGCGGGCTCAACTATAATAATCTCGGCTTCAACACCCGCGCCCGGCGGCTGGTCATTGGGGGCGAGGGCACGCTGCCGGGCGGCTTCGGCTACAATGTCGAATTCAACTTCGCCCAGGGCAGCATCGATTATGAGGACATCGTCCTCACCTACCAGCGCAACAACAGCCCGCTTCGCGTCACGATCGGCACTTTCTATCCGTTGTCGAGCCTCGAAACATTGACCAGTTCGCGGCTGACCAGCTTCCTGGAGCGGGCGTCGTTCACCGACGCGTTCAACTACAACCGCCGGCTCGGCGTCAGCCTCGGCCTGCTCGATCCGAAGAACGATCGCTACACGCTGACGGCCGGGATATTCAGCCAGCCGATCAACGACGCCGCCTTCAACCGGACAGGCTGGGAAGCGGGAGTGCGCGGGACCTTTTCGCCAAAGATTGGCGCGGCGCAGCTGCACCTGGGCGTCAGCTATCATCACCGGGTCAACAATCGCGATGCGCAGGGGACGCAGTATCGGGCGCGACCGTTGCTGCAGACCACCGATCAGCGCTTCGTGGATACGGGAACGATCGCTGCCGATGGCGACGACAGCGCGGGCGTCGAGTTTGGAGCTATCTTCAGGAGCCTGCACCTCGCCGCCGAGGCACAGAAGCTGTGGGTGCGTGGCTATCGTCCATCCGACGTGGTCACCGGCCCCAATAACGCTTCGATCGGCACGCGCTACAATGGCGATCCAAGCTTTACCGGCGGGTACGCCGAAGTCTGGAACCCCACGGATTATCTCCGCTTCCTGGCCGAGTACGGCCATGTCGAGATCACGGGAGGACCGCGCGCCGTGTCGCCGCTGTTCGCCACCACCGACACGATGCCGCTGAATCTGCGTAAATACGGGGTCGATACGGCGGCCATGCGAGCGCAGCTAGATTTCTGAGCTCGTTGCCGCCGCGTAGGTTGGGGCTTCAGAGCGACGGATCGCCGCCCAATAAGCGACAGATGGCGACGCTCTGCGTGCGAACACGGTGGGCCGACGAAAACATTGGCGCACCCAAGAGGATTCGAACCTCTGGCCTCTGCCTTCGGAGGGCAGCGCTCTATCCAGCTGAGCTATGGGTGCGTGGGCGTCCGCTTAGCGTCCCCCGTCCCCCCCGGCAAGCAAGCTTGCCTCGTCACAAGCAAGCGGGCATCAGGCCGTGGGGCCGATCGACACGCCAGCGTGAGTCGCCGTCCCGAGTATCTGCGTGCAATGGTCGGGGGGCAGGGCATGACGGACGGTCGCGGACCGCGCGCGCGCGGCGCATGATCTTCAATTCACTCACCTTCATCGTCTTCTTCGCGATCGTTCTGGCGCTGCACAATGCGCCGTTCCCGTGGCGCGTGAAGAAGATCAACCTGCTGGTCGCCAGCTACCTCTTCTATGCCGCATGGAACCCGCCCTTCGTCATCCTGCTGTGGGTCTCGACGGTGGTCGACTGGTGGGCGGCGCAATGGATGGTGCGGTCGGAGCGACAGGCGACGCGGCGGGCGTGGATGCTGATCTCGGTCGTCGTCAACCTCGGCCTGCTCGGTTTCTTCAAATATGGCCATTTCCTGCTCGACAATTTCGTCGCGGTCGCCGCCTCGCTCGGCATCGCTTACCAGCCGCCGGGCTGGGACATCGTCCTTCCGGTGGGAATCAGTTTCTATACGTTCGCGACCCTGTCCTACACGCTCGACGTCTATCTGCGGCGAGCGAAGCCGGCCAAGCGCTTCCTCGATTATGCGCTGTTCGTGACCTTCTTCCCGCACCTCGTCGCCGGTCCGATCATGCGCCCGACCGAGCTGGTGCCGCAGTTCGAACAGCCGCGCCGCGCAACCTCGACCCAGCTCGGCTTCGGTCTCGCGCTACTGACCCTCGGCCTGTTCCAGAAGGTCGTGCTGGCCGACGGCTTTCTCGCTCCGGTGGCGGAGGCAGTTTATGATTCTCACGGGAAGGCCCCGGCGATGCTCGACGCCTGGGCGGGAACGCTTGCCTTCGCCGGGCAGATATTCTGCGATTTCGCGGGCTATTCGACGTCGGCCATCGGAGTCGCGCTGTGCCTCGGCTTCGCGATGCCCGACAATTTCCGCTTCCCCTATGCGGCGGTCGGCTTCTCCGACTTCTGGCGGCGCTGGCACATCACTTTGTCGTGCTGGCTACGGGACTATCTCTACATCCCGCTCGGCGGCAACCGCCACGGACCCGCGCGGACCTACATGGCGCTGATGGGGACGATGCTGCTCGGCGGCCTGTGGCACGGCGCGAGCTGGACGTTCGTCGCTTGGGGCGGGTTGCACGGCGTTTATCTCTCTGCCGAGCGCGGCCTGAAGGCCCGCTTCTCGGGCTGGGTGCCGGGCCCCGCCGCGCTTGCGGGGCTGGCGGCGCTGACCTTTCTTCTCATCAACGTCACTTGGGTCTTTTTCCGCGCCAAGACCTTCGGCGCGGCGGGCGTGATGCTGCGCGCGATGAGCGGGACCGCGGCGGCGGGCGTGCCGCTGGTTGCGGCGCTGCCCATGGCCATCGCGCTCGGCATCGTCGCCGCGATCGTCGCCACCCACTGGGTGATGCGATCGACCACCATCGAGGCCGTGGTCGAGCGGACGCCCGTGCCGCTGATCGCCGGCGTGTGGGCGGCGATGGCGTTCGCGGTGATCATCGAACAGGGGCAGGGCAGTGCATTCATCTACTTCGCCTTCTGACTCCGCCATCGGCGTGCGCGAGGGCGCGCTGCCCGCCGGGCTGCGGCTCAACGCCTCGCATCGGCCAGGTCAGGCGCAGCCGGTGCCGACTCGCGATGTTCCAGCGCGGCCGTGGATCGGAATGGCGCTCGCCGCGCTGCTGACCGTCGTCCTCATGACCGGGGGATGGGAAGCATGGGCGCGAAGCCAGGGTTTGCGCCCCGCCGATATGGACGACAGCCCGCAGGCGTGGGCACAGCTTCGGCGTCAGGCGGGGACCGCGCGCGTCGCGATCGTCGGCGACAGCCGCATCCTGTTCGACACCGATCTCGACCGCTTCAAGGCGCTAACAGGCGAATATCCGCTGCAGCTCTCGATCGTCGGTTCGACCGCGCGCGGATTGCTCGAAGACCTCGCCAACGATCCGAGTTTCAAAGGCCTGCTGATCGTCGGGCTGGCCGACACGAGCTATTTCCGCCCGAGCGGCCTTGGTTATGGCGGCATGTACATGCATTCGTCGGAGCGGAATGGAAAGCCGTCGCAGCGCTCGGGTCTGTTCCTCGATCGTCTGCTGCAGCCGCACTTCGCCTTTCTGGACAGCGTGTATCGCTTCAGCAAGCTCGCCATCCGTCCCGATCATGGTTGGCGCAAAGGTCCCGACAGCCCGTACGAGGATGTGTGGAAGATTTCGGAGACCTATCCGAACCGGCAGTATCGGATGTGGCCGCAGATCGAGACCAATCCCTATCTGCAGTACCAGGCACGCCACGCGTGGGATTATTTCAAAGGCCCCAAAATCTCGAACCACGTCATCGCCGCGGTTGATGTGCACACGCGCGAGGCGGTCAGTCGAATCCGCGCGCGCGGCGGCGAAGTGGTCTTTGTCCGCCCCCCGTCAGCCCGACCGATCCGGGTCAACGAGGATAAGGCCCTGCCCCGGGCCATAGGGTGGGATCGGATGTTGCGGTTCGCCCATGCGGTCGGCGTCCACAATGACGATTTGCCGCCGCAGGTGCAGAATTTGACGATCCCCGAATTTTCGCATCTCAACGCCGCCTGCGCGACGGTGTTCACCGACGCCTATGTCCGCCGCCTGACTCAATTGACCCCGCGGCTGAAGCTCCGGGTCGATGCGCCGCCACCACTGACCCGGGCCGATTGCGTCAAGGCAGGCTAGTCGGCGAGGAAGGCGAGCAGCGGCTTATGGAGCTCGTCCGCGGCGCGGCGGCCGACGATCATCCCGACATGACCCGCGCCAACCGCGCGCGACGGACCTGGCGCGGCGCTGCCGGTGGGCACAATCCGGTCGCCCCTCGCGGTAAAGTGCAGTGCGGGCACGGCATCGGCGCGGATGCGCGTGCCAGCCACGCGCCATTCGCCTTTCCCCGTGCAGTCGCGGGCGAAGAGTCGTTCGATGAGCTCGCGCGCCGCCGGCAGGGGGACTGGCTCTCCTTCATTTGCCCAATCTTCGAGCGTTACGAACCGCGCGACCGCTGCGCTGTTTTTCGGCTCTCCCGCGAGGCGGGCGAACTTCACGACGATGCCGCGCGGGTCCAGGGACCAGAAAGCGGCCTGCAATATCTCGGTGGGCAGCGCGCCGAACCGCTCGGCGGCCGGCGCGGACTGGCGCCACAGGCGGGCGAGGGCCGCGATTGCATCGGGCGGATAAGCGGCGAAGCGCCACGGTGCGGCCAGCGTCGCGACGCGGTTCACGGCGATCAGATTGGCGGCGGCGAGTGCCATCGTTCCGCCAAGGCAGTAGCCGACCAGACTGACCGGTTCCCCGAGCGAGCGCAGCAAGGGCACGAGCAGCTCAGCCACATGGGCTCCGAGATCGAGGTCGCCCCGCTCGCGCGCCGCGCCCCAATCCAGCAGCAGGACTCGATGGTGCAGCGCAAGTGCCGCCGTCAGCGAGTGTCCCGGAAGATCGAGCACGTGCGGCGGATTGATCAGCGAGGGTACGAGAACGACCGGCGTGCCGGCCCCGCCATGGTCGCGGAGCATCGCCCCTCCGGCGGTGGCGGCCACCGGCCTAAGCGGTTGCTGCTCACCCCGCACCACGTACTCGTATCGACTCAACCCCTCGAGCGCCTGCCGCGCTAACGTTGGGTTTTCCTCGCCGACCATCCGCACCAATTCGAGAAACAATGGCAGCGGCCGTGGCGCACGGCCGTGTTGCGGTGCGGCATGGCCGGGTGCTAGGCGTTCGTCCACGATAGCGGGACACGTAGCATGGCGAAGACCACGGGCAAGGTGACGATCAAGAAGTACGCCAATCGTCGTCTCTACGACACTGAAAGTTCGACCTACATCACCCTCGACCGACTGGCCGCGATGATCCGCGAGGGGCGCGAATTCGAAGTGGTCGACGCCAAGACCGGCGACGACATCACGCACCAGGTGCTGACCCAGATCATCGTCGATGAGGAAGCGCGCGGATCGACCCTGCTGCCGGTCAATTTCCTGCGCGAGTTGATCGGGATGTATGGTGGTTCGATGCAGGCGGCGGTGCCGTCGTACCTCGATGCGGCCATGGCATCGTTCAAGAG
>JAIVIZ010000117.1:0-4721 GCA_020200315.1 Sphingomonadales bacterium | reverse complement strand
GCTGCGCTGCAGGCCAAGGTCGACAAGCTGGGCTGAGCTGCGGCGGCGTGGCGTGCCGCGAAGCAGCGCATGATCATGACGAGAAATACGATCATTTCAAGTCTTGAACTTGCGCGGCGTTCGAATCATCTTGGGGCTGTTATCAACACAGCGAAAGGAGGTGATCCGATGTCTCATGGTTCAGCAGAGGGGTCGGTTCGGTTCGTTCGGGAGATGCGGGCCTAGACCTTGATCGCTTCAGGCGAAAATAAGCCTGAAACGTGAATCAAGGTCTACAGAAAGCGCCTGTTCAGGTCTTCCGGGCTGGAACTCTCCGGCCGCTGACCATGTCGAGGGGGCTGTCGCTTGCGCGGCAGCTCCCTTTACTACTTTGGAGTTCTACTGCGCCGCGCTTGACGGAACCGTTGCGTGGGGTGAACCGTCTTGCTTTGCGATAGCTGCAACGGGAGGCACGCATGGCCAAATCACCTTCTTCCGGCGGCGGTGACGACCGCTCCACGACCAACGTTTCGCGTAATGCCACGCTCGACAAGCTCGCCAAGGCGGCGATGAGCCGTGAAATGCTTGCCGCCGGCCTGACCGCTGCCGCGGCGGCACTTGCCGCGAGCCCGACCGCGCGGCGCAAGATCCGCGACGCCGGCCTCGATGCAGCGGACAGCGCCCAAAACGCCGCGACGGCGATGATGAGCAACGCCTCGAAGCTGGGCACGCTCATCGCCGAAGCCGTGGCGGAAGCGGCACAGCGTCTGCTGTCCGGCAAGTGGATGGATGAGTCTTCATCTTCGTCGGGCGGCAGTTCGGGCAGTAGCGGAAGAGCTTCGTCGCCACGCGGCAAATCGGGGACATCGAAAGCGAGCGGGTCGCGCGGCGGCAAAGCCTCCTCCTCGCGCGGCAGTTCGAGCGGCCCTAAGGCTGCGAGCGCGCGTTCGTCTTCCAGCCGATCAAGCGCGGCGGGCACCTCCTCCGCCACGCGGAGCGGCGATGCGAGTTCCTACGAAAAGCCTAAACGTGGCCGGCCGCGCAAGGCAGGGGCAACGGCCGATGCGCAGAAGGGGGCGGCGAAGACCCGCGGCGCTGCGTCGGCGAAGCGCGGCGGAACCACCGCCCGTCGTGGCTCCGCCGCGGCCCGCAAGCGCTCGACGCCCTCGACGCCGCCCTCCGGCAGTGACGGCGGGGGCGGGTCGGGCAATAGCTAGACCTCAGTTGGCCACGAATGGCACGTGGTGCGGGGCGGACGACTAGCGTCGCTCCGTCGCGCGTGCCATTGCCCCGCTGCATGATCGCTGAATCTACCGCGCAGTCCTCGCCAATCCCGCTCGCTGTGATCATCCTCGCGGCCGGGCAGGGGACGCGGATGAAGTCGGACAAGCACAAGGTGCTTCATCCGATCGCCGGCAAGCCTATGCTCCTGCACCTGCTCGACACCGTCGCGGCGCTTGCGCCTTCGTGCGAGATCGTCGTCGTGGGCAAGGGGCGCGAGCAGGTCGAAAGTGCCTTGGCTGGCCGCACCGTCTCCACGGCCCTCCAGGCGGACCAGCTTGGCACCGCGCATGCGGTTGGGGAGGCGTTGCCCGCCCTCGGGGATTTCTCTGGCAAAGTGCTCATCCTGTTCGGCGATACGCCGTTCGTTGCCGCCGAGACGCTGCGTTCGATGCTGGCGCGGCTCGATGCGCCGGATGCTCCCGGCATCGTCGTCCTCACCCACTCGCCCGAAGACGCGGGTGCCTACGGGCGCGTCATCCTTGGCGGTGGCGACCGCATCGCCAAAATGGTCGAATATAAGGACGCAAGCGAGGCGGAGCGTGCCGTGCGGCTGTGCAACAGTGGCATGATGGCGCTGTCCGCCGAGGACCTTCGAACCTGGCTGCCGCGCATTGGGAACGACAATGCGGCGGCCGAATATTACCTCCCCGATCTCATCATGGTCGCCGCCGAGGAAGGACGTGTCGCCGTTGCGATCGAGGGGGCAGCGATCGAAGCCATCGGGATCAACAGCCGGGCCGAACTGGCTGCTGCCGAGCATCACTGGCAGCAGCGCCGCCGCGCCGAGATGATGACTGCGGGCGTGACGCTGATCGATCCGGCGAGCGTGTGGTTCGCCGCCGATACGATCGTCGGGCGCGACGTGATGATTGAGCCCGGTGTGTTCTTCGGACGCGGTGTCATCGTCGCGAACGGCGCGACAATCCGCGCCTATTCGCACCTCGAAGGCGCGAGCATTGGTAGCGGCTGTGAGGTGGGGCCCTACGCCCGGCTCCGCCCCGGCGCGGTGCTCGAGGAAGGCGCCAAGGTCGGCAATTTCGTGGAGGTGAAGAAGGCGACGCTCGGTCGGGGCGCCAAGGCCAATCACCTGACTTACATCGGCGATGCCGACATTGGTGCAAAGGCGAACATCGGCGCGGGCACGATCACCTGCAATTACGATGGCTTCTTCAAATATAGGACGGTGATCGGTGAAGGCGCGTTCATCGGCTCGAACAGCGCGCTGGTCGCTCCAGTGACGGTCGGCGCGGGGGCGATCGTAGGTGCGGGGAGCGTGGTAACGAAAGACGTCGAGCCCGACAGCCTGGGCGTCGCGCGCGCCGAGCAAAAAGGCATCGCCGGCTGGGCGAAACGGTTTCGCGAGCGCAAAAGCCGCAAGATAACTTGACCTGATATCACGATATGATATCAGTATATCATGCGCATTCTCGCTGACCTGCCGGAAGACGAAATCAAGCGGCTCGACCGGATTGCCGCCGAGCAGGGCAAGTCGCGCGCGGCGGTGCTGCGCGAGGCGGTCAGCGCCTATCAGGCGCCCGCCGCCACCGACTGGATCGACCGAGGGTTCGGGCTCTGGAAGCGCCGGACTGACATTGGGGACGCGGTTGAGTGGCAGCGTCGTGAACGTGCAGGTTGGACGCGGCCGTGGGATGATGATTATGAGGAAGTGAAAGCCGAGTTCCCGGATTTATTCGACGAGCAGGACGATCGGGAGCGCGAGCATTACAAAGCCCTGATGGCGCGCAACGCGTCTCCCGCAACATCGCAGCCGAAGTGAGCGGATTTGCATTCGACGCGAACATCGTGATCGACGCTCTCTTCGGCTTTGAACCGGCTCGAGCCGAACTGCGGCGAGCAGTTCGCGGTGGGGCTCGTGCCTGGATCAGCCGAATGGCGTGGATTGAAGTGTTGTCCAAAGGCAGCCCGGAAGAAATCCGTGCAATCGAGGCTTTTCTGGCCGGCTTTGCAGTCGACGAAATCGACCAAGAGGTCGCCAGCCGCGCCGCCGCCTTGCGCCGGGAGCGGTCTCGCATGAAGGCTCCGGATGCGATCATTCTTGCGACTGCGCTGGTTCGCGGGCGTATTCTCATCACGCGCAACACGAGGGACTTCCCGGCCGAAATGCCAGGAATCCGGGTGCCCTACACTCTTCCGAAGGTAGCCAGTTAGATGTGTGGGATCGTCGCCATTGTCGGCAAAGGCAGCGTTGCCCAGCGGCTGTTCGACGGGCTCAAGCGGCTTGAGTATCGCGGCTATGACTCGGCCGGCATCTGCACCGTGGTCGATGGCGCGTTCGATCGCCGCCGCGCGGAGGGCAAGCTCGAGAATCTCAAGCGAGAGCTCGATTCCCACCCGCTGGTCGGCGACATCGGCATCGCCCACACGCGCTGGGCGACGCATGGCCGCCCGACGGTCGGCAACGCCCACCCACACATCGTCGGGCCGGTGGCGCTGGTCCACAACGGGATCATCGAGAATTTCAAGCCGTTGCGGGACGAGCTGATCGCCGAGGGACGGCAGTTCAATTCGGAGACCGACAGCGAAGTCGTCGCCCACCTCGTCGCGCGCGAAGTCGAGCGCGGCGCCAATCCGGAGAGCGCCGTCGCAACCGTCCTGCCGCGCCTGATCGGCGCCTTCGCGATCAGCTTCCTGTTTCGCGATCATCCCGACCTGATCATCGGCGCGCGGATGGGGGCACCGTTGACGGTCGGTTATGGCGAGGGCGAGAACTACCTCGGTTCCGACGCGCTGGCGCTGGCGCCGCTAACTCAGCGTATCGCCTATCTCGACGAGGGCGACTGGGTCGTGGCGCGGCGCGACAGCGTGCAGATTTTCGACCGCGAGAACCGCCCCGTGGAGCGCGAGATCGTCACGTCGGGGGCAACCGCCGAGGCGATCAGCAAGGGCAATTACGCCCACTTCATGCAGAAGGAGATTTTCGAGCAGCCGCTGGTCGTCGCCCAGACGCTGCAAAGCTATGTCCGCGCGTTCGACGGCGAGGTGGCGCTGCCCGACGCGGGGCTTGACCTCGCCGGCATCAAGCGGATCGCCATCGTCGCCTGCGGCACGAGCTACTATGCCGGGATGGTCGCCAAATATTGGTTCGAGCAGTTCGCGCGGGTGCCGGTCGACCTCGATGTCGCGTCCGAGTTCCGCTACCGCGAGCCGGTGCTCGAGCCGGGCGGACTCGCGCTGTTCATCTCGCAATCGGGCGAGACCGCCGACACGCTCGCCGCGCTGCGCCATGCGCGCGAACAGGGGCAGGTCATCGCGGTGGTGGTCAATGTCCCGACCAGCTCGATGGCGCGCGAGGCCGACCTGCTGCTGCCGACCCACGCGGGGCCGGAGATCGGAGTTGCTTCGACCAAGGCCTTCACCTGCCAGCTCGCCGTGCTCGCCGCTTTTGCCACCAATCTTGCCCGGGCCAAGGGCAAGCTTTCGCGCGACGAAGAGCGAGA
>JAIVIZ010000182.1 GCA_020200315.1 Sphingomonadales bacterium | reverse complement strand
GGCGAGTGCGGATCGGTCAGCAACCGCTGCCGAAGCGAGGCTTCGCGAAGGTTGGTCCGCCACACCTGCGCCCAGCCGAGATAAAAGCGCTGATCGCCGGTGGTGCCGTCGATGACCGGTGCGTCGGCGCCGCCGAGCGACATTTTGTAAGCGTCGTATGCGACCGTGAGCCCAGCCAGATCGGCGACGTTTTCGCCCATCGTCAGCTTGCCCTGGACGTGCAGCCCGGGGAGCGGCTCATAGGCATCATATTGCTTGCCAAGAGAATCGAGGCGTGAGCCGAACGCGGTGACGTCGCTCGTCGCCCACCAATCGCTTAGCCTGCCCGACTTGTCATATTTGGCGCCCTGGTCGTCGAAATGGTGGCTAAGCTCATGGCCGATCACCGCGCCGATGCCGCCATAATTGACCGCCGGGTCGGCATTGGGATCGAAGAACGGCGGCTGAAGGATCGCCGCCGGGAAGACGATCTCGACCATGCCGAAATTGGCATAAGCGTTGATCGTCATCGGAGTCATCCCCCATTCCCACTTGTAGATCGGCTGGCCGAGCTTTCCGAACTCATAGGCATAGTCGAACGCACGCGCGCGCATCGCATTGCCGATCAGGTCGCCGCGCTCGATCACCAGCCCCGACATGTCGCGCCATTGGCTCGGATATCCGATCTTGGGCGTGAAGGCGGCAAGCTTGGCGTGCGCAGCGACCTTGGTATCTGCGCTCATCCAGTCGAGACGGTCGATCCGCCGGTCCATGGCCGCGATGACATTCTTGACGAGGGCGTCGGCCGCGGCCTTCGTTTCGGGTGGAAAATATTTGGCAACGTAGAGCTTGCTGACGTCGTCCTGGAGCGCGTTGACGGTGAAAGTAACCGCGCGCTTCCACCGCGCTTCCTGCTGCGGCGTGCCTGACAGGGTCGTCCCGAAAAAGGAGAAATTCTCCTTGTCGAAGGCAGACGGAAGATAAGCGGCATAGCTGTCGAGCGACCGGACCAGCAGCTGGTCCTTGAGCACCCCAAGGGGCGTCTTGCCGAGCAGTGAGGAGATGCCGGTGATCGCGCTCGGCTGCGCAACGATCAACGAATCGACATTGGCGGCGCCGCGCTCGCGGATGAAGCGAGTGAAATCGAATCCGGGCGCGCGCTTTGCGACCTCCGCCAGCGTCATCTTGTTATAGGTCTTGGTGGCGTCGCGGCTTTCGACCCGAGTCCAGCTGGCGGTCGCGATCTTGGTTTCGAAGGCAAGGATGGCGGCGGCGCGCGCGGCGGCGTTGCTCTCCCCGGCAAGGGTCAGCACGTTGGTTAGATGGGCGAGATATTTCGCCCTGATGTCGACCAGCTTGGCGTCCTTGGATAAATAATAATCGCGATCGGGCATACCGAGGCCCGACTGCCGCAGCGAAAGGATATATTGGTCGGGCGCCTTGTCGTCCTGATCGACGCCGCCGCCGAACGGAGTGCCAACGCCCAGCCGGCTGGCATCGGCGTAGAGCTTGGGCAGCGCCGACACCGACCGCACCGCGCGGATCTGCGACAGCCATGGCATGATGCCGCTTAGTCCCTTGGCCTCCAGCGCCGCCTCGTCGAGGAAGCTTGCATAAGCAGCACCGATGCGATTGTCGGGATCCTTGGCGGCCTCGTCGATCAGGCTCTTGGTCCGCTCACGCGATAAATCGTCGAGCACTGTGAACATTCCGTAGCCCGACTTGTCTTCGGGGATCGGCGTATTCTTTGCCCAGGTGCCATTAGCGAACTTGTAGAAATTATTGCCCGGCTCGACCGAACGATCCATGCCCGCGACATCGAACCCATAGGTGCCCAGTTGAGGCGTGGGCGCGGGCGTAGCGACGGGCTCGGCCGGAACGTCGGCACTCGCAACCGCGAGCTGCGCCGCCGCGGGCTCCGCCGCCGGGACCGTGGCGCAGGCAGCAAGCGCGGTGCTGGCGGCAAGAAGCGTGATCAAGCGAATCATTAAACATCCTCTCAATTGAACATCATGAGCGGCTTCTGCCGGGTTGGGACGGACGCTGACGCCATTTGCGGCCAATCCACCAGCGCCATCCGACAAGCGACACGATATATCCGGCAAGCGCCACGCCAAGCCTAATCAGGAAGAGGCCCGACACCATCGCCGGCGCGGCGTCGGACCACAGCCAGGACAGCCAGTCGCCAAGGCCCGCATGGCGCGCGCGAAGCGCCTCGAGGGTGGCGAGGTCGGCGTGGAAACCAATCCGGCTACCGACATCGAGCGCCGCAAGCAGAAAGAAAGGCGTAGTCGCGGGATTGCTGAGAAAGGTCATCGCCGCGGCGATCGGGATGTTGGCGCGCATCGGGATCGACATCAGCGCGGCTCCGACGATCTG
>JAIVIZ010000086.1 GCA_020200315.1 Sphingomonadales bacterium | reverse complement strand
GCCTTGCCGGGCTGTCGCCGCTGGTGACCATCGGCGGATCGTTGATCGTCGCGCTCGCGCTGCACGAAGACGCCGTGAGCGTCGAGGAGGCGTGGAACGCCGTCGGTCTCGACGAGCAGTGGCAGGCCGAGCAGTGGGGAGCGGATGCCGACGCGGAGCTGGCGCTTGCCAACCGCAAGCGGGACTTTGTCGCCGCGAAGCGCTTTCTCGATCTCGTGAGCGTTGGGGACTAGCCCGACTGCGAGACGAGATCGCGGACAAACTGGACGAGGCCGAGCTGCCGGCGACGCAGCAGGCGCTGCCCGGCGACGATCGCGCGCACTTCCGCGAGGCATTTGTCGGTGTCTTCGTTGATCAGCACATAATCATATTCGGCCCAGTGGCCGATCTCGCCGGCGGCGCGGTTCATCCGCCCCGCGATCACCGCTTCGGTATCGGTTGCGCGGGCGCGGAGTCGCCGCTCCAGCTCCTTCATCGACGGCGGCAGGATGAAGATGGTGACGAGTTCCTCGCCAAGGCCGACGCTGAGCTGCTCCGCGCCCTGCCAGTCGACATCGAACAGCACGTCGCGCCCGCTGCGCAGCGCGGCCTTGATCGGCTCCTTGGGCGTTCCATAGCGATGGTCGAAGACGTGCGCCCATTCGGCGAAACTGTCGTCCGCGATCAGCCGGTCGAACTCCGCGTCGTCGACGAAATGATAGTCGCGCCCCTCGATTTCGCCCGGGCGGATCGGGCGGGTGGTCGCGCTGACCGACATGCTGATCTGATCGTCGGCATCCAGCAGCATCCGGCTGATGGTCGATTTCCCCGCGCCTGAGGGCGAGGACAGCACGATCAGCAGGCCGCGCCGCTTGCGCCCGATCGTCTGGCGTTGGTCAAGGTCCATGCACGCTGTTGGCGTGCGTCAGGAAGCCCGTCAAGCCGGTGATGCTGCACTGCACAATTTCTCTTGAAATCTCGCGATGAGTCGCTTATTGTGCACTGCAGCAAGGAGATTCAGCATGAGTGAAGCAAGCAACAATGTCGGGCGCGCAATCGATGCTACGGTCGACGCCGTGGCCGCCCCAAGCGAGGCGGCTGCCGTCGTTGCCCGCGCGGTCGAGAAATCCGCCCGGAAAGCGGAGAAGAGCGCCACGAAGGCGGCCGGTATGGCGCGGGCCGCAGCCACCCCGAAGCGCACGTACAAGCCCCGCGTGAAGTCTGTTGCTGCTTCCGCCGCGCATCCGGCACGCAAACGCAACACGAAGGCGGCCGATGCGTCGGTGCGCCGCCAGTATCATCGCAAGCCCGCCGCAGCCGCGACGGCGTTTCAATTCAAAGGACTTCCGATCATGACCAATGAATTTCCGAATGTGTTCGCCGGCTTCAACGCCGTTCCGGGCGCCGACAAGTTTCAGTCGCTGTTCGCCGACGCCGGCGAAAAGAGCCAGGACGCGGTGCGCAAGGGCCGCGTCTTCGCCGAGCAGCTGACCGAAGCCGCCAAGGCCAACGTCGAAGCCGTCGTCGAATCGAGCCGCATCGCCTTCGCCGGCGCGCGTGACCTTGGCCAGGACGTGGCCGCCTCGACCCGTGGCGGCGTCGAGCAGGCTTCGGCCGCGGTGAAGACGCTCGCCGAGGCGAAGTCGCCGACCGAGTTCTTCCAGCTTCACTCGGAGCTGGTCCGCTCCTCGTTCGACCGCTTCGTCGCCGAGGGCTCCAAGTTCACCGAGCAGCTGGTCAAACTGACCGGCGAGGCGATCCAGCCGCTGTCGAACCGCGCCAGCGTCAACGCCGAGGCGTTCAGCGAACTGACTGCCTAACCCTCCTCTCCCCGGAAAGGCAGTCAGGCGGCCGTCCCTCCCCGGGGCGGCCGCTTTCTTTTGGCCGTCGCGGCACCTTGCGGGGACATGGTGCATTGCCATATTCGCGAAATGCATATGAGGCAGTTGATCAGCATGGCAGGCGACAAGCCCGGACACGACGGCGATGACGACGTCCGCGTTGGCGGCGGCGGCGGGCGCGAGGAAGGCGAGACCGGAGTCGTCACCCGCACCCGGCCGCGCACCAAGAAACCGAGCAATTATAAAGTGCTGATGCTCAACGACGATTACACGCCGATGGAGTTCGTCGTGCTCTGCCTGCAGCGTTTCTTCTCGATGGGAATCGAGGATGCGACGCGGGTGATGCTCCAGGTTCACCAGCAGGGCGTCGGGGTGTGCGGCGTCTTCACCTATGAGGTCGCCGAAACCAAGATCGCGCAGGTGATCGACTTCGCCCGCGAGAACCAGCATCCGCTGCAATGCACGCTGGAGAAGGCCTAATCCTCCCCGAAACGGGGAGGGGTGGAGGGGCCCTCGGCATGAGCCGGTTTTGGGTTACGGGCCCCCTCCGTCAGCGCTTCGCGCTGCCACCTCCCCGTTCCGGGGAGGATTGTCAGCGCTCCCCGCCTCGCTAAGGGCCGTTCATGGACTCCATTCATATCGTCGGCGGGAAGCGGCTCGAAGGAGCGATCCCGATTTCGGGTGCGAAGAACGCGGCGCTCACCCTCCTCCCCTGCGCGCTGCTGACCGACGGTCCGCTGACCCTGACCAATCTGCCGCGGCTGGCCGACGTCGACACTTTTTCGCACCTGCTCAACGGGCTCGGCGTGTCGACCAAGATCGAGGGCGTCCGCAAGGGCGAGGTCGGCCGACGGATGACGCTGCAGGCGGCGGAAATCGCGTCCACCGTCGCGCCTTATGACATGGTGCGCAAGATGCGCGCCTCGATCGTCGTGCTCGGCCCGATGCTGGCGCGGGCGGGCGAAGCGACCGTGTCGCTGCCCGGCGGCTGTGCGATCGGCGACCGGCCGATCGACCTTCACCTGCGCGCACTCGAGGCGATGGGTGCCGAGATCGAGCTTGCCGCCGGCTATGTGAAGGCGGTCGCGCCAAAAGGCAGGCTGTCGGGCGGTGACTACAGCTTCCCGATGGTCTCGGTCGGCGCGACCGAGAATGCACTGATGGCGGCGGTCCTCGCGACGGGCCGAACGCAATTATTCAACGCCGCGCGCGAGCCGGAGATCGTCGACCTATGCAATCTCCTGGTCGCGATGGGCGGCAGGATCGAAGGGATCGGCTCGTCGCACCTCATCATCGACGGCGTCGAGGGGCTCAACGGCTGCACCTATGAGGTGATGCCGGACCGGATCGAAGCGGGAAGCTATGCCTGCGCCGCCGGGATCACCGGCGGGTCGATCGATCTCATCGGCGCGCGGCCGCACGACATGCTGGCGATCACCAATGCTCTCGCCGCCGCCGGGCTGATGGTCGAATTCCACGACCGCGGGATGAAAGTCAGCGCGGATGGCCCCCTGAAACCGCTGGCGATCTCGACCGCGCCCTATCCCGGTTTTCCGACCGACATGCAGGCGCAGGTCATGGCCATGCTGTGCGTCGCCCAAGGCGAGAGTTTCCTTGAGGAAACGATCTTCGAGAACCGCTACATGCACGTCCCCGAGCTGCGCCGGATGGGCGCCACCATCGACGTACGCGGGCGTTCGGCGATCGTCCACGGGGTCGGCGGGCTGACCGGCGCGAACGTGATGGCGACGGATCTGCGCGCGTCGATGAGCCTGGTGCTGGCCGGGCTGGCGGCCGAGGGGGAGACCGAAGTCCTGCGCGTCTATCACCTCGACCGCGGCTATGAGCGGCTCGAAGAGAAATTATCGGCGGTCGGAGCGACGATCGAGCGGCGAAGCGCTGGTTGACCGGCGACCGAGTCGCCGTCGGCGCTGGCTAAGCCGACAGCGACGCGCTAGCCCACGACGATGAGCAGCATCATCGTTCGCGAGGTCGCCGGCAAGGCCGACCGCAAGGCCTTCGTCGACTTCGCGTGGCAGGTGTACAAGGACGACCCCGCCTGGGTACCCCCGCTCAAGAGCGAAGTGCACGGGCTGATCGATCCCAAAAAAAACCCCTGGTTCGGCCACGCCAAGGCGCAATTCTGGCTGGCCGAGCGCAACGGCAAGGTGGTCGGGAGGATCAGTGCGCAGGTCGATGAGCTGGTGCTCGATCATATGGGCCCCGGCCTCGGCCAATGGGGCATGTTCGAAGCGCTCGACGGCGAGGCCTCCGCGCACCTGATCGCGACCGCCGAGGAGTGGTTGCGCGGCGAAGGCATGACTCGGGCGATAGGTCCGATCAGCCTGTCGATCTGGGATGAGCCGGGGCTGCTGATCGAGGGCTTCGACCAGCCGCCGATGGTGATGATGGGCCATCACCGGCCCGCTTACCGGGCGTGGATCGAGGCGGCGGGCTACGCCAAGGTTAAGGATCTGCTGACCTATGAGGTCGACATCCGCCCGCCGCTCGAAGGCGTTGTGGGCAAGCTGATCGCGGCCGGCGAGAAGAACCCGCGGATTCGGCTGCGACCAGTCGACAAGTCGAAGTTCGACCGCGATTCGGCGATCATCCTCAATCTGCTCAACGACGCCTGGTCGGCGAACTGGGGCTTCGTGCCGCTGACTCCAGCGGAGATCGCCTATGCCGGCAAGAAGTTGAAGCCGATCATCTATCCCGAGCTGGTGCGCATCGCCGAGCTCGATGGGGAGCCGGCCGCCTTCATGCTGACCATTCCCGATATCAATGCGCTGACCGCGGACCTTAACGGCGAGCTATTGCCGTTCGGCTGGGCCAAGCTGCTGTGGCGGCTGCGCAAGCCGCGCACCGCGCGCGTGCGGGTGCCGCTGATGGGGGTCGCCAAGAAGCTGCATGGCACGCGGCTGGCGGGACAGCTCGCCTTCATGCTGATCGAGCATATCCGCCGCGCCTGCGTCGGCGAGTTTGAAGTGACGCACGGCGAGTTCGGCTGGATCCTCGAGGACAATCAGGGAATGATGTCGATCGCGCAGCTACCCGGCGCGCAGGTCAATCATCGTTACCGAATTTATGAGAGGGCACTGAACTAGCCCGTCGTTGCGAGCGTAGCGAAGCAATCCAGATCATCGCCCGCATGGGGTGGATTGCTTCGTCGCTGCGCTCCTCGCAATGACGATCTAGTCGAGCTCCACCCACGTCGGCGCGTGGTCGCTGGCTTTTTCCTCGCCCCGTGCCCAGCGATCGACGCCGGCGCCGCGCAGCCGGTCGGTGGCCTGGGCTGAGCACAGCAGATGATCGATGCGGAAGCCGAGGTCGCGCTGCCACGCGCCCATCGTGTAATCCCAGAAGGTCCACAATTTGTCGTTGTCGGGATGCAGCGCGCGAAGTGCGTCGGTCCAGCCCTGATAGACGATGGTGCGATAGGCGGCGCGGGTCTCCGGCTGAATCAGCGCGTCCTTGGCGACCGCGCGGGCGGAGAAGACATCGCGATCTTCCGGAATGACGTTCCAGTCGCCGGCCAGCACGGTCGGCTTTTCCTCCGCGAGAAGGGTCGCGGCATGGCTTCGGAGGCGCTCCATCCAGGCCAGCTTGTACGCAAATTTTTCGGTCCCGATCGGATTGCCGTTGGGCAGGTACAGCGAGGCGATCACAATCCCGCCGACCTCCGCCTCGATATAGCGCGAATGGCTGTCGTCGGGATCGCCCGGCAGGCCGATGCGGCGCAGCTCGGGCGCGTCACCCCGGGCGAGAATGGCGACTCCGTTGAACCCCTTTTGCCCGTGCCAGACGGTGCCATAGCCGGCGGCTTCAATGTCCGCGATCGGCAGCGCCTCGTCGGCGCACTTCAGCTCCTGCAGGCAGACGACATCGGGCGCTTCGCGCTCCAGCCACTCGATCAGGCGCGGCAGACGGGCGCGGATGCCGTTGACGTTGTAGGTCGCGAGTTTCATCGCGTTCCCCCTAACCGTTCGCCCCGAGCGAAGTCGAGGGAACAGGGGAGAGCGTGTCTCGACTTCGCTCGACACGAACGGAATTGAGACACCAGAAACCTAGATCGAAAAACTCGAACCGCAGCCGCAACCGGACGCCGCATTGGGGTTGGTCACCTTAAACGCCGCGCCGCCCATGTCCTCGACGAAATCGACGGCCGATCCGCGCACGAGATCGAGGCTGACGGGGTCAACGACAAGCTGCACGCCATCGGTCTCGGTGCAGGCATCGCCTTGTTCGAACTCGCCGAGAGCGAACCGATAGCTGAATCCCGCGCAGCCGCCACCGTCCACGGCAAGGCGCAGTATCGCGGGTTTTGCCTGACGCGCGGCGATGGCGGCGACCCGCTTGGCAGCATTGGCGGTTAGCTGGATAGCGGGATCATCCACGCTGATGGAGATAGGAGTGGGCCGTGCCGCTCGCAATGGCTGGCGGCGAGCCTACCGCTGTGGTCCGCCCATCGCGACCTGGTCCTGCGACGCGCCGGAGCCGGCCTTCATCGCGAGGAGATAATCGGTCGACTTCATGAACGGGATCGGGTTGACCGGACGGCCGTCGATGCGGACTTCATAGTGGAGGTGGCTGCCGGTCGAGCGGCCGGTCGAACCCATGCGGCCGATCTGCTGGCCACGCATCACGCGCTGGCCGGCCGAGACGAGCACCGCCGACATGTGGCCGAAGCGCGTGGCGATGCCCTTGCCGTGATCGATCTCGACCATGTTGCCATAGCCGCCCGCGTTCCACCCTGCGCGCAGCACGGTGCCATCGGCGGTGGCGTAGATCGGCGTGCCGATCGGACCGGCGAGATCGATGCCGGGGTGCATCGCGGCGCGGCCCTGGAACGGATCGGAGCGAACGCCGAAGCCCGAGGTGAAGGCGGCCGCCGTGCGGATGGGCTTTTCCGACGGCACTGCAATCGCGCCGTCCTGAAGCGTGTCGAGCTTCTTCCAGCTGGTGAACAGCGCCTTGAAGGTCGGGTCGGCCTTGACGCTTTCGAAGGGGCCGCCGGTGCCGGTTTCGCCAAGCCGCGCCGGGGTCAGGCCAAGGCGCTTCAGTTCGGCGGCGGTGACCTGATAACGGACGTCGAGGGCACGGGCGACGAGCGCGGCCTGGGCCAACTGCGCAGTCTCGACGCGGGCGAGCGCACCCGGCGCACCGATGGGACCGCCGGCGGTGTCGATCGCGGCGGAGTCGATCCTGTGCCCCGCGAGCGCGGCCTCGATCAGCGCCTGGCGCTGTTCGATTTTGCGGGCGCGGGCTTCGGTCGCATCGCCGAGGGGCGCGCTGCTGAAGGAGGTACCGGCGAACAGCCGTGCGCCGGCATAGCCGGAAAAAGCAACAAGCGAGAGGAGGAGGGCGAGAAACAGCGCCTGGACTGGCGCGGAGAGGCGGAGGCGGCGAAGCTTGGCGCCATCGTGCACGAACAGATCGCGGTCGCAGAAGAGCGATTTGGGCGATGCGGTCGCGGTCAGCACTGCGGTCATGGGCCGTAAAGCTCCTCTGTCCGGCCGCGCACATTCGCGCGCCGTCGGATACATCCCAAATAACAAGGAGCTCCCCAGCCCCGTCGTCATCGCCTAGATTTGCCTTCCAGGCAGCGACATGGACTACAGACCGGTGTTGGTTAACAATTTCAACCTTTCGTTCCCATTGCCGGGGTGAGCCGCCATTACCCTGCGGTGAACCGTTCTTTTGCTTGCTCGAACGCGACTTCCAGCTGAGTTCAACCGACTATCGCTTGCGCTGCATTGCACAATCTCTATGCACGGCGACGGGCCACGCCGTCCCAACGCGGCGCGTGCTCTCTGCGAGGAGAGTTAGAGTGTTGAACAAGCCGAAGGCGCTGCCGGCGCGCCCATATTTCTCGTCCGGCCCCTGCGCCAAGCCTCCGGGCTGGAGCGCTGCGAAACTCGCTACCGACAGTCTCGGCCGATCGCACCGATCGAAGCTCGGCAAGGCGCGGCTGCAATATTGCATCGACCTGATGCGCGAGCTGTTGCAGCTTCCCGACACTCACCGCATCGGCATTGTCCCGGGGTCCGATACCGGCGCGTTCGAGATGGCGATGTGGACCATGCTTGGCGCACGGCCGGTCACCGTGCTGGCGTGGGAGAGCTTCGGCGAAGGCTGGGTCACGGACACGGTCAAACAGCTTAAGCTCGATCCAACCGTCATTCGTGCCGACTATGGCCACATTCCCGACGTCGCATCGGTCGACTGGCGCAATGACGTGCTGTTCACCTGGAACGGCACCACCTCCGGCGTGCGCGTGCCGAACGGCAATTGGATCGCGCCCGATCGAGCGGGCCTGAGCTTCGCCGATGCTACCAGCGCGGTGTTCGCCTACGACCTGCCGTGGGACAGGATCGATGTCGCGACCTTCTCGTGGCAAAAGGTGCTCGGCGGGGAGGGGGCGCACGGCGTGCTGATCCTCGGCCCGCGCGCGGCCGAGCGGCTGGAGACCTATGTTCCCGACCGGCCGTTGCCGAAGCTGTTCCGCCTGACGTCGAGCGGCAAGCTCAACGACGGCGTGTTCAGAGGCGAGACGATCAACACGCCCTCGATGCTCGCGGTCGAGGACGCGATCTTCGCGCTCGAATGGGCGAAGTCGATCGGCGGCGCTGACGCTCTCATTGCCCGTAGCAATGCGAATGCGTCGGCGCTGAACACGATCATCGACGCGCGCCCGTGGCTCGGCCATCTCGCGCAGGATCCGGCGATCCGCTCGACCACCAGCGTCTGTCTGACCGTCGAGGGCGCCGACGAGGCGATGATCAAGCGCTTCGTCGGCCTGCTCGAAGCCGAAGGCGCCGCGTATGACATCGCCAGCTACCGCGACGCCCCGCCGGGCCTGCGCATCTGGTGCGGGGCTACGGTCGACACGGCCGACATCGAGGCGCTTGGCCCCTGGCTCGATTGGGCGTGGGCGTCGCGGCAACCCTCCCCCCTCGCGGGGGAGGGTCGACTCGCGCAACGCGCGAGCGGGGAGAGGGGCTGAACCTCTCCACCGTCCCCTCTCCCTTTCACCGTCGGCGGCGGCTCCCTCCCTCTCCCGCGAAGGGGAGAGGGGCTAGGAAAGAACATGACCTCCAAAGTGCTCATTTCCGACCAAATGGACCCGCAGGCGGCGGTGATTTTTCGCCAGCGCGTTCGGCAATTCGATCACCACCGCCGAACACGCCATCGCCTTGATCTTCGCGCTCGCTCGCCAGCTGCCCGAGGCCGACGCCTCGACCCAAGCCGGCAAGTGGCAGAAGAACCGCTTCATGGGCGTCGAGGTCACCGGCAAGACGCTCGGCCTGATCGGCGCGGGCAACATCGGCTCGATCGTCGCCGCGCGGGCGCTCGGTCTCAAAATGAAAGTCGTGGCGTTCGATCCCTTCCTGACGCCGGAACGGGCGATCGACCTTGGAATCGAGAAGGTCGAGCTCGATGCGCTGCTCGCCCGCGCCGACTTCATCACGCTGCACACACCGCTGACCGATCAGACTCGCAACATTTTGAGTCGGGAAAATATTGCACAGACGAAAAATGGCGTGCGCATTGTCAACTGCGCGCGGGGAGGCCTGATCGACGAGGCGGCGCTGAAGGACGCGCTCGACAGCGGCCATGTTGCCGGCGCGGCGCTCGACGTGTTCGAGACCGAGCCGGCCAAGGCCTCGCCGTTATTCGGGACGCCCAACTTCATTTCGACCCCGCACCTCGGCGCCTCGACCAGCGAGGCCCAGGTCAATGTCGCCATCCAGGTGGCCGAGCAGATGAGCGATTTCCTGCTGCTCGGCGGCGTCACCAACGCCATCAACATGCCCTCGCTGTCGGCGGAAGAGGCACCGCGCCTGAAGCCCTACATGGCGCTTGCGGAGAAGCTCGGGAAACTCGTCGGCCAGATCGTCGGCGAGGACGTCCGCTCGGTCGCGGTCGAGATCGAGGGCGCGGCGGCGCAGCTCAACCAGAAGCCGATCACCGGCGCAGTCCTCGCCGGGCTGATGGGCACCTATTCGCAGACGGTGAACATGGTCAATGCGCCCTTCCTCGCCAAGGAACGCGGCCTCGACGTGCGCGAGGTGCGCCACGACCGGGAGGGCGATTACCACACGCTCGTCGCGCTCGAGGTCGGCACGTCCGGCGGCACGCGCCGCGTGGCCGGCACGCTGTTCGGCAACAAGGCGCCGCGGCTCGTCGACATCTTCGGAGTCGCGGTCGAGGCCGAACTCGACGGCACGATGATCTACATCGTCAACACCGACGCGCCGGGCTTCATCGGCAAGCTCGGCACCGCGCTCGGCGAAGCGGGGATCAACATCGCCACCTTCAACCTCGGCCGCCGCGATGCGGGCGGCGAGGCGGTGGCGCTGGTGTCCGTCGACGGCGAGGTGCCGCCGAGCGTCGTCGCTTCCCTTGGCGAGCTCGAAGGCGTTCGCGAGGTCGTGCCGCTGCGGTTCTAACCGCCACCGTTCTTGCGAGCGAAGCGAAGCAATCCAGCAACCCTGGATTGCTTCGTCGCGCCGCTCCTCGCAAGGACGAAGCTCTGCTGTCGAACTGCAAGGAACAATCATGGGCAACGTCACCGTCATCGGCGCGCAGTGGGGCGACGAGGGCAAGGGCAAGATCGTCGACTGGCTGGCCAGCCGCGCCGATGTCGTCGTCCGCTTTCAGGGCGGCCACAACGCCGGCCACACGCTGGTCGTCGGCGACCAGACCTATAAATTGTCGCTGCTGCCGTCGGGCATCGTCCGCGGCACGCCGTCCATCATCGGCAATGGCGTGGTGCTCGATCCGTGGGCGCTGAAAGCGGAAGTCGAGCGCATCGCCGCGCAGGGCATTTCAATCACGCCCGACGTGCTGACCGTCGCCGAGACCTGCCCGCTGATCCTGCCCATCCACCGCGACCTCGACGCGCTGCGCGAGGATGCCAGCGGCGCGGGCAAGATCGGGACGACGCGGCGCGGCATCGGCCCGGCCTATGAGGACAAGGTCGGGCGGCGCGCGATCCGGGTGTGTGATCTTGCCCATCTCGATCAGCTCGACCCGCAGCTCGATCGGCTGTGCGCCCACCACGACGCCTTGCGCGCCGGGTTCGGCGAGCCGCCGGTCGATCGCGAGCGGCTCAAGCGCGATCTCGCCGACATCGCCGATTTCGTGCTGCCCTTCGCGCGGCCGGCGTGGATCGCGCTCGACGAGGCGCGCCGCGCCGGCAAGCGCGTGCTGTTCGAAGGCGCGCAGGGCGTGCTGCTCGACGTCGACCACGGCACCTATCCCTTCGTCACCTCGTCCAACACCGTCGCCGGCACGACCGGTTCGGGCAGCGGCACCGGCCCGTCTGCCGCCGGCTTCGTGCTCGGCATCGTCAAGGCCTACACGACGCGGGTCGGCAGCGGGCCGTTCCCGACCGAACTCGACGACGACACCGGCCAGCGGCTGGGTGAGCGCGGGCACGAGTTCGGCACGGTGACGGGGCGCAAGCGCCGCTGCGGCTGGTTCGACGCGGTGCTGGTACGGCAGGCGGTGGCGGTGTCCGGCATCACCGGCATCGCGCTGACCAAGTTGGACGTGCTCGACGGGTTCGACAGCTTACGCATCTGCACCGGCTACCGCATCGGCGGCGCGCAGTTCGACCACCTCCCACCCCACGCCGCCGACCAGGCGCGGGTCGAGCCGGTCTATGAGGAATTCGAAGGCTGGGGCGCAACGACCCGCGGCGCTCGCAGCTGGTCCGAGCTTCCGGCACGGGCGATCAAATATATCCGGCGAGTCGAGGAGCTGATCCGCTGCCCGGTGGCGCTGGTGAGCACCTCGCCGGAGCGAGAGGATACGATTCTGGTGCGCGACCCGTTCGCGGGGTGATGAGGAGGAACACGGCCTCGCACAGTCGAGCTTCCCGACTAGCGCCGGCGAAGGGTATCAGCCTTGACCCATCGGCCATCGGGCAGTTGGATTTCCCAAAATTGCCATCCATTAGCCTGATGCCCAGCGCCTTCGGCTGCGGCCGGCGAGAGCCCCTTGAAAAAGCGGCCGTTCCAGATCACGCCGTCCTTTGAAATTTCCGCGGTGACGACCCTTCCGCTCCTGAAAACGTGGCGGAGCTTCGCCCCATTAGCGAAGGCGACTCCTTCGGAGTGCCAGACGGCTTCCCCATCGTTCATCGGAACTGTCGTCAAGCCAAGCGCTTCCCGAACAACTTCCGCTTCGGTCATGCTTTCACTTCGGCGGCGGGAGGTGATCTCCTTGAACGATTGGAAGTCGATTTCTATCGTCGGCATTGTACGTCCCGATTATCAGCAGCCAGACGACTGCCTACGAGTTCTCTTAGTTATCTTTGGAGTTCTGTAAAGAACTTTATACCGTCGCGATATCGGGGGTGTCCTCGGCTTTCATGCCGACCACATTGTAGCCGGCATCGACATGGTGGATTTCACCGGTGACGCCGCTCGCCAGGTCGCTCAGCAGGTACAGCCCCGCCCCGCCGACATCCTCGATTGTCACATTTCGCCGCAGCGGGCTGTTATATTCGTTCCATTTCATGATGTAGCGGAAGTCGCCGATGCCGCTCGCCGCCAGCGTCTTGATCGGGCCGGCGCTGATCGCGTTGACGCGAATGCCCTCGGGGCCGAGGTCGGCGGCGAGATATTTGACGCTGGTCTCGAGCGCCGACTTGGCGACTCCCATGACATTGTAATGCGGAATGACCTTTTCCGCGCCGTAATAGCTTAGCGTCAGCAGCGATCCGCCGGGCTTCATCATCGCCCGGGCGCGCTGGGCGACGGCGACGAAGCTGTAGACCGAGATGTTCATGGTCATCAGGAAATTGTCGAGGCTGGTGTCGACATAGCCGCCGCGAAGCTCGTTCTTGTCGGAAAAGCCGATCGCGTGAACGATGAAGTCGAGCCCGTCCCACGATTCTCTGAGCGTCGCGAAGGCGGCATCGAGCTTGGCCATGTCGCTGACGTCGCAATCGATCAGCAGGCTGGAGCCGAGTTCGGCGGCCAGCGGCCGCACGCGTTTCTCGAGCGCTTCCCCCTGATAGGCGAAGGCAAGCTCCGCCCCTTGCCCGCCCAGCGCCTTGGCGATGCCCCAGGCCAGCGAGCGGTCGTTGGCGAGGCCCATGATCAGCCCGCGCCTGCCTGCCATCAAACCGCCCGCCATCAATCCGCTCATGTGCTGATCCCCTTCACATCGTGCCCCGTCAGGTCCGGGACGACATCCTCGCCCGGATGGGGCTCGACCACCTCCAGCTCGTCGCTGAACGGCCCCGAATAGACTTCGCCCCTTAGCGCCTTGCCGCCCGCGTCCGCCAGCGCGGCGTTGAGTTCCGCGCCGATCGTCACGCCCAATCCGGCGAAGAAGAAGAAGATCAGCGAGACCATCACGCCGGCCAGGCTGCCATAGGTTTTCTGGTAGCCGCCGTACCAGCCGATGATGCGCGGCAAGAGTTCGACGACCGCCAGCCACCATGCCGTGACGAACAGTGCGCCGGGCCATTTGCGGCAACTCAGCTTGCGATAGCGGGAGGGGGTCAGCGCGAGGAACAGGAAGTAGAAGGTGACGTAGAGCGTCACGGCCGGCGCGACGCGATAGAAGCCGAGCTTGGTCGCGAGGCCGCCGGCGAAGGGGAACCAGGTGACGACCGCTTCGTGGACCGAGGCGAGCAGAACCGATGCGCCCAGCGCGACCATCATCAGCACGACCGCCCCCATGATCAGCGCGATCGATCCCAAGCGGTAGGTCCAGAAGGGCGCGCAATATTGCACGCCGTAGGAGCGGCGGAGGATGTCGCGGATCGTCTCGACGAAGCTCGCCGCGGTCCACAGCCCGACCAGCCCGCCGAACCACAGCAGCGCGCCGGTGCGTACGGTCAGCACTTCGCGGATCGGGTCGCGCAAAATGTCGGCGACGTTGGGGGGCAACCGCTGGAGGACGTTGTTGACGGTGAGGATCGCGTCCTGGCTCTGCCCGAGGAGGTGCGCCACCGCCGCCGCCAGGATGAAGAACGGGAAGAGCGCAAGCACGGCGAGGTAGGCGAGATTGCCGGCGTGAATGAAGCCGTCGGAATAAACGCCCGTCGCAACGCGCTTGCACACCGACCAGGGCGTCAAGGTGGGGCGGAAGCGCTCGGCAACATCGGACCCGAACTTGGCCCTCAGTTCCGCGTGGCGCTTGCGCCGTTCTTCGGGCGACTGGGAGGAAACGGTCAGCATGGCGCGGGCTTAAACCCCGAGCGAGGCTCGCGGATTGCCACCCCCGTCCCATCCGGCGGCGAAGGTCTGCAGCGCGTTGTCCTCTTCGGGCAGGTCGACGGCCAGCGTCACCAGCTGGTCGCCACGAACGCCGGCCTTGTCAGTGAAGCCGCGGTTCTTGAGGCGCAGCACCTTGCCCGACGAGCTGCCCCTGGGCACCGACAGCATCACCGGCCCGTCGGGGGTCGGGACCTTGACCTTGGCGCCAAGCACCGCCTCGGTCAGCGTGACCGGCAGGGTCAGGCGGATGCTGCTGCCCTCGCGGGTGTAGAAGGGATGCGACGCAATTTCGATCGAGACGATCGCGTCGCCCTTGCCGCCGGGTCCTTCCTGACCCTGGCCGGCAAGACGGATTTTGCTGCCGTCCTCGACCCCATTGGGGAGCTTGAGGTCGATCGTGCGTCCGCTGGCAAGCGTGACCCGCTGCGGCTTCAGCGCGGCGGCATCGACGAACGGCACCTTGAGGCGATAGGCGATGTCGGCGCCCTTCTGCGGCGGAGCGCTGCGCCGACCGAAGCCGCCGCCGCGACCGCCATGCTGGGCACCGCCGAACAGGCCTTCGAACAGGTCGGAGAGGTCCGCCGTTTGGCCACTGTCGGAACCCTCGGGAAAGCCCTGGAAGCCGCCGCCAGCGCTGCCGGCGCGCGGTCCGCTACCGCCGGCGAAGCCTCCGCCGAACGGCATCTTGGGATTACCCTCCTCGTCGATTTCGCTGCGGTCGTAACGCGCGCGCTTATCCGTGTCGGACAGGAGATCGTAAGCCTGCGTCACCTGCGCGAATCGTTCCGCCGCCTTGGGATTGTCGGTGTTACGATCGGGATGGAGCTGCTTGGCGAGGCTGCGATAGGCCTTTTTGATCTCGGCCTCGCTGGCGCCGCGCTTGATCCCCAGGCGTTGGTACAAATCCATGGCGTTCCTTAGTCGGATAAGACAGCGCATGGCCAGATGGGTTGGACGCGGCAGGCGAACAAGCCGGTTGCGGCGAGCGAGTGAGCGCGCATAAGGCGCGCCATGGCCGACGATCCCTTCGCGCTGTTTGACGCCTGGCTGGGGGAAGCGCGGGCAAGCGAGCCGAACGATCCGGAAGCGATGGCGCTGGCGACTGCGGACGAGGGCCGGCCATCGCTCAGAATGGTGCTGCTGAAGGGTCACGGTAGCGAGGGTTTCGTTTTTTACACCAATCTCGACAGCCGCAAGGGCGCGGAGTTGGTCCGAAACCCAAACGTTGCGCTGCTGTTCCACTGGAAAGGCCTTCGCCGGCAAGTGCGCATCGAAGGCGCGGTGGGCCCGGTCGCGGATACGGAGGCGAACACCTACTTCGCGAGCCGCAGTCGGGAGTCGCAACTCGGCGCGTGGGCGAGCGATCAGTCGCGCCCGCTCGAATCTTGTGGGCTGTTAGAGGCGCGGTTCGATGAGGTTCGCGATTGCTTCGAAGGGAATGACGTGCCGCGTCCGCCGCGCTGGTCGGGATTTCGCGTGGTCCCCGACCGCATCGAATTCTGGAACGACCGCGCGCATCGGCTGCACGAGCGGCGCCTGTTCACCCGCGAGGGCGACGGCTGGAGCGAAGGGCTGCTGTACCCATGAGCGGCTTCCACAGTCACGGGCATCATCACCACGGGCACCATCAAGGGCACCTCGATCACGGGGAGCGGTCGTCCCTGTCGACGCGCGCCGCCATCGCCAGCGTGTCCTGCGCCATCGTCCTGCTGGGGCTGAAGGCCTGGGGAGCCTACCGCACCGGGTCGATGGCGATGCTGGGCAGCCTCGCCGACACCGGCCTGGACCTGTTCGCCAGCCTCGTCATCCTGCTTGGCGTTCGCGTGGCGGCGCTGCCCGCCGACCGCGATCATCGCTTCGGCCACGGGAAGGCTGAGGCGCTCGTCGCGCTTGGGCAGGTGTTCGTCATCGGCCTGTCGGCGATTGCCATCGCGATCCGATCGGTCGAGCGGCTGGCCGAGGGCGCCGCGACGTCGAACGCGGAGCTGGGCATCGGCGTGTCGCTGGCCGCGATTTTGATCACGCTTGGGTTGACGGTCTACCAGGCGCACGTCGTGAAACTGACGGCGTCCGTCGCGATAGCCACTGACAAGCTTCATTATCAGTCGGACATGCTGCTCAACGGCACGGTGATCGTCGCGCTGGCCCTTGAGCAATTCGTTCATGTGCATGGTGCCGACGCGGTATTCGGATTGATCCTGGCGGCGTGGCTCGGCTGGGGCGCTTATCGCTCATCCAGTCAGTCGCTATCCCAGCTGATGGATGAGGAGTGGCCCGAATCTGACCGGACCGAGTTTCTCAAGACCGCCGGAGAATATTCGGAGCTGGCAGGCCTGCACGATCTGCGCACGCGGAGCAGCGGTACGCACCGCTTCGTCCAGTTCCACGTCTGGGTGCCGGGCGAGTGGACGGTGCGTGAAGCGCACGACCGGATGGACCCGGTCGAGGAAGCGCTGCAACGGCGCTTTCCGAATACCGAGATTTTGATGCATCTCGACCCCGAGGGTCACACCGACCGCGAGACGATGCTGCCCTCGCACCTGACGGAAAAGCCCTAGAGCGTCGGAGCAATGCCTTCGGCCACGGTGACGGTGCGGCCGCCAACCCAGATCTTCCCATGCTCGTCACGGTCGATGACGACCCGGCCCTTGCGGCCGAGAGCTGTGCCTTGGTGAACGACATAAGGCACCGCAAAGCGCTCGCCGAGCCATTGCGCGAGCGAGGCGTTGAGGCTGCCGGTGATGGGATCTTCCAGCACCGCGCCGCGCTCCCCGCTAAAGAAGGATCGGACTTCATAAGCTGCCTCATGGCCGGGCGCATGAGAGCCGACAACGCCGAGCTCGATTCGCCGCGACCATTGCGATGGCGGATCAATCGCGAGAACGGCTTCGGAGGAGGCAAGCATCACCGCCGCCCAGCCGGGACCATTGTCGACCCATTGGGCCTCCTGGATGACAACACGATCGATACGGAGAAATTCGGCAAGTTCCGCGATGTCCGCTTCGTCGACCGGTCCCGAACGGATCAGCGGCGGCGCTTCGAATGCAAGCGCGTCGTCAACCCGTCTGAGCTCGACCGGACCCGCGCCACATTGCTGAACGATGCGATCAGGCCTCCGCGGATTCCCACCCAAGGTCAGCCACGCGTGGCACGAGCCTAGGGTGGGATGACCCGCGAACGGAAGCTCGCGGTCGAGCGTGAAGATGCGTGTGCGATAATCCGCCGCAGGATCCGTCGGCATGACGAGGAAAGCGGTTTCGCTATACCCGAACCAGCGCGTGATCCGCTGCATTTCGGCGGTGTCGAGCGCATCGGCGTTGGCGATGACCGGCAGTGGATTGCCCGAGAAAGGCTCGCTGCCGAACACATCGACCAGGCAATAGGGCAGGTTCACGCGGCATCCGCCAGTGCCGCCGGCTCGGTCGCGACGATCGTGCCGCCGCCGAGCACGCGGTCGCCTTCATAGAAGACGGCGGACTGCCCCGGTGCGACGCCGTATTCCTCAGCGGCGAAGTGCAGCCACTCGCCATCCCAATGCGCGGCGACGGGGCGGGCGAGAGACCGGACCTTGGCCTGGACGCCGCGCTGCGCCTCGCCGAGCCAATTGATCTGATCGACCCTTGCCGACGCGACCGCCAACGCCCGACGCGGGCCGACGACGAGGCGGCGCGCCGCGGGCTCGATGCGCATGACGTAGAGCGGCTCGGCCTGACCGCCGAGTTCGATGCCACGGCGCTGCCCGACGGTGAAATGGACCACGCCGGGATGATGGCCGAGCACTCGGCCAGACAAGTCGACGATCTCGCCCGGTGCGGCGGTCTCCGGACGGAGGCGCTTGACCAGTGCCGCATAATCGCCGTCCGGGACGAAGCAGATGTCTTGGCTGTCAGGCTTCTCGGCGACCGCCAGACCCGCTTCGGCGGCGAGCGCGCGAACCTGCGCCTTGGGCATGTCGCCGAGGGGGAAGCGCAGAAAGTCGAGTTGATCGTGCGTCGTTCCGTACAGGAAATAGCTCTGATCCCGGGCCGGGTCGCGGCCGCGCCATAATTGCAGCCCGCCATTGCCGCCGATCGTGCGGCGGACATAATGGCCGGTCGCCAGGCAATCGGCGCCCAGTTCGCGCGCGAAGGTGATAAGGTCGGTGAACTTCACCCCCTGATTGCACAGCGAGCAGGGCACTGGCGTCCGGCCAAGCGCATATTCATCGGCGAAGCGATCGATCACGCCGCTGCGGAAGCGACTTTCATAATCGAGGACATAATGGGCGATGCCGAGGCGATCGCAGACCGTCTTCGCGTCATAAATGTCCTGCCCGGCGCAGCAGGAGCCCGAGCGCTTCACCGCCGCGCCATGATCGTAGAGCTGGAGGGTCACGCCGATCACCTCGGCGCCACTGCGGGCGGCGAGTGCCGCAACCACCGAGGAGTCGACCCCGCCCGACATGGCGACGACGATTCGGGCCTCCTGGGGGGCGCGGTTCAGCGCGAAATCGGCGGGACTGCAGTCGGGCATGGCGGAGCCTTTACCCGATATTCACCCTGCTCTTCTAGACCGGCGCGACGAAACAGGGGCGAAAGGCAGGGATTTGTCGCGGTTCGAAGGTTCATTCGGTGCCGCCGGAGAGGCCCGGCTTCAGGAGGACGACCTTGCGCGATTGACCGCTTGCGACCGTGTCGAGTGGAGGGAAGCGATCGCCTGTTACCTCTCCGGTAGTGAGGGATGGCGCGAGGCGGTTCGCAAACTCGGGGGCACCTTCGCCGCCGAGCGTGAGATAGGGTTAAGGAGCCGACAGGAACAGTAACGGCGCCATTTACCAGCGCCCTTACGAATATCTTCAAAGGCCCGCGTTAATCAGGGGCCATCGACAACGGAACGACAGGTTCAGGAAGCCAATGCTCGAGAATCAGAAAATTCGACCTGCGCAGGTGATTGGGCCGCTCGGCGAACCGCTGACGCTCGGTTCGCTGCCGCCGGCGGGCACGACTCGCTGGGTGGTTCGGCGCAAGGCCGAAGTCGTTGCGGCTGTCTCCGGCGGACTGCTGACGATCGACGAAGCCTGTCAGCGCTACACGCTCAGCCTCGAGGAATTCACGAGCTGGCAGCGTGCGGTGGATCGCAGCGGCATGCCCGGCCTGCGCGTCACCCGGATCAAGCATTATCGCGAGCAGTATGAGCGCCAGCAGCGCTATTGAACCGACCCGCGCGGGCGGTTCGTTTCGCACACGACACTAGACAGAGCGTTTCTCTTGCGGAACAAGATGCGGGCATCACGCGTCTTGATGCCGGAAGGCCGTCCAACGGCCGCGAACAGGAGGGAACAGGCTCATGGGTATCATTATCTGGCTCATCGTCGGTGGCATCTGCGGCTGGCTTGCAAGCATGATCATGCGCACTGACGGTCAACAGGGAATCGTTCTCAACATCGTCGTCGGCATCGTCGGCGCGGCGATCGCTGGATTCATTTTCGGCGGCAGCGCGTAGCTGAACAATGGCATCACGCTGCAGACGTTCCTCTATTCGTTGCTGGGCGCAATCGTGTTGCTCGCAATCGTCAATCTCGTTCGCCGCGGCTCGGTTCGCTAATTCCGATCCGCAACGTAGGAAGGCCGTGTCCGGAAACCGGCGCGGCCTTTTTATCAACTGTCGTCACTGAAGTTCAAAGCTCATTGCAACCGTGATCTGCAGCTGTTGCTCTCCCGGATCTATCAAAGTCCTTGCCGACTCCGGGCGCCTCATCATCACTGCCATCGGCATAGGAGGCGGAGGGGCGTAGCCGCCGCTTTCGCTGACCAATACCACCCGCACAACCCGCAATCCAAGTGAGCGTGCGTAGAGATCCGCTCTGGCGCGGCCGATCGCGATGGCCTTAGCCCTCGCCTCATCGAGCGCCGAATCGGGCTTGTCGATGGTCAGGTTCGGTCCATTGATCTGATTCGACCCTTCGGCGACCAGCGCGTCGAGGATTCGCCCGGACGAGCGAATGTCGCGAAAGCGGACCGACAGCTGATTGGACGCCTGATAGCCGGTCAGCAGCGGCGGTTGGTTGTCGCCATACTTATACTGCGGCGAGAGGTTGATCGACGCGGTCTGGATGTCTCGATCGGCAACGCCGGCGCGTTTCAGCGCGGCACGCACCCGCTCCATTCGCGTGGCGTTCTGGGCGAGGGCGTCGCTGGCCGATGCGGCTTGCGTCGTCACGCCCGCCGTGATGACGGCCATGTCCGGAACACGGGTCACCTCGCCCGTTGCGCTGATGTCGAGGCGCGTCCCGGCAAGCGGCTGCGTCACCACTGCTCCAACCTGCGCACTTGCCGGCGCTGGCACGAGCAGCACGCTCGCCATCAGGACCATCGGCCCGAACATTCTTGTCATCCTGTCCTCCCTGCAGCACCGATCGCGCGACGCTCGACGCGACGGGATTGCCTGTGCGTGAACGGCCGTCGCCGGGTGACCGCCTCGATGGTCCTTAGAGGCGACGGCGTCCGGCAATCAGCCGGTAGATGAACAGGATGATGAAGGCGCCGATGATCGCCGCAATGAAGCCGACGGCTTCGCCAGGGCGGTAGATGTGCAACGCCTGGCCGAGATAACCGGCGACCACTGCGCCCGCGATGCCGAGGATGATGGTGATGATACAACCGCCCGGATCGCGGCCGGGCATCAGCGCTTTGGCGATAGCGCCGGCGAGCCCGCCGATGATGATCCAGCCCAGAATTCCATGTGCTCCCAACATCTCTTTTCCCTTCTGGTCGGCCCGGCGGCCACAGTCCTGTGTTAGCAACGCCGGTTGGTATCGCGGGTGCCGCCGTTAGTCGAAAAATGCTATCCAGGCGGGGTTCACGATGCCAGTTGCCGTCACTGACTTGTTCGGCTAATACACCCGGAGCCGCTTGTCACGGCGAAATCGGGGGCTTTTTGCGAGAATGGCGCACATGAACCGGGAAACCAGCTTCAACAGTTCCGAGACGCTGATCGTGGTCGATCGGTCGAAGCGCCGCCGCAACCTGATCGTAGGGGTGGTCGTGATCGCCGTCGTCGCGATCGCGCTGATGCTTGCCATGTCGATGAACCGCGCCAAGAAGGCTGCCACTGCAGGCGGCGGAGCCACGGCAGCGGCTGGCAGCGGCAAGGGTGGACAGGTTCCGACGGTGACGGTCATCGTCCCCGGCCAGAGCGCGGTCGGCCGTGTCATCACCGCCTCGGGCGCTCTCGCGGCGCGGCGCGACCAGCCGATCGGGGTCGCGGGCGTCGGCGGCCGGGTGACCCGCGTGTTGGTCGATGCCGGTAGCTGGGTACACGCCGGCCAGGTGCTGGCGACCATCGATCGTTCGGTGCAGGTGCAGCAGGCGGCACAGCTTGCCGCCCAAGTAGAGGCTGCTCGCGCTAACGCTGCGCTGGCGCAATCCAATCTCGACCGCGCCCAAGGTCTGGTCGCGGGAGGCTTCGTGTCGAAGGCGGACCTCGATGCGAAGCGCGCAACGCGCGATGCCGCGGCGGCGCAGGTGCGCGTCGCGCAGGCCCAGCTCGGCGCGACCCGTGCGCAGATCGGTCAGCTCAACGTCCTTGCCCCGACCAACGGCCTGATTTTGTCCCGTAACGTCGAGGTCGGTCAGATCGTCGGACCGTCCGCCGGCGGCATGTTCCGGCTGGCCCTTGGTGGCGAAATGGAAATGCGTGCCTCGCTGTCGCAAGGCGATCTCACTGCGGTGCACACCGGCATGGCAGCGAGCGTCACGCCGCTCGGGCTCGACCGGCCCGTGGCGGGAACGGTCTGGCAGGTGGCGCCGGTGATCGATCCTCAGTCGCGTCAGGGCGAGGTCAGGATCGCGATCCCGTACGCAGCGTCAATTCGTCCGGGCGGCTTCGCCGAAGCGAAGATCATGGCGGGATCGACCACCGCGCCGCTGCTCCCACAGAGCGCGATGCTGAGTGATGCCCAAGGCAATTATGTCTATGTCATCAACGCCAAGAAAGTCGTCGAGCGTCGACCGATCAAAATCGGCGAAGTGAGTGATGCGGGCGTGACGGTTGTTTCCGGGCTGACGGGCGGGGAAGCGGTCGTGCTTTCGGCCGGACCATTCCTCAACCCGGGTCAGAAGGTCAACCCAGTCCGTGCCGCCGCGTCGGCCGCGACTTCGGCCCGCTAACTCGTTTTGCATCTGAAGGCACTCGCGCCATGAGTTTTCGCAACATCTCCTCCTGGTGCATCCGCAATCCGGTGCCGCCGATCGTGCTGTTCATCGGGCTGATGCTGGCGGGACTGCTTGCCTTCCATTCGATGAGCGTCACGAACAATCCGGACATCGATTTCCCCGGCGCTACTGTGGTGATCTCGCAACCGGGCGCCGCACCGACCGAAATGGAAACACAGATTACGCAGAAGGTCGAAGCGGCAGTGCGCGGCGTCACCGGCGTCGACGAGATCGACAGTTCCGTTCGAGAGGGCAATAGCCAGACGTTCATCCAGTTCCAGATTGGCACGCCGACGGATCGCGCGGTCAACGATGTGCGCGACGCCATCGCCCAGATCCGCAGCGATCTTCCCGACGGAATTCTCGAACCGCAGGTACAGCGGGTCGATATCGCCGGCGACCCGATCGTGTTCGTCGCCGCCGAGACCACGGACATGAGCCTGGAAGAGCTCAGCTGGTATGTCGACAACGACGTCTCGCGCCGGCTTCGTTCGGTGAGCGGCGTGGCGGCCGTCTCGCGAGAAGGCGGAGTCGACCGTCAGATCAGGGTCACGCTCGATCCCACCGCCCTGCAGGCGCAGGGAATCACTGCGGCGCAGGTCAACGCCCAATTGCGGCAGGTCAACACCAACGCGACCGGAGGCCGGGCGGAAATCGCCGGATCCGAACAGTCGGTGCGCGTGCTCGGCAATGCCAAGACCGCCTATGACCTGTCGCAGACGGATATCGTCCTGGGCGGTGGCAGAACCGTGAAGCTGGCCGACATCGCGCGTGTGGAGGACGGCTATTCCGAGCAGCGGACGCTTGCCAAGCTGCATGGCAAGCAGGTCATCAGCTTCAACGTTCAGCGCTCGAAGGGGACCTCCGACCTCTCCGTTTATGACGGCGTCTGGAAGGAAATGCGCAAGATCGAAAAGGAGGATCCGCGCATCCGCTTCAACGAAATCGACAATAATGTGGACTATACCAAGTCGCAGTATAAATCCTCGATGGAGGCGCTGTTCGAGGGCGCCATTCTGGCGGTCATTGTCGTCTACCTGTTCCTGCGCGACGGCCGCGCGACGGCGATTTCGGCGCTTGCCATTCCACTGTCGGCAATCCCCGCCTTCTGGTTCATGAGCCTGATGGGGATAAACCTTAATTTCCTCTCGCTGCTGGCCATGAGCCTCGTCGCTGGTGTGCTGGTCGATGACGCGATCGTCGAGATCGAGAATATCGTCCGCCACATGCGCATGGGGAAAACGGCCTATCAGGCATCGATGGATGCGGCCGACGAGATCGGGCTGGCGGTGCTGGCGACGACCATGTCGATCGTCGCGGTCTTCCTGCCCGTGGCGCTGATGCCCGGAATTTCCGGTCAGTTCTTCAAAAGCTTCGGCTACACGGTCGTGATCTCGGTGCTGATGAGCCTGCTCGTCGCGCGGATGATCACGCCGCTGATCGCCGCTTATTTCCTGAAAGCGCATGGCGAGCAGGCGCACGCCGCGGGCCGGACGATGGCGCGATACCTCGATTTGCTTCGCTGGACCCTGTCGACGGACCGTGCCGAAGCGTATCGGGCGAGACGACCAGGATTGGGCGGGTGGCTCTTATCGCTGTTCAGGGATCATCGCATCTGGATGGTCGGGGTGAGCTTCGGCGCGCTGGTCCTTACGGGCGTGCTGATCAGCACTTTGGCGATGACCTTTCAGCCCGAAACGAATGACGACACCGCCCGCGTGCAGGTTCGCATGGCGCCCGGCGCGACCCTTGGGCAGACCGAGCAGTTGCTCGATCGGACGGCGGCCCTCATCCAGCGCAATCCCAACGTCGATCGGGTCTTCGAGCGCATCTACGTCGGGGCGGGCTATCTCAACGTCAGGCTGAAAAAGACACGCACCATTACGTCCGCCGAGTTCCGGCGGGCGATGGCACCGCAACTTGCAGCCATTCCCGACGCTCAGGTGACCGTCATGTCGCAAAACGGCGGCGGTCCAGGCGGCGGCGGCCGTGACATCATGATGTTCCTCGGTGCCGAGGACCCCGTGGCGCTGGCCGCTGCCGCCGACCGGATCGCCGAACAGATGCAGGCCATCCATGTGCTGCGCGCACCGCGGGTGATGGGCGAACAGGTTCGACCTGAAATCACGATCAAGCCGCATTTCGACCTGGCGGCCAAACTCGGGGTGACGACGTCGGCTCTCAGCCAGACCGTGCGCATCGCCACAATCGGCGATATCGCTCAGAACAGCGCCAAATTCTCCCTGGCCGACCGCCAGGTCCCGATTACCGTGTCGCTGTCCCAAAACGACCGGCGCGATCTTTCTACGCTGGAGAACCTGCCGGTGCCAACCTCCTCCGGGGGCTCGGTCGCGTTGAAGTCGGTCGCCGACATCGGCTTCGGGGCGGGTCCGGCGACGGTTCAGCGCACCAATCAGGTGCGGCGCCTGGCGGTTGGCGCGGATCTCGCTCCCGGCGTGGTGTCGGGCGACGCGTGGAAGCAGATCAACCAACTGCCCGCGGTTAAGAATCTGCCTCACGGCGTGACGAAGCTAAACCTTGGCGATCAGAAGTGGCAGGCCGAGCTCGTCTATTACTTTATCGTCGCACTCGCCTCCGGCATCCTGCTGGTGTTCGCCGTGCTGGTGCTGCTCTATCGGCGCTTCCTGTCGCCATTCGTCAATATGGGTTCCTTGCTGCTGGCTCCGCTCGGCGCGGCGGTGGCGCTGCATGTCGCCGGGCAGCCGCTGTCGCTGCCGGTGTTCATCGGCATTCTCATGCTGTTCGGGATCGTCGCCAAAAACTCCATCCTGCTAATCGACTTCGCGGTCGAGATGATGGATCACGGAATGGCCAAGAACGAGGCAATCACCGAGGCTGGTCATAAGCGGGCTCAGCCGATCGTGATGACCACCGTCGCAATGGTCGCGGGTATGGTGCCCGTCTCACTGTCGCTCACTGGCGACGGCAGCTGGCGCGCGCCGATGGGCATTACCGTGATGGGCGGATTGCTCTTCTCGACCGCGCTGACCCTGTTGCTCGTGCCCTCGCTGTTCAGTCTGGCGATCGACATGGAAAGCTGGATCGCGCGCAAGTTCGGCCGGCTCATAGATAACGGCGAGGAGCATAAGCCGATGAGCGGGCCGATACCCCAGCCGGCCGAATAGCCACGAGGGTGGCAGGCGCGCCTACGCCTGCCTAGAGTGCCGCGATGACCCGGCGACCGCTTTCCCGCTTCAACCCCGCGCAGCCCGGCGCGGCGGGGATGAAGGCCGCCGCCACCGGCCTGCTGGTCATTATGGCGGTGGCGTTCGGCGTCGCGCGGGTGCTGGAGCCGGCGCATCCCGCCGCCGGGTGGATCAAAGCTTTTGCCGAGGCCGCGATGGTCGGCGGCCTGGCCGACTGGTTCGCCGTTACGGCGCTGTTCCGGCATCCGCTCGGTCTGCCGATCCCACACACCGCCATTATTCCGCGCAACAAGGACCGCATCGGCGAGACGCTGGCGACCTTCCTCAAAGAAAATTTCCTGATTGCGCCGGTGGTGGCGCGGCGGATGCGGAACATCGACCTCGCCGGGGTAGCGGGAAGGTTCCTTCAGGCGCCGGCGGGCGAGGAAACCCGCATCCGGCGCGGCGCGTCGCGGCTGATCGCCGACCTTGCCGAGAGCCTCGACGACGAGCGGCTCGGCGGCTTGATCAAAGGCGCGGTGTCGTCGCGGCTGAAAGGAATGGAGGTCGCGCCGCTCCTCGGCCATGCCCTCGCCAGCGCAATCAACGAGCATCGGCACGTGCCGATGCTCGAGGCGGCGATCCGCTGGATGGCGCGCGCGCTCGATGCCAACGAGGAACTGATCCGTGAGATGGTGCACAAGCGCGCCAACTGGATTCTCAAACTGGCCGGAATCGACAGCCGGATCGCCGATGCGGTGGTCGACGGCCTTAAAAAGCTGACGGTCGAGATGGGCACGGACCCGGCGCATCCGGTGCGGATCAAGGTCGAGCAGGCGCTGGCGCAGCTCGCCAACGATCTGCAGACCAATGCCGAGACGCGGACGCGGGTCGAGGCGATGAAGGACGAACTGCTCGCCAACCGTTCGGTCGGGCTGTGGATCGATACGCTGTGGCAGAAGGCGCGGTCCGCGGTGATCAAGGCGGCGCGCAACCCGGATGCGGCGATGGCGGGCAAGCTCGGCGACGTGATCAAATCAATGGGCTCGACACTGGAGGGCGACCCGCGAATTCGATCCGCGATCAACCAGTTCGCCCGCCGCGCGGTAGCCGGCATGGCGGCGAGCTATGGCGGGTCGATCGTCAAGCTGGTCAGCGAGACGGTGCGCGGGTGGGATGCGCGGACCGTGACCAATCGGCTGGAGAGCGCGGTCGGCCGCGATCTTCAATATATTCGCATCAACGGCACACTGGTCGGCGGCAGCGTTGGCCTCGTGCTGCACCTGCTCGACAGGCTGTGAGCGCCGACCTCGACGCGCTGGCGGAAAGCGCACGCAACCGCGGACTCAAGCTGGTCCGCTCGAGGGTGCGGACTTCGGGAAAGGTGGGTTTCGGCAAAGTCGGACTGAGCGACGCCGCCGGCAGGGCGGTGTTCGGGATGAATGCTAAGATTCCGACGGCGACAGCCGAAGATGTCGAGGAGTATCTTCGAAGCCTCGGCCTATCCGACTGGAGCGCATCGCTCGGCGTCAAGGAGAAGCCGCGGAGGCGCAAGAAGCCGGAACCTGAGGCTGAGCCCCTACCGGAGCAGTTGTCAGAGCCTGAGCCGGTACCCGAACGCGAGCCGAAAACCAGGAACGCCGTTCCGAGCGACGCCGAAGCTCTGGTGCCGTTGATTGCGCTGCTCGACCATGACGTGGAGGCGACTGGCGTGCGCGAGCGGTTGCGATTGCTTGCCGGGGCCGGGGAGGTACCGCTGGTCGCTCTCCTGGGCGATACCGTCGTGGGCTTGTGCGGACTTCACCGGATGATCGTGGTCCATCGCCCCGCCCCGGTCGGGCGAATCACGATCCTGGTCGTTGCAGAGGCGGCGCGGGGCAGGGGCATCGGGCGGTTGCTGGTCGAGCGAGCGGAGGCGCACCTGCGCGGAAGCGGTTGCGCTTTGGTCGAAATCACCAGCAACGACCGGCTGACTCAAGCCCATGCTTTCTACCGCCATCTGGGCTATGAACGGACCAGCATGCGCTTTGCCAGGACGCTTGGCTGAGCGTTCATTGCAACGCAATGATGGCGCCACTATTTGCTGCAAATGGGAGCGCGAACAGTGACATGAACGAAATAGCCCTCCTCGATCGCCCCGCCGCGTCGGATGCAGCATTATCTGTAGACGGGGTGCGGCCGCGGATCGCCGACGACAAGCATCTTCTCCGAACCGCCGCCAACCTGACGCGCGAGCTGAACATCGCCAAGCCGCAGATGTACTGGACCGACATGCTGGGCTCCGCGGCGCTCGGTTATGCGGCGCTTTTTACAGCGATCTTTGCGAGTTCGACGCTACTGGCTGTTGCAGCAGGGATCGTTGCCATTCTCGCGCTATATCGTGCAGGAAGCTTTATTCACGAACTGACGCATATCAAGCCGAGCGCTCTGCCGGGGTTCCGGCTCGGCTGGAACCTGCTCGTCGGCATTCCGCTGCTGATCCCGTCCTTCATGTATGAGGGCGTGCACAATCTTCACCATGCCAAGACGCGCTACGGGACGGCGGAGGACCCGGAATATCTCCCGCTGGCGTTAATGAAGCCGTGGACGTTTCCCCTGTTCCTGGTGGCTTCGACGCTTGCGCCGGTCGCACTGATGGCGCGCTTCGCACTGCTGACTCCGCTGTCGCTGGTCTCACCGAAGCTTCGCGCGCTAATCGTCGCGCGCTATTCGGGGTTGCAGATCAACCCTGCCTTCCGCCGCCGCCCTGCCGATGGTGATTTCCGGCGCGTGTGGCTTTGGCAGGAAGCGGGCGCCAGCCTGTGGTCGATTTCGCTGCTGCTGCTCGTCGCGACCGGCGTAGTGCCGCTGCGCGCCTTCGCCATCTTCCTTGGCGTCGCGTCCGGGACGATGCTGCTCAACCAGGTGCGCACGCTGGTCGCGCACTTGTGGGAGAATGACGGCGAGGCGATGAGCGTCACCGCGCAATATCTCGACAGCGTAAACGTGCCGCCGCCCGGAACCCTGCCGGCTCTGTGGGCGCCGGTCGGGCTGCGCTACCACGCGCTGCACCATTTGCTGCCCGGCCTGCCCTATCATGCGCTCGGCGAGGCGCATCGGCGGCTGTGCGCCGAACTCGAGGAAGGTTCGCTTTACCACCGCTCGAGCCATCGCGGCCTGCCGCCGCTCGTCGGCCGGCTGGCGGCGAGCAGCTGGCGCGGCGGAGCGAGGCGCTAGGGCACTTCACCCCAAACTGGTGCGTTGCCGGGCGCATGAAAGTTGCCACCTACAATGTGAACGGCGTCAACGGACGCTTGCCCGTGCTCCTGCGCTGGCTTGAACAGGGGCGGCCCGATATCGTCTGCCTGCAGGAACTGAAGGCTCCCAACGAGAAATTTCCGGTCGAGGCCATTCGGGCCGTGGGTTATGAGGCGCTGTGGCATGGCCAGAAGAGCTGGAACGGCGTCGCCATCCTCAGTCGCATCGGAACGCCGATAGAAACGCGACGGGGCCTGCCCGACGATCCCGAACCTATGCACAGCCGCTACATCGAGGCGGCGGTCGGCGGCGTCCTGATCGGCGGCCTCTATCTGCCCAATGGCAATCCGCGGCCTGGCCCGAAGTTCGATTACAAGCTGGCATGGTTCGAGGCGCTGATCCGCCATGCCGCGAGCTTGCTCGACAGCGGTGCGCCGGTGATCCTCGCCGGCGACTACAATGTCATGCCGACCGAACTCGACGTCTACAAGCCGGAGCGATGGCTCGAGGATGCGCTGTTCGCGCCGGAGGTGCGCGCGGCCTATGCGCGGCTGGTGGCGCAGGGCTGGACCGACGCGCTGCGCCATCTCAATCCGGGCGCGACGATCTACACTTTCTGGGACTATTTTCGCCGGGCGTACGAGCGCAACGCGGGCCTCAGGATCGACCATTTGCTGCTCGGCCCGGCGATTGCTGCCCGTTTGAAGTCCGCCGGCGTCGACCGCGATGTGCGGGGATGGGAAAAGACCAGCGATCATGCGCCAGTCTGGATTGAGCTGATGGACTAATCCTCTTCGGTCACGGCATTCGCCTTGGCGCCGCCTTCGTCGCCGTCCTCACCCGGTCCGTGATATTCGATTTCGCTCTGGCCGCCGTGGCCGAGGAACTTGTCGGGCCCGTCCGGATCGCTGACCTGACCGGTGTAGGGGTTTGGGTAGGGACCGCCGCCTGACTCGCCGGTCTGGCCCGGCGCGGCAGGGCGCGTGGCAGGTTTTCCAACGCTCTCCAGCCGATCGTCCTTCGTGCGAAGCTGCTCGCCGTCGGCCTGCATCGGGTGCTTGTCATCGACCATCGCGCTCATCCTCCAGCTTCGCTGGGACAACGACGATGCAGCGACCACGTTCCTATTCTTCGCTGCGGATGAGGACGGTTTCACCGATCAGCAGGAACAGCAGGAAGGGCGCCCAAGCGGCAAGGAACGGTGGGTAGATGCCGACATTGCCCATCGCCAAGCTGAAATTGTCGACCACGAAATAGGCGAAGCCGAGCGCCATACCCACACAGGCGCGGAGCAGCACCTGGCCGGAGCGGGCGAGGCCGAAGGCCGCGATCGCGGCCAGCAGCGGCATCAGCATCGTCGACAACGGCGCGGCGATTTTGTGCCATAGGCCGGCGCGTGCCTCCTCGGTCGGACGCCCCGCCGCCTCCAGCTCGGCGATCGAGTGGCGCAACGTCGGAAAATCCTGCTCGGTCGGGTCGACCTTGGCCAGGGTGAAGCGCACTCGGCTGACACCCCTGAAGCCGATCGCTTCCGGCTGAACGCTGACGAGGTTCATCGCCGCGTCGTAGGTCCGCACGCCCTTCAGCCGCCAGCCCTGCTCGCCGCCGCCTGGCAACTGGTCCGCACGGGCGATGTCGATCGTCCGCTGCAGGGTTCCATGATCGCGCTCGTAAACCGTGACCCGCTCGAGGTGCAGACCCCGTCCCGATCCTCCGACGTGGCGCGCGCGGATGAGGTCGTCGCCATCGAGCAGCCAGATGTTGCTCAACACCCCGCTCTCAGGCGGGATGGCATGGTAATCGGCATCTTCCCATGCACTTAGCGCCACTGTGGAATGGACCACCACCGTCTCGTTGAAGGCGAAAGTCGCCACCGCGACGCCGAAGCTGGCGATGATCAACGGAGCCAGGATCTGGTGAGCGGAGACGCCCGCGGCCTTCATCGCGATGACCTCGCTGTTGGCATTGAGGCCGGCGAAGGCGATCAGCGTGCCGAGCAGCGCCGAGAACGGCAGGAATCGCGAGATCAGCTGCGGGATGCGGAGCACGACATAATGCCCGAGCTGCGCCTGACCATTGCCGGGTACCGCAAGGATTTTGCCGCTCTCACCGAGAAGATCGAGCGTCATCAGGATGAGCGCGAGGCTCGCGAGCACGGCAAGCGTGCGCGTCAGGAACAGTTTCGCCGTGTAGCGCGCGATCGGGGCCGAGGGCATGAAGTCGAAGTTGATCATGCCGGCACTGCCGTTGTGCCTTCATCCTCGTCCTCGTCGGCTTGCGTTCCGTTCAGACCACGGAAGCGCCGTTTGAACAGGCGCCGGACCGACTTGCTGATTTTGGCGAAGAAGCGCTCGAGCGCGCCGATCGGCTGACCGCCGGGACGATGCGCAACGACGTGATACATCCACAGGATCAGCGAGAACAGAAGGAGGAACGGGCCCCACAGCGCGAGCAATGGATCGAGCCGGCCCTGCGCCCCCATCTGCTCCCCATATTGATTGATCTTGTGGTAGGTGACGACCATTACGATCGCGACGAAGATGCCCAACGATGAAGTGCTCCGCTTGGGCGGGACGGCCAGGGCAACCGCGAGCAGCGGCAGCACCAGCATCATCAGCGCCTCAACTAGGCGGTAATTGGCATTGGCCTGTGCGGGGTCGCGATTGAACGGTCCGCCCGGACCGTATCCGCGCTTCAGCACCTCGATCAGCGTCAGTTCGTCTTCGTCCTTGCCGCGCCCCCGGAACTTGTCGATCGCCGGCAGGCTGATCGGCAGGTCGTAGCTGTCGAAGGCGAGGCTTCGCGGCGCGGCGAACTTGTCCATCTGTTGGATGAGGCGGCCCTTCTTGAGGCGGAAGAGGATCGTGTTGGGATCGTCGGTGGCGAGGAACCGCCCTTCCGCCGCGGTCGCCGCAACGGTCGATCCCGGCTTGTCGTCGACCTGAAGGAAAATGCCCTTGAGCTGCGTGCCGTCGTGGTCGCTGCGCTCGATTCGCAGCGTCATCCGTTTGCCCAGCCGATTGAACTCGCCGACCTTGATCGCGGCACCCAGCGCGCCGGAGGTGAGGTCGAAGCGCAGCCGCTCGTAGCGGTAGCGCGCCCACGGCTCGATATAACCGACGATCGCCAGATTGAGCAGCGTCAATCCAATGGCAAAGATGTAGGGCACGCGCAGCAGGCGGCCATAGCCGACGCCGCTGCCTCGCAAGGCATCGAGCTCGGACGAGGTCGCGAGCTTGCGGAAGGCGAGAAGGATTCCGAGCAGAAGCCCGATCGGAATGCCGAGCGAGAAATATTCCGGAAGCAGGTTGGCGAGCATCTGCCACACGACCTTCACCGGCCCGCCCGCGTCGATCACGAAGCTGAACAGCTTCAGCATCTTGTCGAGCACGAACAGCATCGACGCGAGCACCAGCGTTCCGATCAGCGGAACGGCGATGGTGCGGGCCAGATATCGGTCGATCAATGCCGGCAAGTTTTGGTCGTCCCAATACCATGATTTGGCCGCAAACAGGGCCGACAGAGCGGATAGGGGCAGTCTGCCCTCGCTGTGGGCGCTGCCGTCCTAGTCCTCATAGCGAAGCGGTTTGGAAAATCATGCGGAAATTCGGTTTGTTGTTCACGATAATCGCCACGCTGCCGACGGGCAGTGGCGCATCAGCCACCGCGGTTGGGTCGGATGCGGCCGCCTGCACCTCGGGCAGGCCGTCGATCGATGTCCTCGTAAGGGGCTTCAAGGAGCCGACGGGAACGATCAAGGTGTCGCTCTACGACGGGAATCCGGCGCGCTACCTCGTGCATCACGGCAAGCTGCGCAACGTCGTCGTCCCGGTCCGCTCGACCGCGCCGATGGAGATCTGCATCGCCGTGCCGGCCCCCGGTGTGTACGCGGTTGCGCTGCACCACGATCTGAATGGCAACGGCGACAAGGACCGTGCCGACGGCGGCGGTTTTTCGCGCAACCCGCACCTTACCATCTTCAACCTGAAGCCCGCCTTCAATCAGACCGGTATCCGGGTCGGCAACGGCCCGACCCGCACGGATGTCACCCTGATGTATGTCCGCGGCCTCTCGATCGGTCCTGCGAAGAGCTGATGGGCCGCGCGCGTATCGCCTTGCTGTCGAACCCGAAATCGACCGGCAATGTCGCGCAGCTGCCCCGTGTCCGGGCCTATTGCGCGGCGCATCCAGATATCTTCCATTATGAGGTCGAGCGGGTCGAGCAGATCGGCGAGGCGCTGAAGACCATCGCGCGGGTCAAGCCTGCGATGCTGGTCATCAACGGCGGCGACGGTACGGTCCAGGCGGCGCTCACCGAACTGCACAATGGCGGTCATTTCGGCGAAGCGCCGCCGCCGGTCGCCGTGCTGCCGAGCGGCAAGACCAACCTCATCGCGCTTGACCTCGGCGCGCACGGCGACCCGATTGCTGCGTTCGAGCGGCTGGTCGAGCTTGCCCAAGGGGATCTTTCGGCGCACCTCGTGCCGCGCGAGCTGATTGCGCTGCGGCATGGCAATGGCGAGGGCAAGCCCGTGATCGGCATGTTCCTCGGCGGGGCAGGCCTGGCCGACACGATGCTCTACTGCCGCAATAAAATCTATCCGCTCGGCCTGCCCAACGGAGTCAGTCATGTGCTGGCCGCGCTGGCGCTGATGGTGCGCCAGTTGTTCGGGCTGAAGATGAGCTTCCTGCCGCCAGCGCCGAGCCCGCTCAGCGTCTCGGTTCGGCGCGACGGCAAACTGACGGGGCGCTTCGCCCTGCTGCTGGTCACCACCCTCGAGAAGCTTCTGCTGACATCGGACGTGGGCACGGTGCGGACCGGCCGCCTCAAGCTGCTGGCAGTGGAACAGCGGCCGTTCCTGCTGATGCGGGCGATCGCCGCCAGCCTCGTCGGCAAGCTCGACCGGAGCAAGCTCGATGGCGTTCACATCGAGGGATCGGACGAGATTTCGATTGAGGGGGATGCGTCCGACGTAATTCTGGACGGGGAGACGTTCCGCGCCGAGATTGGCCAGCCAATCACGCTGCGCTCGACCCTGCCGCTGTCGTTCGTCCGCCTCGCCGCTTGACCTTATGACCGAGCCGCTCGTCGAGCTCGTCCGCGCCGAGCTGGAGCAGGACGTCGATCCGCAAGTCACCCGCCTGGCTGAAGCCATCGCAGCGAAGCATGGCGATGCATCGCGCGCGGTGCTGTTCTACGGGTCGTGCCTTCGCGAGGCGAAGTTCGACGGCCTGATGCTCGATTTCTATCTGATCGTGTCCGACTATCGCTCTGCCTATGGCAAGCGCTGGCTGGCGCTCGCCAACCGCCTGATCCCACCAAATGTCTTTCCGTTCGAACTGGGCGGACTTGCGGCCAAATACGCTGTGGTGAGCGAGCGGGATTTTGACCGGCTGAACGGCCCAAAGACGCGCAGCGTGTCGGTGTGGGCGCGCTTCGCCCAGCCAGCGCGGCTTGTGTGGGCGAGTAGTCAAGCCGCGCGCGACAGAACCGTAGCGGCGGTGGCCCGCGCCGCACCGACGCTGCTTGGTTCGGCACTGCCGAGCGTTGGTCATCTGGACGACGAACTCGACCTGTGGCGACAGGCGTTTGCGCTGACCTATTCAGCCGAGCTTCGGGCGGAGCGAAAAGGCCGCGCTGTGTCGGTGGTCGATGCCGATCCCGAGCGCTATCGCCGATTCACCATGCCGGCGTTGGCCGTTGCGGTCCGTTCGAGCCATGGATGGATGCGACGGCGGCTCGAAGGCAAAGCGTTGTCGGTGTTCCGCCTTGCCAAGGCGAGTGTCACCTATGCGGGCGGCGCCGACTACATCGTGTGGAAAATCAATCGCCATGCCGGGACGAAGTTCGCGCTGAAGCCGTGGCAACGCCGCCATCCGCTGCTCGCCGCGATCAGCCTGCTGCCGCGGCTCCTCCGCTCCGGGGCGATTCACTGAAGTCGCGGTCCAGCGCGCGCACGATGGCGCCGGCGAGTGCGCCAACCGTGAAGGGCTTCCTCAGCAGCTCATGGCCGACGAGGTCATCGCTCTCGCCCTCACCGACATAGCCGGTGACGAACATCACCGCGATATCGGGTCGCCGCGCCTTGAGGATGCGGATCAGCTCGGGGCCGGTCATCTCGGGCATGACCACGTCCGAGATGACGAGGTCGAACGACTCCGCATCGAACAGTGCGATCGCCTCGACGCCGCTGCTGCAGGCGACCGGCTCGTAATCGAGATCTTCGAGCGCGCCGACCGTTGCGGCGCGGACTCGCGGATCGTCCTCGACCAACAGGATGCGCGCACCGGGCACTCGCGCCTCGGCTTCGCCCCGCTGCATCGCCGGATGAAGTCGCACGGTCGCCTGCGCTTCGGTTCGCGGCAAGTAGATCGACACGGTCGTGCCCTTGCCGACCTTGCTTTCGATGCCGACCTCGCCGCCAGACTGATGGGCAAAACCGAAGATCTGACTGAGCCCGAGACCCGTGCCCTTGCCGACCGGCTTGGTCGTGAAGAAAGGCTCGAAGGCGCGCTCGATCACATCCGCAGGCATGCCCGCCCCGGTATCGCTGACCGACACCCGCACATAGTCGCCGGCCCGGATGTCGCCCACGGCATTGGCGCCGAGGCTGACGTTGGTGGTTTCGATGGTGAGTTGGCCGGTGCCGTCCATCGCATCGCGGGCGTTCACAGCGAGGTTGAGGATGGCGTTTTCGAGCTGATGCGGGTCGACGAACGTCGCCCAGGCATGAGGGTCGAGGTTGGTGTCGACACTAATTCGTTCGCCCAGCGTACGGTCGAGAAGGTCGGACATGCCGGCGACGAGGCTGGAGCTGTCCACGCGCTCCGGCAAGAGCGGCTCTGACCGGGCAAAGGACAGCAGGCGACGGGTGAGGGCGGCCGCGCGCGTTGCTCCTTCCATGGCGTTGTTAAGGTGGAGCATGACCTCGCGGCGTGGGCCGTTGAGACGCCGGCGCGCAAGGTCGATCCCGCCGACCACGACCGCCAGCATATTGTTGAAGTCGTGCGCGATACCGCCGGTAAGCTGTCCGACCGCCTCCATTTTCTGAACCTGCCGCAGTTGGGCTTCGGCCGACTGCCGCTCGATCGCTTCTGTTTTCAGCGCCTCATTGGCGAGGCTCAACTCGCGCGTTCGGTCGGCAACCGCCTCTTCCAAAGCGAGGCTGCGCTCATATTCGCTCTCGGCCTCGCGGCGGGCGAGGGCGTTCTGACGAAGCGCCTGCACGGCAATCGCGCCAAGAATGATCCCGCCAATCCCGGCCAGCACACCGAGCCAGCTGAGATAATCGGTCAACCGATCCGCTTCGGCTGAAAAGAATTGGGTCTGCGCAATTCGCGCTTCGAGCGCTGACCGCTCGCTTTGGGCGATCTCGCCGAGCTTGGCCTGAAGCGCCGGTCCCGTCGGCGACCGCGATGCCTGATAGTAAAGGTTGATTGCCAGCGTGCCCTGTTTGGCGGCAACGGCGCGCGCGGCGGTAGCGAACTGGCCGCTGCGCAGTTGATAGATTTTCTCGAGATCATCCACGCGCCGGCTTTGCTCGGGATCGCTGGCGACGAGCCGGTCAAGCTGGTTGATCTCCTCGCCGGCGAGGCGCCATTGGCTGTAATAGATGTTGCCGGTGACGCGCTCATCCTCATCGAGCACGTAATTGCCGAGCGCAGCCTCCGCGCGAACGAGGGTTGCATCGACGCTGCGCGTCAGCAGGTTGACGTCGTAGGCGTGCCGTTCGCTTTCCAGCGCGGAGTCCCGAGCGTGGTTCGAAACGGCGACGAGAAACACCATGCCGAGCAGGATGAGTGTCGCGATGAGCCCGGCCGCGGCGGCTCCGCCGCGGCGCCAATCGAACTGCAGCTCTTCCGTCGGCGTCATGGTGCGAGCCTACGCGCCTTGACGCTTGAGCGGAAGAGTCGCGAAGCGAGCTATCCGATGCAACCGGTCGCTCGTCCCGCTGCCGCGAACATGCCGAGGATTTCACCGACCTGATCGCTCGTATGTTCGGCGCACAGCGAGCAGCGCAGCAGGGTCATGTTGCCAGGGGTCGCCGGGGGTCGTGCGAGGTTCACGTAGAGACCCTCCTTGAGCAGCGCCTCCCACATCAGGGCACCCTTCTCGAGATCGGGCATGATGACCGCGATGATCGCCGACTGCGGCTCTTCCGTTCCGAGCGTGAAGCCGAGTTGCTTCAACCCCGCGTGGAGGCTCCTGGAATTTTCGAGCAGATGCGCCCGTTTGTTCGATCCGTGCATCAGCTTGCGAATGGAGGTCGCTGCGGTGGCAACCACGCTCGGCGGAAGCGAGGCGGTGAACACATAGGGGCGGCAGACGAGGCGAAGGATCTCGAACTTGGGATGGTTCGAGACGCAGAAGCCGCCGACCGTGCCGACCGACTTGGAGAACGTGCCGATGATGAAGTCGACGTCGTCGATCACGCCCTGCGCCTCGGCGACGCCGCGGCCATTCTCGCCGATGAAGCCCATCGAGTGAGCTTCGTCGACCAGCACCATCGCCCCCGCTGCCTTCGAGACAGCGATCATATCCTTCAGGGGCGCGACATCGCCCAGC
>JAIVIZ010000181.1 GCA_020200315.1 Sphingomonadales bacterium | reverse complement strand
CATTAGAACCGCACGGCAGTCTGCACGTGGCCTTTGTCAATCAGGAGATCAAAGATGGACGAGAAGCGGGGTAGCACGATGGACCCCGACACGCCGGTGCTCAAGCCTCAGATGGAGCAGATGAAAGAGAAGGCGAAGGACATTTTTTTCGGCGAGAACCGCTCCGACGAAGGTGAAGCTCCCTGCTGAAGGAGGGCAGCTGATTGGTCGCTGCCGCTCTCTGCTAGTAGAGCCGATCTGACAGGAAACGGATGACCTTGTCGACGGCTTCGCGGGTCGGTTCACCCTCGCGGTCGATTAGGCCGATGGTCAGGACACTGTGTGGCGGCTCTGGGTGCTGCTTTGCCGCGCACCCACTAACCTCGACCGCCTCAAACGCGGTGCCGAACTCGCGCCGGAGCCGCTCAAACCGCGCTGCGCGGCAGAACAACAGGTCGCTGGTGAACCGCACCCCCATTAGCTTCAGGCCTTCGTCCCGGATCCGCCGCCGCGCATTGTCGAGTGTTTCCGGCGTCACGTGGAGGGCCGCGGCCTTCGCTGCCGTTATCGGGAGCGGGAAGGAGGGATGGGCCAGCACGGGCGCAACCACAGCGTCGTCAAGGGTCATTGTCAGGGCAAAGTTGCCGGTGACGCACATGCCGACCACTCCAACGCCGCAGCCTCCGCTCTCATGGTGAATATAACGGGCGAGCGCCCGGAGCCAATCGCAGATGGGGCTGGAACGGTTCTCCGCAAGCACGTGCCATTCGCGGCTGATGCACAGCCTGGCCAACTCACGCACGCGGTTCAGCTCGTTGGTCTTCTTTCCGAGCACGCCAAACAGATGCGGCAGTAGCACCTCGAAACCAGCATCCACCACTTTTCGCACGAACCGGAGCACTTCGGCGGAGATGCCAGGAACCTCGTGCATCACAATCACCGGCGGACCCGACCCCATGCGATAGACGGTCCGTTCGGTGCCATCGGCTCTGAACTTGAAGCGCTGGAATTCGGCGAGCTGATCCATCGCGTAACAAACGCACCAAATGGCATTCAGGCGCACGCCGTGACTGCGGCAACGGGGCTGCTTGCGCTTACGCTTTGCTTTTGGGTGACCCCGCAAGCACAGCATCGCTCTTGCGGTCCTCGCATAAGTTGCTGCTTTTCTAGGATAGGCGCCGCGCGCGGCGGAAGCGATCGATCCGCGCCTTCCGGTCGAGCGTCCGCTGGTGCAGCGGCCGGTCGATGCAGGCGTGCGGAGCCGGCTGGCCGCGCTGATCGACGAGGCGCGCGCGGGTGAAGCGGCATTTCGGATGGCCTATGGCCCAGCCGAGCGGGCGGCCGGTGCGGCGGGCGCGCCGCAGAGCGAAAGCTGGATCGCGGCGCAGGAGCTGCTGTCCGCGCTGGAAGCGGCGCGGGCGCCGACCTCGCGAGCGGTGGGCGAGATCGATGCGCTGGCCGGGGAGCGCGTGCACGGCACCGGCGGGATCGGTGCGTCGGACCTGACGGCGATCCGCGCCGCGGCGGACGAGGTCGGCGCGCTCGACCAGCGGCAGGCGGCGGAGATCAAGGCGTTGACGGCGCGGCTGTCGCACTAACGCGGGCCGAGCGCTCCGGCACGGGCGGAGGGCCAGTCGGCGGCATCGATCGAATGAACAATCTGCGGGGTGATCTCGCTCACTGCTGGGAATCGCGCGTCGATGTAGTCGAGGTCTGGGCGCCGAATCATGCCGAGGCGCTTCATTAAGCCCTGACTTGCACGATTGCCGCGCGCCGTCGGGGCAATCACGTGCGGCGCGGCGAAGCGTGAGAAGGCTAGATCGATACTGGCGATCGCGGCTTCCTTGGCGATCCCCTGTCCCCACGCGCTTTCGCGTAGGCGCCAGCCGATCTCATGCTGGTCGGTGAGGTCGCCGGCGCCGGGCGCGTTGACGCGCTTGAGGCCGCAGAAGCCGAGGATGTCGCCGCTCGCGCGGTCCTCGATGATCCAGAAGGTGTGGCCGAATTCCTCCTGAAAACCGCGGAGGCGATGGAACGCCTCACGCCATTGCTCGGGCGATTGAAGGCCGCCGAGGTGACGCATGACTGCGGGCCGGTTCATGATGTCGTAGAAGCGCACTTCATCCGCGTCGTCCCACTCGCGCAGGAACAGACGATCGGTCGTGGCGACCGTGTCAGCCATGCAGCAGGCGGGCGGCGTCGCGCGCGTGATAGGTCAGCACGCCGGTTGCGCCGGCGCGCTTGAAGGCCATCAGCGTCTCGAGGATCAGCGCGTCGCGCTCCCCTGCCCCGGCGGCCGCCGCGGCCTCGATCATCGCATATTCGCCGGACACCGCGTAGGCGAAGGTCGGCACGCCGAAGCGGTCCTTCACGCGGGCGACGACGTCGAGGTAGGCGAGGCCGGGCTTGACCATCACCATATCGGCGCCCTCGGCGAGGTCGAGGGCGACTTCGCGCAGCGCCTCGGCGCCGTTGGCCGGATCCATCTGATAGCCGCGCTTGTCGCCTTTCAAGAGGCCGCGCGAGCCGACCGCATCGCGGAACGGGCCGTAGAAGGCGGAGGCATATTTGGCGGCATAGGCCATGATCGCGACGTTGCGGTGGCCGGCGGCTTCGAGCGCGGATCGGATGGCGCCGACCCGGCCGTCCATCATGTCGGATGGCGCGACGATGTCGGCGCCGGCGGCCGCCTGGACCAGCGCCTGGCCGACAAGCTGCTCGGTGGTTTCGTCGTTGAGGACATAGCCGCGCGCGTCGGTGAGCCCGTCGTGGCCGTGCGACGTGTAGGGATCGAGCGCGACATCGGTGAGGATGCCGACCTCCGGCACCGCATCCTTGATCGCGCGGATGGCACGGCACATCAGATTGTCGGGATTGAGCGCCTCACGGCCGTCGTCGGTGCGCAGGTCGCGCGGCGTGTTGGGGAACAGGGCGAGACATGGAATGCCGAGATCGCGGGCTTCGCGCGCTTGGCTTGCGAGGCGATCAACGGTCCAGCGGCTGACGCCCGGCAGGGTCGCGATCGGTTCCTCGCCGTCCTTCCCTTCTGCGATGAACAACGGCCAGATGAGGTCGCTGGGGTGCAGGCGGTGCTCAGCGAGCAGGGCGCGGATCCACGGGGCGGAGCGGCCCCGGCGCATGCGGGTGGCGGGGAAGCTGGGCTGGGGCATGGCGAGCCTCTAGCGTGCCGCCCCGCGCCTATCCAGCCGGGTTGAGGCGACCGCCCGGCTCGGTCGTCGCCAAATCCTCCTCCACCGCCTGCACCGGCTCGGGCGGAAGCATCCGCGCGGTCCGCCACCCGCCGTGCAGATAGAAGGCGATCGCCATCAGCATGTTGGCCATGCTGCTCACCGGAAAGCTGAGCCACAGCGCGTCGGCGCCGATCCACCGGTGCGCGATCAGCGCGAAACCGAGCCGGAACGGATAAAGGCCGATCGCGAGAATGACGAGCGGCCCGATTACCGCGCCGTTGGCGCGCACCGTTCCGAACAGGATCATGGTCACGCCGAACAGGAGGAAGCTCCAGGTGGCGAGGATCTGGATATGCT